>NZ_JBCFQK010000015.1:0-92816 GCF_041729735.1 Flavobacterium magnesitis | reverse complement strand
ACACTTTCAGTGCAGAGTGGTTTAGTTTTTAATATTTTCGACACATTTAGTTAAATTAAAAATTTGGTTGTAACTATTTTATCACTTATATTTGCAGCACAATTTTAAGATTAATACAAAATCATAATGTTATCAAATCAATTGCATCATCATTATTCACATTATTGCTCTCAAGCGATGTGTTAATGGTATGCGTGTAAATCATCATATTAATAAACCCGTTTGAGTACATCAAACGGGTTTTTCATTGTGTGTTAAGTCCTTTGTACTCAAACACATTCAATAAAACATAAAAAAACAAAACAATGAGTACGCTAAAAATTGCAATTCAAAAATCAGGTAGATTAAACGAAGAAAGTATCCAAATTCTTAAAGATGCGGGGATTTCTATCAACAATGGTATTGATCAGTTAAAGGCTGAAGCATCTAATTTTCCATTGGAAGTTTTGTATTTAAGAAACTCCGATATTCCTCAATATTTGATTGATGGAGTAGTGGATATTGCTATTGTAGGAGACAATTTATTAGTTGAAAAAGGAAAAAACATTGAAGTAATTCAAAAATTAGGTTTTTCTAAATGTAAAGTTTCTATTGCCGTACCTAAAACGTTTGAGTACAATTCGATTCAGGATTTGAATGGTTTACGTGTTGCAACTTCTTATCCTAATACAGTTATTGATTATTGCAATTCAAAAGGAGTAACCGTTGATATTCACCAAATTTCTGGTTCTGTTGAAATTGCTCCAAACATTGGTTTAGCTGATGCCATTGTAGATATCGTTTCTAGCGGAAGTACGTTGTTTAAAAATAATTTGAAAGAGGTAGAAGTAATTTTTAAAAGTGAAGCCGTTTTAGCCGTTTCTCCAAAAGTTTCTGCAGCATCACAAGAAATTATTAACACTTTAAAATTCAGAATCGAATCGGTTTTAAGAGCCCGTAAATCAAAATATATTTTGATGAACGTTCCTAACGAAAAAATCGAAGCGGTAAGCAGTATTCTTCCAGTATTGAAAAGTGCAACTGTGATGCCATTGGCTCAAGAAGGTTGGAGTAGTGTGCACACTGTGATTGATAAAGATACTTTTTGGGAAGTTATTGACCAATTGAAAGCAGCAGGAGCTGAAGGGATTTTGGTTTGCCCAATTGAGAAAATGGTACTTTAAAATTAAAAATTCCAATAGTGAAAACCCAAATTCCAAATTTTATCAGATTGGAATTTGGAATTTTAAAAATTGGAATTTATTCAATTGAATATAAAATGAACAAAATATATAATCCAATACCCGATACCTGGACTTCTATTTTAGAAAGACCAACTAAGACGGTTAACGATATTGAACAAACGGTAAAAGAAATTTTTGCTGCTGTTCAAAAAGACAGAGATGCGGCTGTAGCCAAATATACGAATCAGTTTGATGGCGTAAGTTTTGAAAACATCGAAGTAACGATTGCTGAAATCGATGCTGCTGTTGCGAGTTTACCAAATGATTTGAAAGAATCGATTGCTTTGGCAAAAGCCAATGTAGAAAAGTTTCATCAAGCACAAAAAACAAATCGTGTTTCTGTAGAAACTGCTCCCGGAGTGCAATGTTGGCAGGAAAAAAGACCGATTCAAAAAGTAGGTTTATATATTCCAGGAGGAACAGCTCCTTTGTTTTCTACAGTATTGATGCTGGCTGTTCCTGCTAAAATTGCAGGTTGTGGCGAAATTGTTTTGTGTTCGCCACCGGATAAAAACGGAAATATTAATCCTGCTATTTTGTATGCTGCTAATTTATGTGGTGTTACTAAAATTATCAAAGTAGGAGGAATTCAGGCGATTGCAGGAATGACTTTCGGTACACAGGCAATTCCTAAAGTGTACAAGATTTTTGGTCCCGGAAACCAATATGTAACGGTAGCCAAACAATTGGCAACCCAGTTTGGTGTGGCAATAGACATGCCTGCCGGACCTTCTGAATTATTGGTTGTAGCTGATGACACGGCTGTTCCAGCATTTGTAGCTTCCGATTTATTATCGCAAGCTGAACACGGAACTGACAGTCAGGTAATTTTAGTTGCTACTTCTAAAGCAATGATGGATGCTGTTGAAACTGAAATTCAATCTCAATTGGAAGTGTTACCTCGTAAAGCCATTGCCGAAAAAGCCATTGCTAATTCGAAATTGATTTTTGTTGAAAATGATACTGTTGCATTAGATTTAATTAACGAATACGGACCGGAACATTTTATTGTTTGTACTGCAAATAATGATTTCTATGTAGATGGAATCCAGAATGCAGGATCTGTTTTTATAGGCAACTATACGCCAGAAAGTGCCGGAGATTACGCTTCAGGAACCAATCATACGTTACCAACAAATGGTTATGCAAAGAATTACAGTGGTGTAAACTTAGATAGTTTTATGAAATCAATGACTTTCCAAAAAATTTCTGAAAAAGGAATCCAAAACATTGGAAAAGCGATTGAAATCATGGCAGAAGCCGAAGGATTGCAAGCACATAAAAATGCTGTTACTTTAAGATTGAAGAGTTTAGAATAGATTGATGAAGCAAGAGACAAGAAGCAAGAGAAGAAGATAAAAAAATAGCATAGAAATCTTTTTTCTAGTTTCTTTCCTCTTTTTTCTAATAAAAATGAAAAAATGAAAAATTTCGATATAAATAGTTTAGTTCGTGATAACGTAAAGGTGTTGAAGCCTTATTCGTCAGCACGTGATGAATTTGAAGATTTTGATACCGCTAATATGGTATTTTTGGATGCCAATGAGAATCCGTATCAAAATGGGGTAAACCGTTATCCAGATCCGCAACAAGCTAATGTAAAAGTAATTTTAGCGAAAAACAAAGGCTTGAGTCCAAAACAAATTTTGCTAGGAAACGGAAGTGATGAAGTATTGGATTTGTTGTTCAGAGCTTTTTGTGAGCCAAAAGAAGACAACGTAATTTCGTTGCCGCCTACTTACGGAATGTATGGTGTTTTAGCCAATATCAATAATGTAGAACACAAAGAAATTTTGCTTTCTGAGAGTTTCCAACCTAGAGTAGAAGCGATTTTAGAAGCGGTAACAGCAAACACTAAAATTATCTTTTTGTGTTCGCCGAATAACCCAACAGGGAATTCGTTTACTGAAGAAAGTGTCACTACCATATTAGAAAAATTCAATGGTTTTGTAGTAATTGACGAAGCTTATATTGACTTTTCAGATAAGGCGAGTTGGTTAGCAAAATTAGATCAATATCCGAATTTGATTATTACACAAACCTTGTCGAAAGCCTATGGTTTGGCAGGAATTCGTTTGGGAATTTGTTATGGTTCAGCTGAAGTTATTGCAGTTTTGAATAAAATAAAACCGCCGTATAACGTAAACGAATTGACACAACAAAGAGCTTTGGAAAGATTAAAAAATCAATCAAAAATTGATCACGAAATCACCTCAATCATAGCGCAAAGAGAAGCTTTATTACAAGTTTTAGATCAAGTATCTTTTGTAGAAAAAATTCATCCCACAGAAGCTAATTTTATCTTGGTAAAAGTAGACGATGCTAACAAACGTTACGACGAATTAATAGCGAAAGGAATTGTAATCAGAAACAGAACCACACAACCACTTTGCGAAAATACTTTGCGTTTGACAATTGGAACGGAAGAGGAGAATAAGAAGTTGATGGAGGCATTAATGGAAATATCTAATTAAACTTTGATAAAGATGAAAAAATATTTTTTAATTCTATTACTATTTATTTTTAGTAGTTACTCGTATTCACAAAAAGGCAAAGCGATACTAATTTTAAAAGATGGCACACAAATAAATGGAATAGGAGAGATTAGTGGATTTTCATCAATTATTACTGTAAAATTTAAAAATGATACTTTAAAATATAAAACATATAATTCAAAAGAAATTTTAGGAATTGATATTTTTGAAAAGGATTATAAACGAAAATTCATGTATAGAAATATTGAAGGTGAAAAATTTCCAAGAATATTAGAACTTATATCGGTTGGAGATTTAAGTTTATATCTTAGATTATATGATGAAGGTTCATTTATTAAAGCTGTTTTTAATGGTGCTGTAAGTCAAGATGCTGATTTTTGGTTATCTATACCACGAATTAGTTATTTTATTGGAAAAGGAGAAAGTAATAACGTGAAAAATTTTTATACTAGAGGACTTCCTTTTTCTAAAAGCTTTAAAAATTCGGTTAAAGATTATTTTAACGATTGTCCTGAATTAATAGCAAAGTTAGAAAACGATGGATTTTCTAAAAATAACGTATTTGAAGTAGTCGACTTTTATAATCGGAATTGTTATAAAAGTACAAGTTTAGCAAAAGAAGAAAATAAAAATTAAATAGTTCACAGATTAAACAGATTTAATCTTTAATCTATAGCAAATAGAAATAATAAATGAAAAAAGTACTTTTTATAGATCGTGATGGAACGATTGTTTTAGAACCGGAAGGATACCAATTAGACAGCTTGGAGAAATTAGAATTTTATCCAAAAGCTTTTCAATATTTGGCTAAAATTGCTAACGAATTGGATTATGAATTAGCAATGGTTACTAACCAAGACGGTTTAGGGACAGCGAGTTTTCCGGAAGATACTTTTTGGCCTACACAGGATTTTATTCTGAAAGCGTTTCAAAACGAAGGAGTGCTGTTTGATGATATTTTTATCGATCGTTCTTTTCCAGAAGACAATGCACCAACACGCAAACCGCGTACAGGAATGTTGACTAAGTATATTGATAATCCAAACTACGATTTGGCAAATTCTTTTGTTCTTGGTGACCGACTTACCGATATTGAATTGGCTAAAAATCTTGGTGCAAAAGCGATCTTTTTAAATACAACTGATGGAGAGGGAAGTACTGAAATCAGTGCTAAAAGAGAAGAATTAGATGCTGTTATTGCCTTACAATCCACCGATTGGAAACAAATATATGAGTTCTTGAAATTAGAAGCTCGTACTGCTTCGATTACCAGAAAAACCCATGAAACTGATATTTACATTAAGTTGAACCTGGACGGAACTGGAAAAAGTAACATTGATACTGGAATTGCATTTTTCGACCACATGCTAGACCAAATTTCGCGTCACGGACAAATGGATCTGGATATCAAAGTAAAAGGAGATTTAGAAGTCGATGAACACCACACGATTGAAGATACTGCGATTGCTTTAGGTGAAGTCTATGCTAAGGCTTTAGGAAATAAATTAGGAATTGAACGTTATGGTTTTTGTTTGCCAATGGACGATTGTTTGGCACAAGTGGCCATCGATTTTGGTGGTAGAAACTGGTTGATTTGGGAAACCGAATTCAAACGTGAAATGGTGGGAAAAATGCCAACAGAGATGTTTTTCCACTTTTTCAAATCATTTTCTGACGGGGCAAAAGCCAATATCAATATCAAAGCAGAAGGCGATAATGAACATCATAAAATTGAAGCGATTTTTAAAGCTTTTGCGAAAGCGATAAAAGTAGCGGTAAAACGCGATACCGAAAAAATGATTTTACCTTCAACGAAAGGAATGTTATAAAGAAGGAAGCTTGGAGTTGGAAATTTGAAGTAAAATTTGCTTCTTCCAACTCCCAACTCCCAACTCCCAACTTCTAACTCCCAACTAAAAAACAATGAAAATAGTTATCATAAATTACGGAGCAGGAAATATTCAAAGTATTCTATTTGCTATAGAAAGGCTGGGATATTCTGCTGTGTTAACCAATAATCCAGAGGAAATAAGAGCAGCGGATAAAGTCATTTTTCCAGGTGTAGGAGAGGCGAGTTATGCCATGAAAATACTAAAAGAAAGTGGATTAGATACTTTGATTCCTATCTTGACACAACCTGTTTTAGGAATTTGTCTTGGTATGCAGTTGATGTGCAAACACACACAAGAAGGCGATACGACTGGTTTAGGTATTTTTGATGTTGATGTGATTAAATTTACACCAAAAGTAAAAGTGCCACAAATGGGATGGAATACCATTTACAATCTAAAATCGGATTTATTTAAAGATGTTGCCGAAAACGAATACATGTATTTGGTACATAGTTTTTATGCACCACTTTGTGACGAAGCCATTGCAACTACTAATTACGAAGTAGAATACGCTTCAGCATTAGAAAATAATAATTTTTACGGAACTCAATTTCACCCTGAAAAAAGTGGTGATGTAGGGGAGAAAATTCTAGGGAATTTTTTAAAGCTTTAAAATTTCAATAGCAATATCAAAAATCAATCACAATATTAAAAAATCAGTGGAATGAGATTGCTTCGTTCCTCGCAATGACAAAAAAATGAGAATAATACCAGCTATAGACATCATCGACGGAAAATGTGTTCGTTTGTCTAAAGGAGATTACAATACTAAAATTATATATAACGAAAATCCGCTTGAAGTTGCTAAAGAATTTGAAGCACACGGAATCGAATATTTGCATTTAGTGGACTTAGATGGAGCCAAATCAAGTAAGATTGTCAATTATAAAATATTGGAACAAATTGCTTCACAAACCAAATTAAAGATTGATTTTGGTGGTGGATTAAAAGCGGATTCTGATTTAAAAATTGCTTTCGAAAGCGGAGCAAACCAAATTACAGGAGGAAGTATTGCGGTAAAAAATCGTGCTATTTTCGAAAAATGGATTGCCGAATATGGGGCTGATAAAATTATTTTAGGGGCTGATGCCAATAATGAAAAAGTGGCTGTTTCTGGCTGGTTAGAAGATTCTAATGAAGATTTAGTTCCTTTTATTCAGGATTATCAAGCTAAAGGAATTCAGTATGTAATTTGTACTGATATTGCTAAAGACGGAATGCTGGAAGGCCCTAGTTTTGATTTGTATGCTAAAATTCTAAAGGAAGCTAACGGAATAAAATTAATTGCTTCAGGAGGAATTTCTACTTTTGATGAATTACCTAAATTAGCCGAATTAGGTTGCGAAGGAACAATAATTGGAAAAGCAATTTACGAAGGAAGAATTAGTTTGAAGCAACTAGAAGAATTCATAATAAAATAGATTGTTTCGCAAAGAAGCACTAAGAAACACAAAGATTCGCTAAAATTTTGTGTATCTCTGTGGAATCTTTGCGAATCTCTGTGTAACAAAAAAAATATGCTTACAAAAAGAATAATCCCTTGTCTCGATATTAAAAACGGAAGAACCGTAAAAGGTGTTAATTTCGTAGATTTGCGTGATGCAGGAGATCCAGTGGAATTAGCTAAAATTTATTCGGATGAAGGTGCGGATGAATTAGTGTTTTTAGATATTTCTGCAACGGAAGAAAGAAGACGTACTTTGGTTGATTTGGTTCGAAAAGTTGCCGCAACCATTAATATTCCATTTACGGTAGGTGGAGGAATTTCGGCAGTTTCGGATGTTGAAGTGCTGTTGCAAAATGGAGCCGACAAAGTTTCGATTAATTCATCGGCGGTAAAAAATCCGCAATTAATTAATGATTTGGCACAGAAATTTGGAAGCCAATGTATTGTTGTTGCTATTGATGCCAAGCAAATTGATGGAGAATGGATTGTACATTTGGTAGGTGGAAAAGTGCCAACAGAAATCAAATTATTTGATTGGGCACAAGAAGTAGAACAAAGAGGAGCAGGAGAAATTCTGTTCACATCCATGAATCACGACGGAACTAAAAATGGTTTTGCTAATGAAGCTTTGGCTAAATTATCAACTTTAGTAAATATTCCAATTATTGCTTCGGGAGGAGCAGGAAACATTCAGCATTTTGCCGATACATTTATTGATGGAAAAGCCGATGCTGCCTTAGCTGCCAGTGTTTTTCATTTCAAAGAAATTGAAATTAAAACATTAAAAAACGAATTAAAAAAGAATAATATAGAAGTTAGAAGCGTGAAGTAAAAGTTTGAAGTAGGAAGCGTGAAGTAGGAAGTTATAATGAGTAAAAAAATAGACTATGTGAATTATTTTTTTCCAGCTTCCATCTCCCATCTTCCAACTCATAAAACCAACTTCCAACTAAAAAATAAAAATATGGAAATAGATTTTTCAAAATTGGCACACGGATTAATTCCAGCCGTTATTCAAGATAGTGAAACAAAAAATGTTTTGATGTTAGGCTACATGAATGCTGAAGCGTATCAAAAAACAATTGAAACAGGAAAAGTAACTTTTTACAGCCGTTCTAAGCAACGTCTTTGGACAAAAGGGGAAGAAAGTGGTCATTTTTTAAACTTGGTTGATGTTAAAAATGATTGTGATGAAGATACTTTATTGATTCAAGCAGAGCCTGTTGGACCAACATGTCATACTGGTGCTGATACTTGCTGGCAAACGCCAAATGATAATAGTTACGGATTTATTTCTCATTTAGAAGACACTATTCAAAGCCGAAGAGAAAATGCGGATTCAGAACAAAGTTATGTAGCTTCTCTTTTTGCAAAAGGAATCAACAAAATTGCTCAAAAAGTAGGTGAAGAAGCTGTGGAAGTAGTTATCGAAGCTAAAGATGCCAATGATGATTTATTCTTAAGCGAAAGTGCCGATTTATTATTTCATTATTTGATTTTATTACAAGCCAAAGGATACAAACTGGACGATGTAATTTCGGTTTTAAAAGACCGTCAGAAATAGCAGCCTTATTTTGTGTTAATTTATTTAAAAACGAGTCTATTAGAGAATAAAATTCACTTCTAGACTCGTTTTTCTTTTTCAAAAAAAAGCAATCCGCTATATTTACCGCATAAATTAATTCACTTAGAAATAACCCCTTATGATTTTTGACAACACTCATTTTTCAGAAGATTTAATCACTACTAAAATAGAAACAGGATTACATATCATATTGACTACAGACGAAGATGATTCTCGTCCAGTTTATATTTCGGGAAATTTCAATAATTGGCTTACCCAGGACAAAAATTTTGTGATGGAAAAAGTAGGTTCAGGATTGTATCATTTTAAATTCGCACATGATTTCGTATTGCCCGAAAACATCTTGTATAAATTCACCAAAGGAGATTGGAGTGCAGTAGAAATTGATGCTATTGGAGAGCGAACAGAAAATCGTTCCACTAATAAACACACTGGAATACAAAATGAACACGTATTTCGTTGGAGAAGAAACTGGTTGCCTTTTAAGCCTAATTTTTTGCCTCAAATCCAATTGATATCGGATGAATTTGCAATTCCGCAATTGAATACTACACGCAAAGTTTGGGCACTTTTACCACACGATTACGATTATTCTAACGAAAGTTATCCTGTAATGTATTTGCAGGATGCTCAGAATTTATTCAATGAAAATTCAGGATATGGCAATTGGCAAATTGACAAAAAATTAGCCGTAATGTCCGAATATAATGTGGGTAAAATTATTGTTATTGCTGTAGAACATGCCGAAGAAGACCGACTAAAAGAATACAATGTTGGAAAAACAATTTTAGGAAAAGGACAGGGCAAAAAATACATTAAATTTTTAGTTGAAACCTTAAAACCTTACGTTGATAGCAATTTTAGAACTAAAAAAGAAAGAGAATTTACAGGAATAGGCGGAAGTTCTATGGGCGGATTAATCAGTATTTTTTCAGGTTTGAGACATCCGGATGTTTTTGGAAAATTGATGATTTTCTCTCCTTCACTTTGGGTAGTTCCTAAAATGGAGTTGAAGACTTATGAAAATTCCGAAGCAACAAAAATCTACTTGTATGCGGGTGGAGAGGAGAGCGAAACGATGATTGAGCATGTAGAAACTTTCAAAAATAAAATGCTCGAAAGCGAATTTGTTGCTGATAAAATGAAAATTAATTTGAGCATTAATAAATTAGGAAAACACAACGAAACCTACTGGAGTGACGAATTTCCCAAGGCAATAGAATGGCTCTTTTTTAATACTAAAGACAATAATTAGATGAAAATCAAAACAATTAATAGTTTAGAAATTTTTTCAGGAACTGTTTTAGTTCCCGTTTTTGAAACCACTGCTCAGAATTTAATTCCTATTGAATTTGATGGTGTAGCAATAGCTTCTAAAGTTTTTTATGGAAAAAAAGACACTCATTATTTAGCCGAGAAAAAGGATACAACTTATATTTTTATTGGTTTAGGAAAATCAATTGACTACAAATCATTAAAAACAATATTTAGAAGAATAGCTACTAAAGAGAAAGACACGTTTGGGCAAAATGTGTCTTTGTTTTTACCAGAAGTTTTTACTGAAGAACAAGTTGAAGCCGCTGTTTCTGGTTTGTATTTAGGAACTTATAATCTGGGGCATTATAAAAAGCAAGAATTCCATCCATTCTTAAATGCTGAATTTGAACTTCAAATTTTATCGGATAAAAATTTTTCGGAAACAATTAATAAGGCTATAAAAATTGCTAAAGCCCAACTGGAAACCTTTACGCTAGTCGATTTACCACCAAATGCCGTTACTCCAAAATATTTGGCCAATTGGGCTCAGGAAAAAGGGAATCAATATGGTTTTGAAGTAAAAGTTCTAGGGTTAGAAGCAGCAAAAAAAGAAAATTTGGGCGCTTTTGTGGCTGTTGGAAAAGGCAGTGATAATGAAGCTCAATTTGTAATTATGAATTACAGTCCTAAAGAAACGATTCCTAATTTAAAGCACGTTGGCTTAGTTGGTAAAGGAATTACGTTTGATACTGGCGGATTAAATATTAAAACGGCTGGAATGGTTCACATGAAATGTGATATGGCTGGCGGTGCTGCTGTTTTTGGAGCAATGCAATTAATTGCCGATTTACAATTACCTATAAAAGTGACTGCTATTGTGCCTTGTGCAGAAAACTCAGTCGATAGTAAGTCTTTTTTACCAAGTGATGTCATTTATAGTTACAGCGGAAATTCTATTGAAATTATTGATACGGATGCTGAAGGACGTTTGGTTTTAGCCGATGGATTGTCGTATTTAATTAAAAATTATAATCCTGAATATATTGTAGATATTGCCACACTTACAGGAAGTAGTGTCGCAACTTTAGGATATGAAGCAGGAGCTTTGTTTACCAATAACGAATTGATTTCTAAAAAAATTCAAGAAGCAGGAGATTCAATAGGCGAACAATTGTGGCCGTTACCATTGTGGGATTCATATAAAAAAGACATTGAAAGTGATATTGCCGATGTTAAGAATTTCAGCGGAAAACCCGTAGCTGGAGCCATTAGTGCCGCTAAATTTTTAGAGTTTTTCACTCAGGAACATCCCGCTTGGGTACACTTGGATATTGCCGGAGTTGCCTTTGGAGATGATGAATTTGCAAAAAGTAAACATGCAACTGCGTATGGTGTACATTTATTAACTAAATTCATAGAAAATTTATGAATTTATGGAAAGTGCTAAAAGCTTCGTTTGTATTTCAAATTATTTTAAAGGAACTGATTTTTTAATTCAGTTAAAAAAACTGGGAAACAAAGTCTATCTCGTAACCAGCGAAAAATTGAGAGACAAACCCTGGCCACATGATTATATAGACGAGATTTTCTATATGCAAGGTTCGGATACTGACTGGAATTTAGAGCATTTGTTGTTGGGAGTCGGGAATTTGATGAAATCAAATACGGTTGATGCCATAGTAGCATTAGACGATTTCGATGTTGAAAAAGCAACTTACCTAAGAGAAAATCTTCGTATTGACGGAATGGGACAAACTACTGGGCGTTATTTTAGAGATAAACTAGCGATGCGTATGAGAGCCAAAAGTTGCGGAATCCCTATTCCTGCCTTTTGTTCTTTGTTCAATAATCATGATATCAATACTTTTGCAGATACTGTTTCACCTCCTTGGGTTTTAAAACCGCGTTCAGAAGCTTCCGCATCTGGAATTATTAAAGTTTTTGATAAAGAAACTTTATGGATTCATATTAACGAAATGGGAAATAATCGTTTTAAGTATTTATTGGAACAATTTAAACCAGGTGATGTGTACCATTGCGATAGTTTGATTTTAGATCGTAAAATTCTGTTCAGTTTGACTTCAAAATATTTGGCTACGCCAATGGAAATAACCCAAGGCGGTGGCGTTTTTAGAACTTCCAATATTCCTTATAATTCAGAGGATGACATCGAAATCAAAAAGGTAAACGAAGCAGTTTTAAAAGGCTTTGGTTTAAAGAATGGAGTGGCTCACACCGAATTTATAAAATGCGAAGAGGACGGAAAAATCTATTTTCTGGAAACTTCTTCTCGTGTAGGCGGTGCCCATATTGCCGAAATGGTTGAAGCAGCTTCAAATATCAATCTTTGGAAAGAATGGGCAATAATCGAAGACGCTTTGGTTAAAGAAAAAAAATATAAATTACCAAAAGTAAAAAAAGAATATGCTGGTATTGTTTTGACTTTGTCTAAATATCAACATCCTGATTTATCTTCATTTTCAGATCCCGAAGTTTGTTTTAGAGTGCCTTTAGATTATCATGCGGGTTTAATTATAAAATCAGACAATAACGAACGAATTTTAGAATTATTAAACCACTATGTTGACCGTTTAGTTACAGATTATACTGCGGTTGTAAAACAAAACAAAGTAACTAATTTGCACTAATATTATCTTGAATCTATGAGAATTGTCTATTTTTTTGTCTTGATTTCATTTTTTATTTTTAACTCTATAAAAGCGCAATTACTTTTAGATAATAAAGACGTTTTGTTTACCAGACAAGACAGCTTGCGTGGAAGTATCACTAAAGAAAGATCCTGGTGGGATTTAAAACAATATCGATTAGATATAAAAGTAAATCCTTTAGACAGCACAATTACAGGTTCTAATACTATTAAATATAAAGTATTACAAGAATACAATGTAATGCAAATTGATTTACAAAATCCTTTAGAAATCAATAAAATTGTTCAGGACGGAATTGAATTAAAATACAATAGAGAAGAAAATGTGTATTTTGTAAACTTAGTTGCTCTACAAAAAAAAGGCTCTACAAAAGAACTTAGCGTTTTTTATGGTGGTAAACCCAAAGTTGCCGTAAATCCGCCTTGGGACGGTGGAATTACCTGGAAAAAAGACAGGAACGGAAAACCGTTTATAGCTTCTTCTTGTCAAGGTTTAGGTGCTAGTGTTTGGTGGCCAAATAAAGATCACATGTATGATGAAGTAGAGGATATGTACATTAGTGTTAATGTTCCGTCAGACTTAATGGATGTTTCTAATGGTCGTTTATTGAGTGTAAAAAAACATAAAAATGGAACTAAAACCTATAATTGGTACGTTTCAAATCCAATAAATAATTATGGCGTGAACATCAATATTGGTGATTATGTTTCTTTTTCAGAAAAATACAAAGGCGAAAAAGGAACTTTAGATTGTAGTTATTATGTTTTGAGAGACAATTTGGCGAAAGCCAAAAAACAATTCAAAGAAGTACCTAGAATGCTTAAAGCTTTCGAATACTGGTTTGGACCTTATCCTTTTTACAAAGACGGCTATAAGTTAGTTGAAGTTCCTTATTTAGGTATGGAACACCAAAGTTCTGTGACTTATGGCAATGGGTTTCAAAATGGCTATTTGGGACATGACTTGAGCGGGACAGGCTGGGGATTAAAATTTGATTTTATTATTGTTCACGAATCAGGACATGAATGGTTTGCCAATAACATCACTTACAAAGACGTTGCTGATATGTGGATTCATGAAAGTTTTACAAACTATTCCGAAAGTCTTTTTGTGGAATATTATTATGGAAAAAAAGCGGGATCGGAGTATGTTGTAGGAACAAGAAGTGGTATTGAAAATGATTTTCCAATTATTGGAAAGTATGATGTAAACAATGAAGGTTCGGGAGATATGTATGCAAAAGGAGGGAATATGTTGCATACTTTACGCCAAATTGTAAATGACGACAAAAAATGGAGAAGTATTTTAAGAGGTTTAAACGCTACTTTTTATCATCAAACGGTTACTACAAAACAAATTGAAGATTATATAAGCGAAGAAGCAGGAATGGATTTGAATCCTTTTTTTAATCAATATTTAAGAGATATTAGAATACCCGCATTAGAATATTATTTTGAGAATAATAATTTAGTTTATCGTTGGGCAAATTGTGTTTCGGAATTTAATATTCCAGTCAAAATTACACTTAATGGAGTTGAAAAATGGTTAAAACCAGAAACAGATTGGAAAACAGAGACTAACATTGATCAAAATTCAAATTTAGTTGTTGACGTTAATTTTTATGTGAAAGGAGTCCATATTAGAAAATAAAATAGACTAATTTTATACAGTATTTCAGCACTGTCTAATCGAATATTCTATTAATATGAGACATCACTACTTTTTTCTATCGTTCCTTTTAGTTCATACTACCATTGGCTACAGCCAAAATAATATAACTAATTCAGCTGAACTAACAGCAAATACAATGGCTGATTCTACTGAAGTTCTTTCTAAAATAAATCTAGATTCGATACATTTTACAGCATCAAGTGAAATGCTGGACGAAGAAAGTTATTGGGCAATTATTGAAAAATCTATCCAAGAAACGACCAATCAAGAAGATCAGGAAGTTTTCCTTATTTCTGAAATTGAGAAACTTTCACCCAAAGAAATGGTTGGTTTTCGATTAAGAACGGATAAACTTCTGTTTGACTCCTATACTTCAGATTTATGGTGTGCTAATTACATCATCAGCAATGGTGTGGCTGACGATGGTTTTGATTATTTCAGATGCTGGTTGATTTCTAAAGGAAAAGAGGCTTATTACAAAGCAAAAGAAAATCCTGATTATTTAGTAAATATAGTTGGTAACGAGCCACAGGTTTATGACTTTGAAGGTTTTTGGCATGTAAGTTTAAGTGCTTTTAAAAATAGGACTGATAAAGAAGCTTATGCCTATATTGATTATGAAAATTTTAAAACAAACGACGAACATTATCCAATATTAGAATTTAACTGGAATATTGATGAACCTCAAACTATGGAAAAAGTTTGTCCTGTTTTATTTAAAAAATTCTGGATAAAATAATTAAAACTTAATTCTTATATTTTTTTGAACAGCATTGCAAACTAATTACAATTAGATCAAATTATTTTTTACATAGTTAAAGCTTTTTACCGAAGATTCTAAAAGGTTAGGCTTATAATTTGTCTCTTGTTCCACAAAAAAGTGTTTCATTCCAGATAGTTTAGCTGCAGCAAAAATGGATTTAAAGTTGATGCTTCCTTCACCAACTTCGGTATTCCATTCGGCTTTGGATTTATCCATATCTTTTACATGCCACATTGTAAATCGCCCGGGATTGGCTTTAAATAATTCTATAGGATCATATCCTGAACGGACTGCCCAATACAAATCCAATTCAAAATCGACCAATTTTTTATCGGTTTCCTGTAATAAAATAGCATATCCTGTTTGATTTCCGAACTTTTTAAATTCAAAATCATGGTTATGATACGCTAATTTTAATCCCGATTGCTTGCATAAAACGGCTGCTTCATTTATTTTATGAGCGATATGTTTATAATCATCTAAGCTACTTCTTAATTTTTCACCTAAATGTGGAACAGTTATATATTCGCTTCCCAATTCATTAGCGCATTCAATACAAGCTTTTAAAAAATCAGCATTGTTGTCTTTTATAAACGAATTAAAATCATAATGTCCGCTTGGTGCTTTTAGTCCATAATCAGTAATTATTTTTTTAAACTCTTTTGCAGAAGTGCCAAAAAAACCTTTTTCGCCTGAGTATCCATAAGTTTCTATTTCCTTATATCCGGATTTTGCAACAAATTCTAAAGTAGCTTTTACATCTTTAGAAAATAAGTCTCTTAAAGTATATAATTGTAAACCGATATTTTTTTCTTTTGTTGAAAAGGCGAGGGAAGGAGCAATTGCCAATGCGCCTAAAACCAAACTGCTATTAATTATAAAATCTCTTCTCTTTATCATTTTTTATTTTATAAATTAAATATCACAAATTGAAATTGCCTTTTTTAAGGAGGCTATTTTATCTTTTTGTTTAGGAATAAACTCTTGTCCCACAAAACCTGTAAAACCAGTCTCAGCAATAGCTTTCATTATGGCCATATAATTAAGTTCTTGGTTTTCATCAATTTCGTTACGTCCGGGAACTCCTCCTGTATGATAATGTTCAATGTACTTATGATTTTCCCGAATTGTTCGAATTACATCTCCTTCATCAATTTGCATGTGGTAAATATCATATAGAAGCTTAAAATTTTCCGAATTGATGCGTTTCGCTAATTCTACTCCCCAGGATGTTTTGTCACATTGATAATCTTTGTGATTGATCTTGCTGTTCAATAGTTCCATAATCAGGGTTACATTATGTTTCTCTGCTAATGGAATTAACTTTTGAAGACCAAGTACACAATTGTCCCAGCCTTCTTCATCTGTTTTACCTCTTCTGTTTCCACTAAAACAAATTAGGTTTTTATAGCCTGCTTCAGCAACTAATGGAATCATTTCTGTATAATTTTTAATCAGCTGCTCATGAAATTTCGTATCATTGAAACCATCAACAAGATTTAATTCGGCACCATTGCACATAGTCGAAACAAGATTATGCTTTTTTAATATTGGCCAGTCTTTTGGCCCAACCAAATCTATGCCAGTGATTCCGATTTTTTTAGCTTCTGAGCAAAGCGTTTCAATATCAAAATCGTTAAAACACCATCGGGCTACCGAATGATTTATTCTTCCTTTCAAAATGGAATCAAATTTAAGCTCTTCATTTGGATTAGTTAAAGCCAATAAATCTAATGGAAGACCCAAGGTTACCGTTCCTGCAAGAATAGTTTTTACAGATGTTCTTCTATCAAAAGTTGCACTCATGTTTCTATTTTAAAAATTAACGCTCAAACAATCCAATAGTTCCCCCCACCCAATCTTTATCCTGATTGTATTTTACACCAATCATTTCTCCGCGGCTCAAGCGCACTAAATTGCATAATAGAGTAGGAGCCTTATCTTCTTTTTTCCAGGTACAAAGCATTCTTACCTCGGCTTTTACCTTTCCGTCAGGAGATTGAACAATAGGTAAATAATTCACTTTTTTCTGAAGTATATAAAGTTCTTTATCCACAACAGCTTCAATATCTTCTCGTTTTACATGGAAAATCACGCCTGAACCAGAGAATGAAAAAAGTGGTTTTAGAACATAGTTTTCTAAGTTGGTTGGAATTTCTTTTAAATCGCTCAATAACGTAGTTTCTATAAAATATTTCCCTTTTAACAAAGGTAAAATGAATTTACTGATTCTAAAAAACCAATTGGGATGACCCGCCCATTCGACATCTAATTCGTCTGAAAAACTGAAATTCAATTTTAAATCGGTACGCAAATCGAGTTCGTCAAAAATGACTCTATTGTAAATCCGTTTTATTTGGATTTCTTTGCCTTTTTCGTTTTTGTAAAACAATTGTTTTCCTTTTTTTATTACATCTGTAACACAAACAATGGTCAACCCGAGGTCTCTTTTGCAATAATAAAAATCAATTTTTGTGTTTTGTTTTTCTGGTTCAATTTCTAACAAAATCACATTTTCTTTAGGGTGATTGTTGCAAAGAACCGTTTCTAAATTTTCAAGATATTCCTGTGGTGTTAGTTCATTCAAAAAAGGCGTTAACTCCTCTAGAAAAGGATATTGTTTTTTGAATTTTTCGAAAAGATTAATTTGGTAATTAAACAAAGAAGGAAAACCTTGTACTTCTATTAATTTGGGAATAACAGCTCCATCTTCTTCACAAATTCCAAAATCAATAGCTATAAAAGTAGAATGATTATCTTCATTAGGAACTATACTGTTTAATTCTAATGCTTTATCTGTAAGTTCTTTAAAGTTCTTTTGTTGAATCAACGCTATAACATCATTACAGCCTGCTAACAATTGCTCTTTTAATTCTTTAGAAATAAAAAATGGGGTTTCTGCTAATCGAAAAGTAGGAGCATAATTAAAATCAGTTGCAATATCTTCTTTTAAAGCTTGGTATTTTTCTTCAGTAAACTGCTCGTTGAATAATTTTCGATATTTAGGAATCATTCAGTATAATTATTAAAAATTGGAACACAGATAATACTAATTCAACGGATAAAAAGAAATTTTTTAAATCTTTCTAAATAACAATACGCTTAATATGTGTTTCAATATTAGGTTGTAAAAAAAATGATAATTTATTAATTAGACATGATTTTCTTAGTTTTCATCAGGTCAGTAATTGCAGAACGAAGGAAATTAGGAATCAAAATCTCATTAGTACGATATATTTTATCATCATCAACTAAGTCTTCGAGCATGTTTCTAAACTTTCTTTTGCCTTTCATTTTTCTAATTTTCTCTTTCACATCCTTATTTCTCAAATGAGCAAGAAAACTGATTGGATCGGCTTCCGGATGAAATTGTGTTCCCACTAAGTGATCGGTGAAACGTACCGCCATAATGGCTCTTTCGTATTGCACATGATCTCTTATTTTTTCTAACGAAAGGATTTTAGCTCCTTTTTTAGCAAAAACACTCAATTTAGGTTGGATTACTTGATAATCTCTGGAATCAATGGCAAAAAAAGGATCAGCAAGTCCTTCAAACAATAAGTCTTTAAGACCATCTTTGGTTTTGTGAATGCTCATGACGCCAAAGGAAGTATCATTTCGTTTTGTAATTTCAGCCAAACCAAAATGCTTGCAAGCCATTTGGTACGAATGACAAATGAATAATACATGTTTTTTTATAGGATTTTCATTGTTCCATTTTACAATAGCATCAATAAAAGTATAATATTTTATATCCCATTCGCCGTCGCCTTCAAGCGGATTTCCAGGTCCTCCAGTAGAAATATAGATATCAAATTGATCGATTTCAGGCAAATCACATTTTCCTCTTACATCAAATATTTTAAAAGATACAAATGGTGTAAATCGATTTACAATATCAATGATACAACGCATCCCTTGATTGGGTTCGCCATTGTACATATCTAATATTGCTATAGTTATGCTTTTCTTTCTCATTAGTCCAACCTTTTTTTAATATTTACAAAGATAAGCTAATAATTTATAGCCCTTTAGTAAATTCGGATGTTATAAAATCAACTACTTTAGTTAAATCATTTGTCTTCTCAAAAATGGCCAATTGTTTGTCGGCTCCAGTACCATTTTTCAGAATTTCATGTGCATAATTAATGTGATCTCTGCTGCCCAATTCATCCACAACATCGTCAATAAAATCTAATAATTCTAGAATAAGCATTCTGGTTTCTACTTCTTTTTGAACTCCAAAATCAATCATATTCCCTTCAATTCCATAACGGGCCGCTCTAAATTTATTTTCTTTTATCAAGGCTATACGATAGGTGTTGAATTTTAAATTCTGTGTATTCAGACGATATAATTTAGCGACAATTGCCTGAATTATAGATACAACACACATGGTTTCTTCAACCGTTAATGCCATATCACAAATTCGGAATTCGATGGTATCATAAAAAGGATGCAAGCGCAAATCCCACCAAATTTTCTTTGGATTATCGATGCAATTGGTTTTTACCAAGGTTTCCAAAAACTTATCATAAGAAGCTACCGAATCAAAATATTCCGGCAATCCTGTTCTTGGAAACTTATCAAAAACTTTTGTTCTAAAGGATTTATAACCCGTTTGTCTGCCTTCCCAAAAAGGAGAATTAGTAGACAAAGCGAAAATATGAGGCAAGAAATAACAAGCCTGATTGATTAATTTTAAACCAATTTCACGACTTTCAATTCCCACATGGCAGTGCATTCCAAAAATCAAATTAGAACGCGCTGCATCCTGCAATTCATTGATAATATTGTGATATCGAGGATCATCAGTTATGGCCTGGTCTTGCCATTTTGAAAACGGATGTGTTCCTGCACCACCTACAATTAGGTCTTGTTTTTCAGCAAGTTCAACAATTTTAGTCCTTAAAAATTTAATTTCACATTCGGCCTCTTTAACATTTTTACAAATATTAGTTCCTACTTCCACAACCGATTGGTGCATTTCGGCTTTTACTTGTTCATTCAATAATATTTTAGCTCCATCCACAATTTTGGATAAGTGGGAGCGTAGATCTCTGGTTTCAGGATCTATAATTTGGTATTCCTCTTCAATACCCAACGTAAAAACAGGCAACTTTTTCATTTAAATTCTTCCGATTGTTATTTTTATCCTACAGCCTCCTGCATAAATGTTCCCCAGGTTAGATTGATTTTTCCTGGTTTTTGTTTTTTTGCTGCTGTAATCGCCATTTTAGCAGCTTCTTCAACCACCCATTCAAAATTTTCAGCTCCTACCGAATTAATATCAGCATCGGGAGCTGGATTTCCAAAATCAATAGCATAAGGAATTCCATCACGAACTGCAAATTCTACCGTATTAAAATCGTAACCTAAACCTTTACAAAGACGAATAGTGTAGTCTTTAATCGTTGCTAATAACTTTTTATCTACTGCTGGACCGTCGTGAACATAACGTAAATGAGGTTGGTTTCTAGGTTCATATTGCATAATCTTAACCGCTTTGCAACCTAAACAATAGACTCTAAAATACTCGGTAAAAACAATTTCTTCCTGTAATAACATTACTAACTGTCCAGTCTCCTTATGTTTTTCCCAGAATTCTTCTTTGTTTTCCAAACGATATACGTTTTTCCATCCACCACCAGAATAGGGTTTCATATAAGCTGGAAATTTTACATATTCGAAAATACCTTCCCAATCTAATGGAAATTTCAGGTTTCTAAACGAATTGGCTGTTGTATCTGTAGGATGTTCAGCCGAAGGAAGAATTACTGTATTCGGCAACGGAACACCAAGTGTATCAGCCAAAGCATTATTAAAAAATTTATCATCTGCACTCCACCAAAAAGGGTTGTTAATGACATTTGTTCCCGTTAAAGCTGCATTTTTAAGAAAGGCGCGATAAAAAGGAACATCCTGCGAAATGCGATCAATAATTACGGCATATTCGCTGGCTTTATTTTGAACAACCTTATCAATAGAAACTGCTTCGGCAATAATTCCTTTTTCGTTTTTTGAATTTACTCTATCAATAAATGCTTGCGGAAAGGTATCTTCCATTCCAAATAAAATTCCAATCTTTTTCATACTTATATTTTTCTTTTCTTTTTTTTTACTATTCTAATTTAAAGTGGTTTAGTTAAATTTAATTCGAGACAAATAATGAGGAAACATTTCTTTCCAAAGTGGCCAATCATGTAGTTTGTCTTGTCTGATATCAAGCCAATGATCCATATTTTTATTCGCTAATAATTTGCTTATTTTTAAATTGGCATCAAAACAAATATCCCAATTAGAAGTCCCCAGAGCAATGTCCATATTCCACAATTCGTAATCATTTAATCCATGCAAATAATCATCTGGAGAATGATAAAAAACGGTATCGTTATGAAAACCGTCTAAATAGCTTTTGATATTAAAAATTCCGCTCATACTAAATAAATGACTCACATAACCAGGATGTCTAAAAGCAAAATTAGCGGCATGATAACCTCCAAAACTACAACCTGCTACAACCACTTTTCCAGAAGGTGTGTTGTGTCTTACCTTTTCTACTACTTCATGAGAAATCATTTTGTCGTACCAATCGTGATTTTCTATGCGGTGTATAGGATGAATTTGTTTGTTATAAAAACTGTCTTTATCAATACTGTCTGGGCAATAAATTTGTATCAATCCTTGTTCGACATACCATCTTGCGGATTCGATTAAGCCCATATCTTTGTTTTCATGAAAACTTCCCATAGAAGTAGGAAATAAAATTACAGGATAACCTGAATGACCAAATACAAGCATTTCGATATCTCTACTCAAATTTGGAGAATACCACTTCAAATAGTTCTCTTTCATAAACTTTGGTTTTAACAATTATAATGAATTAATCAATACTAAATTCATATTTAGAATATAGCATTTTATTTTTAACAAAAACATAATACTCTTGCTGAAATTGCAGAGAATTATTCATATTTTAGCCTTGAAACAGAATGTTTTATAGCAATTTATTAACACTAATTTCTTAGTACTCAAAAAAGGTTAAGTGGAATAAAATCAAAAGGTATAAACTGCAAAAGTCTAACCCTTTAAAAAATTAATCTGAAATGGGATTGAAATTAATTTTTGAAGATGATTATTTAGTTTAATTTTCTTAGCCTTATTCGGCAAGACTTTTTTCAAATAACTGTACTTGATTTTTTAATCTTTCGATAAGCATATTCATCATTCGTTTATTAAAACTCGATGAATTTTTTATGTACAAAATATATTCATCAACAGTAAATAAGGCAATAATCATTCCTTTTAAAGCATTCCTGAATTTGATGTCTTTTTGAATCGCATTTTCGATAGTTGCGATTTTTTTTTCTACGCTGAGCGAATAGAAATCCCGTTTGTACTTGCTGATATAATTGTGAAAAGAAGCGATAAATAAATCATTTTGTAGTTTTAAAATGGGTCTCAAAACTTCATTTTGAAAAATTTCATCTGCTGAAGATTGGGTGCTAACACTACCTATAGGAGCACCTCGGAATTCACTTAAAAAACTATCTCTCTGACTCATCTTTTTTTCTTAAAAATAGGAAAAAAATCATCAAGGAAGTCTTATTTTAGCATAAATTAATTAAAATTATGAGATTTCATACTAGAAAATGGGTAAAACCCGAAGACCTTAATCCTAACGGAACTTTATTTGGAGGAAAACTGCTTTCTTGGATAGACGAAGAACTGGCTTTATATACGATTATTCAATTCGAAAATTCAAAAGTGGTAACTAAATATATGTCTGAAATTAATTTTACAAGTTCAGCAAAACAAGGAGATGTAATCGAAATAGGTATTGATGTAGTTCGTTTTGGAGTAACTTCAATTACTCTTGAATGTGAAGTTCGAAATATGATGACTCGTGAAACTATCATTACCATTGACAAGACCGTGATGGTAAATTTAGGCGAAGATGGAAAACCAAAAGCACATGGAAAAACAGAAATTGAATTTGTAAAAAATCGTATCTAATATTTATGATTTAAAAATGAATTTTTAGAAGGTAATTCAAATATTTCAAGATCAAAATAGGGAACTGCGGAAATAACATGATCAAAAATATCAGACATTACATATTCATAATTTTCCCATCTTTTATCTGTCACAAAAGTGTAAATTTCAAGCGGAACTCCTTCGGAAGTAGATTGCAGCTGACGGCACATTAAAACCATATCTTGATTAATAGCCGGATGATTGCGAAGGTACTGAATGATGTATTTTCGAAACAACCCTAAGTTAGTTATATTTCTCCCGTTGATTGGTAGGGACTTGTCAATTCCTCTGTCGGTATTGTATTTATTAATTTCGGCTTCTCGAGTGGTAATATAATCACTAATTAATTGGATTTTTTTCAAATCGGCTAATTCGGCTTCATTCAAAAAACGAATACTATTCGTCTTGATAAGCAGGTGTCTTTTAATGCGTCGCCCATTAGACTTAAGCATTCCTCGCCAGTTTTGAAACGAATCTGAACTCAGGCTGTAAGTAGGAATGGTAGTGGTCGTATTATCAAAATTACGGATTTTAACTGTGGTCAAATTGATTTCGATTACATCACCATCGGCACCAAATTTATCTATGGTAATCCAATCACCTATTCGAATCATATCATTTACAGCTACCTGAACGCTGGCTACAAATCCTAAAATAATATCTCTAAAAATTAAAATAATTAATGCCGAAACCGCTCCTAAAGTGGTAAACATATTTTTAAAATCGATATTGAACAATTGGGAAACCAGAATTGTAATTCCAACTAACCAAAGCACAATCATGATGACCTGAATAAAGCTATCAATAGGTTTATCGCTGTAACGAGGTTTTTGCTTTAAGTAATCACGCAGCGCATTAAAAACAGTACGGATAATCCAAAGCACTAAAATAAGAATATAAATCCCTATCAATTTCTCAAAAACTCCATCCCAGTATTCGTAACGTTCTAAAATAATAGGAATCGATTTGTACACAAATAAAACCAAAATTAAGCGAGCGATATACTTCGCGGTTTTGTTTGAAACCAGTAAATCGTCAAACTGAGTTTTAGTTTTTCGAGCTATAAAAATCATTAAACCAACTAAAATCTGTCTAAATACATAGTAAACTAAATAGGATAAAAAACAGAGCAGCACAATGTTTATTATCAAACTAGTGTAAGATGCTATAGTATTATTCCATCCCCAGGTTTTAAAAAGAGGGTATAGAAAAGAGAATAGTTGCTTTAATATGTGGTACATATTAACAGTATTTTTTTTCTACATAAAAAGTACCAAACGGAATCAAAGAAGCCAATAGAATGATTCCAAAATCTTTAATACTCCATTTTTGAGGTGTTTTTAATAAAAATGCCAAAATGATGTAAGCAATAAATAAAATCCCATGACTCATTCCAATAGGATATAATAATTGGTGATAAAGTTCAAAGTTATTTGGTTTGATAAAAAGCATATTTGAAAATAGAACCAAATACGAAATTCCCTCAAGGATGGCAGTAATTTTAAAAATCTTAAGCATTGCTGTTATTTTTTTAGTGTTTCATGCCAAAATTAAGGATTATCATTCGTTTTATAGGTATTAAACCTCAAAGTAATTTACTTTTGTAATCATAAATTTTTTATAATGAGTAAAAGAGATTTAAAAAAATATTTGAGCGAACTTGATAAGGAACAACTTCAGGAACAACTGATTGAATTGTATGAAAAATTTAGTCCTGTAAAAGAATTTTATGATTTTGTATTCAACCCAAAAGAAGATAAATTACTTCAAGAAGCCAAACTGAAAATTTCTCACGAATATTTTCCAGTTTCGAATACCAAAAAACGGAAGCGTCCCAAAATGCGTCGCTCAGTGGCTCAAAAATATATCAAACATTTTATCACGCTAGGAGTAGACCCATTTATTATAGCTGATGTGATGTTGTATACTATTGAAATTGCTCAAACTTTTGCATCCGAAAACTCTATTACACAAGACGCATTTTATAAAAGTATGTACAATTCTTATGATCAGGCCGTACAATTTGCAATAGCAAATGGTATTTTGAGCGAATTTACAAGTCGAATAAGAGCTATTACAGAAGAAACCATTCAACAAAAATGGAAAAATAAGAGCGATTTTCTGCTAATTATAGAACGAATTGACGAATAATCCCCTTCTAAACCAAATTATTTCAAATTGAGTTAATATTTTAAATTAAATATAACAAGATAACTGTTTTTTAGACGTATTTTTGCAAAAATCCAACAAAAAACAATGTTCGAAAGTACGATAGAAATAGAAAAAGAAGAAAAAAAAGAACTTTATGCCTACCAGAAAGGAGATATTGATGCCATATTTGAGCGCATCGATAACGGCCCTGCACAACACCACCTGTTGTATCAATTGCCTACAGGCGGAGGAAAGACAGTAATATTCTCAGAAATTGTTCGCCGTTACCTATCCAAACACGATAAAAAAGTAGTTGTTTTAACGCATAGAATCGAGTTGTGCAAACAAACTTCTAAGATGTTAAAAGGTTTTGGCGTTAAAAATAAAATCATCAATTCTAAGGTTAAAGATTTACCCGATCAAAACGAATATTCTTGTTTTGTTGCGATGGTAGAAACCCTTAAAAACCGTATCAATGACGAAAAATTAATATTAGACAATATTGGTTTGGTTATTATTGATGAGGCGCATTACAACTCATTTAGAAAATTATTAAGCTCCTTTACCAATGCCTTTATATTAGGAGTTACCGCTACGCCGTTAAGTTCTAATATAAAACTACCAATGAATCAAAGCTATGATGAATTAATCGTTGGAGATACTATTAGTTCATTGATAGAAAAAGGATTTTTGGCGAAAGCCACCACCTATAGCTATGATGTGGGTTTGACATCCTTAAAAGTGGGTATTAACGGAGATTATACTGTAAAATCGTCGGATGATTTGTATACGAATACTTTAATGCAAGAAAAATTATTGCATGCGTATACCGAAAAATCATTAGGCAAAAAAACCTTAATTTTCAATAATGGTATCAATACGTCATTGTATGTATATGAAACCTTTAGAGAAGCTGGTTATGAAATTCGACATCTGGACAACACCAGTAGCAACGAAGAAAGAAAAGAAATTTTACATTGGTTCAAACATACAGATGATGCTATTCTTACTTCTGTAGGAATCCTGACAACAGGTTTTGATGAGCCTACAGTAGAAACCATTATATTAAATCGTGCCACAAAATCATTGACTTTATATTACCAAATGATTGGTCGTGGTTCTCGTAAATTACCTCTTAAAGATGAATTTACGGTTATCGATTTAGGGAATAATGCAGCGCGTTTTGGACTTTGGAGTGAGCCGGTAAACTGGCAACACATCTTTAAATCACCTGAATTTTACTTGGAAAATTTACGTGACGATGCTGAAATCGAGTTGTACTTTAAATACACCATGCCGCCAGAATTAAGAGCTAAATTTCCTAATACTGAAGAAGTAACTTTTGATGTTGACGAAGAACACAAATTAGCTATAAAACAAAATTTACGTTCTAAGGTTGTTCTTGATAAATCACTGGATCAACATGCAACGATGTGTGTGTACAACACCGAAACTTTGCAAGAAGCTAAACTATTAGCTAAAGAATTAGATGATGATATCGAATGTCGTATCAAACGTTACGCAAAATGCTTGAGTCAATGCAGTAAAAATTACCGCGAATGGCTTGTAGACGATTACAAACTAAAATTGACTTTGTTATTAGGAAAAAAGTATCGTGAAAAAATCATGAACGAACCTGATGATGAAGATTAAGAAAAACTGTTTTTCATACAAATAATAAAACAAAACAATGTCCAAACAATTCTCAGATTTAGGAATTTCGACAGCTTTAGTACAAACTTTAACTCAGTTGAACCTTGTTGCTCCTACAGCTATACAGGAACAAGTGATTCCGCTGCTCTTAGCAAATCAAACCGATTTGGTAGGATTAGCAAAAACAGGTACGGGAAAAACCGCTGCCTTTGGTTTACCAATTTTACAATTAGTTGATTCTTCAAAACCAAATGTACAAGCCGTAATATTAGTTCCAACCAGAGAATTAGGACAACAAGTTTTTAAAAACCTAGAGGCTTTTGCTCAAAATCTTCCTGCAGTTTCCATTGCTGCTGTTTGCGGAGGAATTCCAATAAAACCACAAATAG
Source organism: Flavobacterium magnesitis (assembly GCF_041729735.1). Taxonomy (NCBI): domain Bacteria; kingdom Pseudomonadati; phylum Bacteroidota; class Flavobacteriia; order Flavobacteriales; family Flavobacteriaceae; genus Flavobacterium; species Flavobacterium magnesitis. The sequence goes on along the minus strand of NZ_JBCFQK010000015.1, from coordinate 65,584 downwards.
AACGTTTAAGCAATCCTACCCATATTGTGGTGGCAACTCCAGGACGTTTGATTGATTTGTTGCAACGAAAAGCCATCAGTCTAAAAGAAACTTCATTTTTAGTTCTGGATGAAGCCGATGAAATGGTAAGCATTCTAAAAGAAAGCTTAGACGAAATTGTTGCCGAATTGCCTAAAAATCACCGTACTTTTTTGTTTTCGGCAACTATGCCAGGAACGATTAAGCAGTTGATTCAGAATTATTTGCATAAAAATGTAGTGCAAATAAGTGCTAATATGGAAACTTCAGGAAATCAAAGTATTGATCACCAATACATTGTTGTAGATCCTATTGAGAAATTAGATGTTTTAATGCACTTTTTGAATTCCAGAGAAGGACAGCGCGGCATTATTTTTTGCAAAACAAAAGCTGCCGTAAATAAATTAGCTAAAAATTTAGCTATCAATCGTTTTTCGTCGGGAGCTTTACACGGTAGTTTGTCTCAGGGAATTCGAGATCGAATCATGGAACAATTCCGCGAAGGACATATCAATATATTAGTAGCTACAGATTTGGCTGCCAGAGGAATTGACGTAAAAGAGATTGCTTATGTAGTTAATTACCATTTGCCAGATACTTATGAAAATTATGTTCATAGAAGTGGTAGAACCGCCAGAGCAGGAGCAAACGGATTATCATTAACTATTTTACAAGCCGAAGAAGAAATAGAAATTGCTGATTTTGAAAAGGAATTAGGTATCCAATTCAAACCATTTTCAAAACCTTCTGCAACTAGTATCGAAGACAACAATACTTTGCTTTGGGCAAAACAAATTTTTAAAACGAAACCCAATCACGAGGTAGATACCGAATTAAAAACAAAGATAAAAACCATATTTCATCATTTAACCAAGGATGAATTAATAGAAAAAATACTAGCTAATTATTTATTGCAAAATAAAAGCCAAGTGGTAGAAAAGCCAGTTAAAAAACTAAAACAAAAAAAATAAAAAACAATCCAAAACTCTTTTGGATAATAAACAAAAGAGATTATTTTTTAAAATTGTAAAATATGGAAATCGTAATAATCGGAGGCGGTTTTGCTGGAATGAATCTTGCAAAGGAATTATTAAATCAAGATGGAGTACATGTAACTCTGGTTGATAAGAACAACTACAATTTTTTTCCACCACTTATTTATCAAGTTGCTACGGCTTATTTAGAGCCATCAAGTATTAGTTATCCTTTTAGAAAATTTTTCGCAGGGAAAAAGAATCTGCAATTTCGTTTAGGAGAATTATTAGAAGTAGTACCTACGGAGAATAAAATAATTTTAAGTAATGGCGAATTAAACTACGATAAACTGGTTTTTGCAACAGGAGCAGAGACAAGTTATTTTGGAATGGAAAATGTAAAAAAGAATGCCATTCCAATGAAAACACTGAACGATGCCATTGTAATGCGTAACACTTTGCTTAAAAACTTAGAAAAAGCAGCTATTACTAAAGACATTCGTAAGCGTAGAAAATTATTGACTATTGTAGTTGCTGGAGGAGGGCCTACAGGAGTGGAGATTTCAGGAATGTTTGCCGAAATGCGTAGAAACATTCTTTTAAAAGAATATCCTGAATTAGAAACTTCGGTTAGTAATATTTATTTAGTTGATGGAGCAGCTGCATTATTGACTCCAATGAGTAAGGAATCGCAACAAGATACGCTTAAAGAACTGACTGATTTAGGAGTAATTGTCAAATTGAACAACAATGTAGTAGATTATGTAGATGATACGGTACATTTTGCTAATGGAGAAACCATTCAAACTAAAAACCTGATTTGGGCAGCTGGAGTTACTGCACGTGAATTTAAAGGGCTTCCTGCTGAAAGTTATGGTCGTGGCAAACGTTTAACTACCGATGCTTTTAATAAAATTAACGGAACGGATAATATTTATGCCATCGGTGATACTTGTATTCAGTTTAATGACGAAAGTTTTCCTCACGGACACCCACAAGTTGCACAAGTTGCTATCCAACAAGGGATTAATTTGGCAAAAAACTTAAAAAATGAGATCCAAAGAAAAGCTTTAGTTCCTTTTAAATATTTAGACAAAGGTTCAATGGCAATTATTGGAAAAGCAAAAGCTGTAGTTGATTTACCTAAACCCAAAATGCACTTTAAAGGTACTTTTGCCTGGATCATTTGGCTTTTTATTCACTTGATTTCATTGATTACCTATAGAAATAAAATAAAGACTTTCTACAACTGGATGATCGCTTATTTCTCTAAAGACAATTCGTTACGAATGATTATCAGACCTGATAAAAAAATAAAAGTAGAAGAAGTTGTAAAATAAAAGTTTTCGTAAAATAGAAAGACCGATGCAGATTAATGTATCGGTTTTTTTATTGGAATTTTTCATACACCTATTAATTTATTAATTAAACACAATAATTACATAACAAGAAATGTATTACTTTGAGTAAAGTTGTTATATTTGGAGAAAGATTACAAACGGCAAATTATCTACTACTGCTATAATGATGCACCAAAAGGCTCCTTTTTAATAGAGAGTTAAAAGGAAATAGTTTATTTACAAAATAGTTGATAACAAAAAACACTATTTAGGTTTAGCTGCACACAGAGAAGGAATTGATAGAGTTGAAAGTGATAAAAATATTTTTTAAAATAAAATCTCTAAATGTTTGTTGGAATTTCCGGAATTAAAATCATAATCTAATGACTACATATAAAACATTAAGATCTTATGAAGCAAATGAGCGTAGGATTGAAAAAGCACGTCAAAAATCAATTGAGATTCAAAATGCTTATAAAGCAGTAAATGATTGGAAAAATTATATCCTAACTTTAAAAACGATTCACTTGAAGTCTTCTTCTGTGGTTGATTGGAATAAAATTAAAAACGTAGAAAAACCAGTCCAACCAAAAAGAGAATATAAAAATGAAGATTTTGCTAAAAATCAATTAGAAAACTTTAAACCCTCCATTTTAGATAAATTATTTGGTTTAATTCCAAAAAAAATAAATAACCTTAAAGAACTATTAGAACAAGCAAAAGTTAAAGATGAAAATGAAAACGATGTTAATTTCAAAAAGTATTTAGAGTGTGTTAAAAACTGGGAAAAGTTACAAGAAATATCAATAGGAGTGGAGAAAAATCAAATTGAATCTTATAAAAAAGCTCTTGAATATTTTAATCCATTTTCTAAAATTGGAGAAATTGGGAACGAGATTAGTATCAATTTAGATAATGAGTTTATTGATATTTATTTGGCTATTAATAGCCTTGATGTTATTCCTGACTATGAACTAAAACAAACGTCAACTGGCAAATTGTCTAAAACAAATATGTCTAAAACAAGATTTAACGAGTTATATCAACAGCATGTTTGTAGTTGTATATTAAGAGTGGGAAGAGAAATATTTGCTCATTTACCCTATAAGTATTCAAGAATTAACGCAACTACAAAAATTGTAAATTGCCAAAATGGAAATATTGAAGAAAAATTGATTCTGTCAATAATATTTTCCGCAGAAACTATGCAAAAAATAAATTTTGGATTAAGTGAACCACTAGACAATATTAACCATTTTACTAGTAATATGTCATTTAATAAAATTAATGGATTTAATCCAGTTAATAGAGTAGAATTTAATAATCGATAGAAAAATGATGACAATATTCATAATTGCAATAATTATCTTTATAATTTATATTGCATCAAGTAAAGATGAAAACTATAAAAATAATAATGTCTCTTCAAATAATAATACATATAAATCAGATCAGGTAATTCGAAATGAATTGATACAAATACTTAATAAAAACATTAAAGTTTCTGTTACAATCACAAATTCTTTAAATGGCAATATTAAAGATGAGTCGATTATTGATGTAACAGGGCAATCCACGAAAATAAATTCTAATATTGTTTTGGTTAAATATGTATTAGGTATTCCGCAATGGCCTATCCAATATGAATATGAATATAAATATGCAGAAATCAATAATGCATCAATTAAACAGAAAGAATTTTACCGTATTTTCAAAAACAGTTTTCTAAATGGAATCTATTATGATTTAGAAGGAAGTACCAATTATGCTTTTATTTTATTAAATGATTTACAGAACGAATATTATAATCATAAAGATTTATCAACATTAGAAAGTCAATTTAATATTTTAGGAAAATACTATCCAAAAACTAAAAGTTATACAGATTCTTTTCTCAGTAAAAGAAGAGAAAAAGAGAATATTCTTGAATTTAAGAATACGAACGTTTATTCTAATGATAATTATTACGATGACTATTGGAAATTAGGAAACAAATTCAAGGATAAATTAAAATTGAATAAAGAAGAGGTAAAACTCCTTAATGCTATTTATAATCCATATAATACCTTTTTCAATATAGAATATTGTGGGCTTGAAATTCTTAAGCTTTATATTGCTGTAATTTTAGCCTTGAAAAATAAATACATCCAAGAAGAAATGACTCTTGATGAGCAGTTTTTGGCTGTTGCAGATATAATTGCCAGAAAGCAATTCAGATATAGGAATGGTAGCGAAAATTATAAATATTGCATTGATACAGCCTCGAATGCATTTTATTCACATATTTTTAAATGTAGTGAAAATGCAGTTCGTGAATTCTATGGCCATAAACGCAAATTAAATACAGACAATTATTACACGAATGTAGAAGCTAAAACAGAGTTCGAAATCAAAATACTTTTAAAAGTAACCGAATTATTGCCAACTTTAATTTCAAAAGTTTCTCAGCCAGATATAGATACAGAAATTGAACTTTATGCACTAAATACAAATCGTTGGAAAATTAAGTTTGAACAATTAACTTCAAATTACAATGACAATCCAAAGGAATTTATAGACTCCATTATATCTCTTGGAAAGCTAAATAAAAAGAATCCGTCAGTTGAAAATATATTTTTTGAAGCATCAAAATTTATTGCAAAATACGATAAGGAAGCATCCCTTTGCCTATATATCCATTATTTACATCACGATTTAAAATCTGCAACTTTTGATAATAAACAACATACAAAAACCATTCAAAAAAGTCTATTTAAAACGAATGAGCAATTACACGATTTTGAAAAAATTATTAGTGAATTAATTAAGGATAAGGATTTAGAAAAAGCTTTAAAACAAATTCCAGAAATTTATAAAATCAAACGTAAAAAAATACAACTTAATAGAGATTCAATAAAAGAAGTTTTAGAACAACATTCTGAAACAGTCGAACTCTTGAATGAGTATCTAAAAGATGATTTTGAAGATGAAAACAATAGTATTAAATCTCAAGAAATAAGTAATGAAGAAATTCAAATTGAGATAATTCAAAAAAGCGAGAAAGTTTATCAGTCCGCTTTTGTGAGTGAATTAACTTTTACTGCAATACACACAACGGCATTAGAACTATTCGCAAAAAGTAATTTTTCAATACCTCAAAACGAATTCGAAATATTTGCTAAATCAAAAGGAGTCTTTAAAAATCAATTAATAGAAAGCATCAACGATACATGTTATGAGTTTTTGGATGATGTTTTGATTGAGGAAGAAGATGATTATTACACAATAAATACAGACTATTTTCAAAGAATTTCAATAAAATGATAGACAAAATTAAACCCAAAGAAGCTACATCAATTATCAATTCATTAATTGGAGGTGTAGTCCCAAAAATTGGCGTTCAGCATATTGCCGTTGGACGTTCCGAAGAAATAAATGCAGTAGTCACTGCATTAGAAGACGTAAAGAACGGTCATAGTATGGTGAAATTTTGGATTGGCGACTTTGGTTCGGGCAAATCCTTTATGCTTCATTTACTTAATACAGTGGCTTTGAAACAGAAATTTGTAGTAGCAAATGCAGACTTTACTCCTGATAATCGTTTGTATTCAAATGATGGAAAAGCGGTTACACTTTATACCGCCATTATGGATAATGTATCTATTCAGACAAAGCCTGAAGGTGGAGCTTTATCGACTCTATTAGAAAAATGGATTGAGCAAGTTGTCACTAAAACAGCAGAAGAAAATAAAATTTCATTGACAGAAATTAGAAATGAACAATATTTGAGTATCATTCAGACCAATATTCAAAAAACAATCAATGAAATTACCGATGTTGGTGGTTTTGATTTTGGATTGGTGGTAATGAAATATTACGAAGGATATATAAAAGATGATGAGCAATTAAGGAGAAATGCTTTAAAATGGCTGAAAGGCGAATACAGGACTAAAACTGAAGCAAGACAAGATTTAGGAATTAGAGAAATTATAAATGATTTGAATTATTATGATATGCTCAAAAATTTCTGTAAACTATTTGTAAGTATGGGTTATAGTGGTTTTATGGTAAATCTTGATGAAGCTATTAATCTTTACAAAATTTCAAACTCTGCTATTAGAGAGAAAAATTACGAAAAAATACTTACTATATACAATGATTGCTTTCAAGGAAAGGTAAACAATTTATTTTTCAATTTTGCGGGTACAAAAGAGGTTTTAGAAAATCAACGCAGAGGTCTTTTTAGTTATGATGCTTTAAAAACAAGATTGGTAAACAATAAATATGAAACATCGGAAATAAGAGATTTTGCACAACCTGTAATTCGTTTACTTCCACTAGATCACAATGAAATATTTGTATTGCTAAAAAATTTAAAAGCAATATTTGATTACAACTATAAAACGGAACTATCAATAAATGATTATGATATCCAACAATTTATGGAAGAGTTATTTAATAAGCCTGGAGCTTCTGAATTTCTAACGCCAAGAGAAGTAATTCGAGATTTTTTAAATATTCTAAATATCATTCGTCAAAATCCAACAGTGGACAAAATTAAATTATTTGGAGGACTTGAAATTTCAGATGAAAGACCTGATGTCTTTTCATTAGACAGCATTGAAGAATTATAATGTCGTTTAATTTACTTTCAGAACCGATACGGAAATTTATTCGTGACAAAGGTTGGGAGGAATTGCGACCAATTCAAAATGCGGCAATTATAAGAATACTAGGTTCAGATGATAATTATATTTTAGCATCACGGACAGCATCTGGAAAAACTGAAGCCGCTTTTTTACCAATCCTTTCAAAAGTTGATTTCAATGAGTCGGGTGTTCAAGTACTTTATATTTCGCCTTTAATTGCTTTAATAAACGACCAATTTTATCGTGTAGAAGAACTTTGCAAAAACCTTGATGTAGATGTTGTAAAATGGCATGGAGAAGCCAACAAAACAGTAAAAGATAAGTTGTTAAAAAATCCCAAAGGGATTGTTCTAATAACTCCCGAATCTTTGGAAGCAATGTTTGTAAATAAACCTTTCAATGTAAGGCAATTATTTTCAAATCTTAAATATGTAGTCATAGATGAGATTCATTCATTTATAGGCACAGACAGAGGAATTCAGTTGAAATCTATTTTATCAAGATTAAAGCAAGTGAATTCAACATCGTTTAGTATTGTTGGACTATCTGCAACAATCGGTGATTATGATGAAGCTAAAAAATTTACAGGAGATGAATCAAAAACAAAGGTATTATTAGACAGAACTGCAAAAGAAATCAATACAGTATTTAGATATTTTAAAAGTACAACCATTGATTTACCATTAGAACTTTTAAAAGATTTATACATTGAAACGAAAGACAGTACCGTTTTAATTTTTCCCAACAGTAGAGGAAGAGTCGAAGAGGTTGCAGTTAAGCTAAAAAAGATTTCGGAGCGTTTAAATGGTCATTCTAATTATTTTTCGCACCATTCATCAGTTGATAGAGAAGTTAGAGAGTATGTTGAATACTTTGCAAAGAATAACAATAGACAAATTTTTTGCATTTCCTGCACATCTACATTAGAATTAGGTATTGATATTGGAGCGGTTGACGCAGTGGTTCAAATTGATGCAACTCATAGTATTGCTTCACTAATTCAACGTGTTGGCAGAAGTGGACGAAAAGAAGGTATAAGCAGTAATCTGTTTTTTTATGCTACAAATGAATGGAGTTTGCTTCAATCAATTGCTTGTTGGCTATTATATAAAGAGGGTTTTATTGAACCGCCTCAAAAAAACGAAAAGCCTTATGATATTTTAGTTCATCAAGCTTTGTCCATAACAAAAGGATATTCAGGAATTAAATTAACTAATTTAATAAAACAACTTTGTGCAAATTCGGCTTTTAAAGGAATTGAATTATTTGAAATTGAAGAAATACTTAATCACTTAATTGAAATTGATTTCCTTGAAAAATTGGAACATGAAGTTATAATTGGTATTGAAGGAGAGAAAGTAGTAAACAGTCGTGATTTTTACAGTGTATTTAAGACTGAAGAAAATTTCAAAGTTGTAAACGCAGGTAATAAAATTGGTGAAGTGCCATTTTCGCCACAAATTATTGAAGACGAAAATATTTTACTTTCTGCTAAAATTTGGAAAATTAAATTCGTTGACCATAAATCAAAAAAAATAGAAGTGATTCCGGCAAAAGATGGAAAGAAGCCAATGTTTTTTGGTAGTGGCGGTGCAATACATCAAAGAATTAGAGAAAAAATGGTTGAAGTTCTTTATTCTAAAACGGATTACGATTTTCTCGACCAAGCAAGTTGTGATGAAATAGAAATCCTTCGAAAAGAATTCTCTGTTTTCAATATTAAGGATTTACATTCTGAACGACCTTTGCAATCATCAGACAAAAATCTACAACTTTTTACGTTTACAGGAACACGAATAAACAGAACAATTAAATTACTTTTAGATATAGTTGGAATAAAAAATATGTTTGACGATGCTAACAGTTCATTTTATATTCAAGTTTCTAAACAAGAATTAATTTCTAAATGGAGTTCTGTTTCTGTACCATTAATAAATATTGATAGCCATATTTCTAAACTTTTGAAGTCAAATCCAGCATTATTAGATTTTTCTAAATGGAGTGATTATTTACCAGAAAACTACAAAGTAAAACTTTTAAAAGACAAATATTTTGACATTGAACGAACTATAGAATTTTTAAAGACAATAATGCTTGTTGAAAATAGATGATGGTTTAGTTGTTATTTCCTTTATTTTAAAATGAACTATAATTTATATTATGTAAAATAGAATATTTCATTTTATTATAAATAATTCCTCTCCTTCGCACATATTTAAATCTAAATACAATTTATAATCTAGTTTAGGGTTTTATTATATTTAGTCTAAAAACATTTTTTATAAACAATACGTCTAAGATAGAAATGAAATTAATTTTAACTGTTTTATTTTAGTAGTTTTGTAGTATAATTTATTATAATCCCATGAATATAATTGCAGAACAAATAGCTGAATTTTTAAAAATTTACGAGCCTTTTAATCAGCTTACATCAGATCAATTAGCTGAAATAGCTAGCAATATTCGTGTTGTAAGTTTAGAAAAAAAACAGACTTTATTTAAAATTAATGATGCGCTACACGACAGCTTTTATGTTGTGGCTTCGGGAGTTGTCAATATCTCTGTAATTGCTGACGCCGAAGAAAGTATTATTAATAAATGTCATGAAGGAACCATTTTTGGTTTGCGTCCGTTTTTTGCAAAAAACAATTATAAAATGACGGCTAAAGCCAGAGAAGAAAGTCTGGTATATGCTATTCCTATTGCTGTTTTTAAGCCTTTATTGGCAAATAATTCAGAGGTTTTAAACTTTTTATTAGAGAATTTTGCCAGCAATTTGCCTGATGACCGTTCGTCTCAGGGAAATTTAGTTTCTGACGGAATGTTTTATTCTGAAAAACAATCGGAAGCACAATTTTTTCAAACCTTAGCTTATAATACCACGCCACTTTTGGCTACATCAGACAATACTGCTCAGGAAGTGGCACAATTAATGGCCGAATCCTTAAAAAACAATGTTATCATTTTCGAAAGAAATGGTCCAATCGGGATTGTAACGCATGCTGATTTAGCTTCAAAAATTGCAACTGGGCGTTTTCCTATTAATACGCCTGTTAGAAATATCATGTCGTCGCCGGTGGTTACGGTTTTAGAAAATGTTTCTTTGGCAGAAGCCCAATTGTTAATGCTGAAAAATAATGTCACTCATTTGTGTGTAACCATTGACGGAACCGATAAATCTACAATAAAAGGAGTAATTTCTGAACACGATTTAATTGCAGCTCAAGCCAGTAATCCTGGTGTTTTGATTAAAGAAATAAAACGTTCTTTGTCTTCAAAAGAACTTAAAGAAATCCGTAATCGATTGACAAATTTAATTCAGTCATCAATTCAAAAAAACATTCCATTAACCCATATTACTAATATTGCCAGCGAAATCAACTATGCGATTTTAAAAAGAGTTGTCGAATTGTCTATTTTAGAATTAGGCTCCCCTCCTGCGCGATTTGCCTGGTTGAGTATCGGTAGTCAAGGACGAAAAGAGCAACTTTTATTAACGGATCAAGATAGTATTTTAGTTTTTGAAGATGTCGCTCAGGACAAGTATATTGAAGTAAAAGACTATTTTTTAAAGCTTGGAAAAAAGACAACCACTCTTTTAGAAACCATAGGTTACGAACTCTGTCCTCACGGACACATGGCAAGCAATATGATGTGGTGTAAGTCATTGACTGACTGGATAAAACAATACAGTAATTGGATGAATGCTACAAGAGAAAATTCAGCTAACTTAAGTAGTATTTTCTTTGATTATGAGTTGGTTATTGGCGAACAAAAAATAGAAACAGCAATCAATAATATTGTTTTTGAAAATGCGGTTAACAATACTTTGTTTTTTGATTTTCTAGGAAATGATGCTTTGAGAAAAAATTCGCCTTTGAGTTTTTTCAAAAAATTTCTGGTTGAAGAAGAAGGAATTCATAAAGATAAATTTGATATAAAAACCAGAGCATTAATGCCATTGATTGATAGTGCACGACTTTTCACCTTGAGTTATGATATCAAAGGAATCAATAATACCTATACCCGATTCAAACAATTGGCTATAGTTGACCCAAAACATTCCGAAATTTATCTCAACTGTGCTGAAGCTTATTTATTTTTAACAAAAATTAGAACTTTAGAAGGTTTAAAAAATGAAAATTCAGGACAATATATTAACTTAGAGGAACTATCAAAAATTGATAGAGAAAAACTTAAAAATGCGCTGATTCCAATGAAAGAATTGGAAGAATTAATTAAGGATAAGTTTCAACTCACACAATTCTCATAGATTTATGTTAGACTGGTTAAAAAATATTAATAAAGAACATCCGGAATTCTGGAAAGAATATTTAGCTAAATTTTCAAAAAAAACAAATCGATACGTTATACTATCAACCGAAGCAACTGGAGATTCTGTTGAAAAAGATGTTATTACTTTCATTAGCGCTTTTGCCGTTGAAAATGATTCTGTTTTGATTAAAGATAGTTTTGAAACTATTTTGTTGCAATACCGTTTTATGCACGACAATCACCTTTCTAATGAATACATCATTGAAAGTAAATTACTTAAATTATCAGAACCTGAAGCTTTTAAATCGTTTGTTGAATATTTAGGAAATGGCGTTATAGTAGGTCATGAAATTGCCTCTGACATGGAGATGGTAAATGCTACTTTAGAACGTTTAGACTGTGGAAAATTGCGTAATGATGCTTTAGATATTGCTATTATGCATCGAAAATTACACGAACTTCCAGAAGACAAAGAAATATCTCTTGATGAACTGGCTGCATTTTATAAAATTCCGACCACATCAGGGAATTCGGTAACTGAAAAAGCATACACAATTGCTTTACTCTTTTTGAAATTAAAATTCAAATTAGGATTAAAATAAAAAAAGCTGCTTCGATTTTGAAGCAGCTTTTCTGTTATATAAACTATTTGTTACCAAATAATATTATTTTTTTTCGTTTTGAATTTCTTCAATAATTTCAGGATTCAATAAGGTACTCATATCTCCATAGTCTGTAAAATTACCTTCGGCAATCTTTCTAAGAATTCTACGCATAATTTTTCCCGAACGTGTTTTTGGTAATCCCGAAACAAACTGAATTTTATCCAGTTTTGCAATTGGACCAACGTGATCTGTGATGTGTTGGTTAATTTCGATAAAAAGATTTTCCTTATTTCTAATTTCTCCTGTTTCTTTTAGAATAACATAACCATATAAAGCTTTTCCTTTTACATCATGTGGAAAACCTACTACAGCACTTTCGGCAACTGCTGGATGTTCATTGATAGCATCTTCTATTGGTGCTGTACCCAAATTATGCCCAGAAACAATAATTACATCATCTACTCTACCCGTAATTCTATAGTAACCCACTTCGTCACGCAAAGCACCGTCACCAGTAAAATATTTACCCGGATATTGAGAAAAATAAGTGTCTTTATAACGTTGGTGATCATTCCAGATTGTTCTTGCCATTCCTGGCCATGGAAACTTAATACATAAACTTCCCACCACTTGATTTCCTTCAATTTCATTTCTCTTATCATCCATTAAAACGGCTTGAATTCCAGGTAAGGGGAAAGTTGCATACGTAGGTTTTGTAGGTGTTATAAAAGCCAATGGCGAAATCATAATTCCTCCAGTTTCTGTTTGCCACCAAGTATCTACAACAGGACATTTTTTTTCTCCTACGTGATCGTTAAACCAGTGCCAAGCTTCTTCGTTAATAGGCTCGCCTACTGATCCAATAACTTTTAAACTTTCTAAATGGTATTTTTGAACGTATTCTATTTTTTCTTTTGCCAAAGCTCTAATAGCAGTTGGTGCCGTGTAAAACTGACTCACCTTATGTTTTTCAATTACCTGCCAAAAACGACTGTGGTCTGGATAAGAAGGTACACCTTCAAAGATTACAGTTGTTGCTCCATTCAATAATGGTCCGTATAATATATAGGAATGTCCTGTTATCCAACCAATATCGGCAGTACACCAGTGCACATCATTTTCTTCATAACTAAAAACATTTTTAAAGGTATAGGCTGTAAAAACCATATAACCCGCTGTAGTATGCACCATTCCTTTTGGATTTCCAGTAGAACCAGAAGTATAAAGAATAAACAAAGGATCTTCGGCATCCATAATTTCGGCAACACTATTATCTGAAGCTTCATCTAATAAAGGTTGCAACCAAATGTCTCTGCCTTCTTTCATGTTCACTGCTGTATTAGTTCTTTTTACTACTAAAACAGTACTAACTGATGGGCTTCTATCTAATGCTTCGTCAACAATTTCTTTTAATTCAATAGTTTTATTTCCTCTAAAACCACCATCAGAAGTAATGACCATTTTACTATCACTATCATTAATTCTAGTAGCTAAAGCTTTGGATGAAAAACCTGCAAAAACTACTGAGTGAATCGCTCCAATTCTGGCACAAGCTAAAATAGCTACCGCTAATTCTGGAATCATGGGTAAGTAGATACAAACACGATCTCCTTTTTTTATGCCTTGCTCTCGCAAAACATTAGCCATTTTGCACACTCGTTGGTGCAATTCATTATAAGTGATGTGTAAGGCTTCTTCGTCTGGATTGTTGGGTTCGAAAATAATGGCAGTCTTCTCTCCTCTTTTATTTAAGTGTCTGTCAATGCAATTTTTGGTGATATTTAGTTTCGCACCAGCAAACCACTGAACATCAGCTTCTGCCATATCAAATTCTACTACTTTGTCCCATGGCTGGTACCAGGTAAAATTTTCTTCGGCAATTTTTCCCCAAAATTTTCTTGGTTCACGAATTGACTTATTGTAATGCTTAAAATATTGCTCTAAATTATCAACTTTATAGTAACTCATCCCTGTTTGTATTTTTTATAAATGTATTAAATCTGATTCTATTTTTAAAACAAAATAAATCATTAATCAATGCAATTTAATCAAAATAATGAAATTCAATCCTAACAAAAATGCAAATTATTCAAAACACCGTTTAAAAACACCTATTTTATAAAAACAGAAAAGCGAAGTAGATTATTACTTCGCTTTTTTTGAATTAAGATTAATTGTTTCGTTTCTAAAAATATTTTAACAAAAGTTGAAAACTGGATTTATATTTATCAGTTTTAAAATCCTTCTCAGACTTATCTATTCTCTTATTAAGCTCTTCGATAGTCATTGGCTTAAAAGCATCTTCACTATCGCTATTTTTTCTTTTTTTTAGTAAATTTTCAAACTGAGCAATAGCTTCCTCACTTTGAATTTTGAGAAATTCTTGAATAAATTCTATTTTTCTAGTTTGTATGTCCATGACTAAAGCTTCTGTTCAAAATTACAAATTTATTCTATACAACGATGTTTTCTAACTCCTATTTTAAAATGAACTAGATGCGAAGTAAGTTCAAAAGCATTTCAATATCCTGATTTTCAAACACTAAATTAAATAGAAAGCTTTATTACAACCTTCTATCAGTTTCGTTTATTGCTAAGTCGTTAATGCTTGCATAACGTTTTCTCATAAAACCATTTTCGTCAAACTCCCAGTTTTCATTGCCGTAAGAGCGAAACCATTGTCCTTCATTGTCACGCCATTCGTATTCAAAACGAACTGCAATTTTGTTATCGGTAAAAGCCCAAAGTTCTTTTTTGAGTTTATAATCCAATTCTTTTTCCCATTTGGCAGTCAAAAATTGTTTTGCTTCTTCTCTTCCATTAATAAAAAGATCTCTGTTTCTCCACTCGGTATCAATGGTGTAAGCCAGTGAAACTTTTTCAGGATCTTTAGTATTCCAGGCGTCTTCTGCAATTTGTACTTTCTGAGTTGCCGTTTCAAAATTAAACGGCGGAAGTGGTAGTTTTTTTTGTCATTTTTAGCTTATTTATTGTTTTTAAGAACCATATCAATAGTTATTGCACAAGAAATAATGGTAATTTTATTGGTGATTTCTGTGTAATCTGGATTTACAGCAACATAATATTTATCAGCTCTTGTAAAAACTTCTTTCATAACGCCTCCCCATTTTTTATTGATTGTACCAATAGGTTTTTCATTAGCATCATTAATTTTAAAATCCCAAGCTTTCCAATCACCCGTAATTCTAGCAATTGTTTTCCCAACAGCATTTTCAATGATAAAAGTTGGTTTAAAAAATTTAAATTTTTGTTTAATAGTTCCAATAGTCTTATCATTTGGATCAACAATAACAATTTTACTCATCCAGAAAGTCCAACCTCTTTTGATACTCACTTGTAAATCACTATCCATATTATGCACTTCCAATAAAAACGGAAACATTGCTTTATTCAAAAACAAACGTAAAACTTTGTGCCAACTCGTTACTTTTTGATTGATAACACCAACTTGTTCTCCGCTTTTGTTAAATATATTATAGGTATTTCCAAATTTAAAATAATTTACTTTCTCATCGATAAAATAATCATTGTTTTCAAAAAATTTTGGGATAAATAATGATTGTTCTGACATATAATTCTTTTTTAGTTGCTGCAATAATACAATAATGTAATTTAGTTAAATCCTGCGTTTTCAAGCGGTCTTATTAATTCTAGTTCATTTTTTAATTTTTTTCCTAATTCATTGGGAAAATGATTAACAATTCCAATAACTGATGCAGCAAGGTATCTTCTTGCTAGCATCACAAAAATCAGACTGTAATTAACATCTGGATCCGTCCCTAAACCTCTTCCTTTACCATTATCTATTCTTTCAATTGATAATGGTAATGGATGTACTAAGTTTGAAAGCTGTCTATAATGTATTCTCAAATCTTTACAAACATAAAGTTCTTGTTCAAATTCAACTTTTGTTTTATACATTTCTCTGAATTGAATAGCCCTTATTCTTTGATCTTTAGGTAATTTAGATAAATAAACATGGTTTTTTATTCGAATCTTTTCGTTAGCAATTCCATCTTCAAACTGTTTTAATTCTGTTAAATCCATTTCCTGTTTTCTAATCGAATACCATTCTAAATTCCTGTGTAATTGTAATATAAAGAAACGTAATTCGGCTTCACTTTCACATATTTTTTCAGTTCCAAAATAATACATACTTAAATATGTTTCAATAATATTTCTTGTAAGGGAGGCAATAGAAGTAATATCCCACACATCTTCATCAGTTGGTCTAGATGAAATTGGTCTTGGTAATAATTTACTAAGCGATATAGCTGTTAAGGTTTGCCTTGTAAATATTTTAACAGCACGTATGCCACGTCCATCTGTTTGTATATTATGTTGATTTAATGAAACTAGAGCTGTAAAAGCTAACACCTTATCATACAACTCCAATTCTTCTAAATATGATAATTCTAATTTTGTAAGTTTTCTATCTTTCCTTTTTGACATTTTTTTTTCTGTTTTTCACAACAAATCCATTCTTAATATAATAAATCATAAAATAGCTACAAATTTTACATGTTAGATGTGCTTATTCTATGATAGTAGCTTCTATTTTACAATGTAAGTATATTATTTTTTCTTACGAAGAATTAAACTAATTTACTCTATAAATGATTTTGAAAAAGTTTTTTTGGAAATAAAAAAGTTATTTCCTAACCCCGATTACTTCACCTAACATTTATTTTCATTGGAGTTCAGTGAATTTCATTTGCAGTGGAAATCCTTTTCTTTTTTTCTTAAAAAAGAAAAGATTGCAACGGAAAGCGAGAGCATTCGTTATTATAAGCTAAAAAGGTCTGCTCCTAAAAAAATAAAAAGCACAAAAAAAGCGAAGTAAATAATTACTCCGCTTTCTAGCTTATTAAAAATTCGTGATTAAACGATTTTTTTCATTGCAGTCATTGATTCTCTTAACCAAGCTCCTACTTCTTCAACTGGGTGGTTACGGATGATATCATTTACTTCAATTAATTCTTTGTTGTCTACTCCGTTGTTTCCGTTGTTAAATGGACGACCAATTAAGTTTGATGGTGCATTTTTAACGTACTCAGCGATTAATGGCTTAGCAGCGTGATCAAACAAATAACATCCGTACTCAGCAGTATCAGAGATTACACGGTTCATTTCGAACAATTTCTTTCTTGCAATTGTGTTAGCAATAAGTGGTGTTTCGTGTAATGACTCGTAGTAAGCAGACTCTTCGATAATTCCTGAATCAGTCATAGCTTCAAAAGCTAATTCTACTCCAGCTTTAACCATAGCTACCATTAATACTCCATTATCGTAGTATTCTTGCTCAGAGATTTCAACATCTCCAGCTGGTGTTTTTTCGAAATTAGTTTCTCCAGTTGCTGCTCTCCAAGACAATAAGTTTTTATCATCATTTGCCCAGTCTTCCATCATTGTTTTAGAAAAATGACCAGAGATAATATCATCCATGTGTTTTTGGAACAACGGACGCATGATGTCTTTTAATTCTTCAGCAGCATTAAATGCAGCAATTTTAGCAGGGTTAGATAAACGATCCATCATGTTTGTAATTCCACCATGTTTTAACCCTTCAGTGATCGTTTCCCATCCGTATTGAATTAATTTAGAAGCATATCCTGCATCAACACCTTCAGCTACCATTTTGTCAAAACATAAGATAGAACCTGTTTGCAACAATCCACAAAGAATAGTTTGCTCTCCCATTAAATCTGATTTTACTTCAGCTACGAAAGAAGAACGCAATACTCCTGCTCTATTTCCTCCTGTTGCAACAGCATAAGCTTTAGCTTGGTCTAAACCTACGCCATTTGGATCATTTTCAGGGTGAACAGCGATAAGTGTTGGTACACCAAATCCTCTTTTGTACTCTTCACGTACTTCAGAACCTGGACATTTAGGAGCACACATAATAACTGTTAAGTCTTTACGAATTTGCATTCCTTCTTCAACAATATTAAAACCATGAGAATAAGCTAAAGTAGCTCCTTGTTTCATTAATGGCATAATTGCAGTAACTACAGCAGTATGTTGTTTATCTGGTGTAAGGTTACAAACTAAATCAGCCGTTGGAATTAATTCTTCATAAGTTCCCACTTTGAAACCATTATCAGCAGCGTTCATGAAAGAAGCTCTTTTTTGAGCAATAGCTTCAGCACGCAACGCATAAGAAATATCTAAACCTGAATCTCTCATGTTCAAACCTTGGTTCAAACCTTGAGCACCACAACCAACAATAACTACTTTTTTACCTTTTAAAGCTTCGATTCCATTAGCAAATTCTGATTGATCCATGAATTCGCAAACGCCTAATTGTTCTAATTGTAATCTAAGTGGTAATGAATTGAAATAATTTGCCATTTTTTAATATTTAATTTATGATTTTAATTCTTCTAATAATAAACTTGTTACTTCCATTTTCTCTTTAGAAACGGATATTCTTCCCGAACGCACAAACTGCATAATTCCAAAAGGTTTTAATTTTGAATGTAGTTCTTCAATTTCTGAACGTCTTCCTGATTTTGAGATTACAAAAAAGTCTCTGGATACGGTTACAATTTCCGAATGACTTTCTTTAATGATGTTTTGAATTTGTCTTTCGTCAAATAATAAACTAGAATTGATTTTGAATAAAGCACTTTCTAAAAAGATGGTTTCTTCATCGATATGATAAAACGCTTTTATTACTTCAATTTGTTTTTCTATTTGTCCAACAATATTTTGTACCCATTTTTCAGTAGTATCTACTACAATTACAAATCGAGAAACGTTTTCAATTTCCGATTCGGATACATTTAAACTCAATATATTAATGTGGCGCTTTAAGAATATCCCTGATATTCTGTTCAATAAGCCAACGTTGTTTTCTGAATAAACAGAAATGGTGAATGTTTTATTTTCCATAATATTAACTTAATCGGATGTCAGAAACCGAAGCTCCTGTTGGAATCATTGGGAATACATTGTTTTCTTTTTCAACCATAACTTCAAGGAAATAAGAGTCTTTAGAAGCCATCATTTCAGCAATTGCTTCATCTAATTCTTCTCTCTTAGTTACTTTTCTAGCTTTGATATAATACCCTTCTGCAATAGCACAAAAGTTAGGATTTACCATTACTGTAGAAGCATATCTATAGTCAAAAAACAATTCTTGCCATTGTCTTACCATTCCTAAAAATTCGTTGTTTAAAACCACAATCTTAACTGGAACCTTAGTTTGGTAAATAGTTCCTAATTCCTGAATGTTCATCTGGAAACCTCCATCACCAATAATGGCAACAACTTCACGATCCGGACGTCCCATTTTAGCTCCAATTGCTGCTGGTAAAGCAAATCCCATAGTTCCTAAACCTCCAGAAGTTACATTACTTTTAGTTTGATTGAATTTAGAATAACGACAAGTAAACATTTGGTGTTGCCCAACATCAGAAACCATTATCGCATCACCTTTTGAGTGTTTGTTAATCATTTCTATAGTTTCTCCCATTGAAATTCCTTTACCATTGGTTGGAGCCAATTCTTCATTAATAACTGCATCCAATTCGATTTCGTATTTCTTTTTGAATTCGTTATGCCACTCTTCGTGAGCATTCTTTTCAATAAGAGGTAATAATGCTGTTAAAGCTTCTTTTAAATCGGCTAATACAGCAACTTCCGTTTTTACGTTTTTATCAATCTCAGCTGGGTCAATTTCAAAATGAATTACTTTTGCCTGTTTTGCATAAGTTGCTAAATTTCCAGTAACACGGTCATCAAAACGCATTCCTAATGCAATTAAAACATCACATTCGTTAGTTAAAACATTGGGTCCGTAATTTCCGTGCATTCCTACCATTCCAACATTTAACTCATGTTCTGTAGGTAAAGCAGAAAGTCCTAAAATTGTCCAAGCCGCAGGAATTCCTGATTTTTCAATCAAAGCTTTCAATTCTTCCTCGGCCTTGCTCAGAATAATTCCCTGACCAAAAATAATCATTGGTTTCTTAGCCTGGTTAATAACCGCAGCCGCTTCCTTCACCTTTTCTATTTTTAGAACTGGTTTTGGATGATAACTTCTAATATCGTTACATTTTTTATAACTGAAATCTAAAGTATCAAACTGTGCGTTTTTAGTAATATCAACTAATACAGGACCTGAACGACCGGAACGGGCAATGTAAAATGCCTTTGCCATAATCTCTGGAATCTCATCAGCTTCTGTGATTTGGTAATTCCATTTGGTTACCGGAGTCGAAATTCCAATAATATCTGTTTCCTGAAAAGCATCAGAACCTAATAAATGTTTCCCTACTTGTCCAGTGATACAAACCATTGGAGTAGAATCGATTTGAGCATCAGCAATACCTGTAACCAGATTTGTTGCTCCTGGTCCTGAAGTTGCAATAGCAACTCCTACTTTTCCTGTAGCTCTGGCAAAACCTTGCGCAGCGTGAGCCGCACCTTGTTCGTGACGCACCAAAACGTGGTGCAATTGATCTTGAAATTTATATAATTCGTCGTAAACTGGCATTATGGCACCACCTGGATATCCATAAACTAAGTCAACTCCTTCGGCTAATAAGCATCTGATAACTGCTTCTGCTCCTGATATTTTCATACTTTATTTTTTTTCAAAAAATCAATTTCAATGGCAATGTCAAAAATCAATTTCAATACTAAACTGATTATTTATATTTTCATTGGTATTGCGATTGATATTGTTATTTATTATTTGTCAGTAACACATCCCTCAGATGCACTGGATACTGAACGCATATACTTTAGTAAAACTCCTTGTTTGATTGGTGATTCTGGTTGTTTCCAGTTGGCTTTACGTTTTGCAAATTCTTCTTCAGAGATTTTCATGTTGATGGTATTTTTCACCGCATCAATTGTAATAACATCTCCATTTTCAATTAAAGCAATTCCGCCACCTTCGTAAGCTTCCGGAGTAACATGTCCTACTACAAAACCGTGAGAACCTCCAGAGAAACGTCCGTCAGTAATCAAAGCTACACTGCTTCCTAAACCAGCTCCCATAATAGCAGAGGTTGGTTTTAACATTTCAGACATTCCAGGACCACCTTTTGGACCGCAATAGCGGATAATGACGACATTACCTGGTTTAACTTCACCGGCTTGGATTCCTCTGATTACATCTTTTTCTCCTTCAAAAACTACAGCTGTACCTTCAAAAAATTCTCCTTCTTTTCCACTAATCTTTGCAACACAACCTTCTGAAGCAATATTTCCGTATAAAATTTGAATATTTCCAGTTGCTTTTAATGCTTTTTGGATTTCAAAAATCACCTCTTGTCCATCATGTAAATCAGGAACTGAAGCTAAATTTTCAGCAATTGTTTTTCCTGTTACAGTCAAACAATCTCCGTGTAAGAAGCCTTCTTTTAGTAAATATTTCATTACTGCAGGAACACCACCTACATTATGTAAATCTTCCATTAAGTATTTACCACTTGGTTTCAAGTCGGCTAATAATGGTGTTTTATCACTAATATCCTGGAAATCTTTTAATGTTAATTCGATACCTACTGAATGAGCCATTGCAATTAAGTGCATTACTGCATTTGTAGAACCTCCTAAAACAGCTACCATTGTAATAGCATTTTCGAAAGCTTTACGAGTCATAATGTCTCTTGGCTTAATATCTTTTTCCAATAATATTCTAATCGCTTTTCCAGCATCAACACATTCTTGTTTTTTTTCTGGACTTAAAGCAGGATTAGATGAACTGTAAGGTAAACTCATTCCTAATGCTTCAATTGCTGATGACATCGTGTTAGCCGTGTACATTCCACCGCAAGCACCTGCACCTGGACAAGCATTTTGAATTACACCTTTAAAATCTTCTGGCGTAATGGTGTTACTGATTTTTTTTCCTAAAGCTTCAAATGCAGAAACAATATTCAAATCCTGACCTTTCCATTTTCCTGGATGAATAGATCCTCCATAAACCATAATAGATGGGCGATTTACTCTTCCCATAGCCATTAAAGCTCCTGGCATATTTTTATCACAACCTGGAACAGCAATCATACCATCGTACCATTGTGCACCCATAACTGTTTCGATAGAATCGGCAATTACATCGCGAGAAACTAAAGAAAAACGCATTCCATCATTCCCATTTGAAATACCATCACTAACTCCAATAGTATTAAAAATCAACCCTACTAAATCTTCTTTCCAGACACCAGTCTTAATATCTTTAGCCAAATCATTTAGGTGCATGTTACACGGATTTCCGTCGTAACCCATACTTACAATTCCTACCTGTGCTTTTTTAAGATCTTCTTCTGTTAATCCAATTCCGTAAAACATCGCTTGAGAAGCGGGTTGTGTTTCGTCCTGAGTAATCGTCTTGCTGTATTTATTTAATTCCATCTTATTTTTTTTATTTTTTGTCTGATATAATTCCAAAAAAAAACTCCCAATTTATGGGAGTTATATAATATTATTTTTCAATTATATTAATAGCTTCCCTTATGCACTTGTTGATACAACAATGACATTAACGACAGAAACTATTACAATTGAATTTTTCATTTTCTTTTTTTGATGCAACAAAAGTATAAAAACCTTTATATTTAAAAAAATAAAAAATAAAATTTTACGAATTTCTTATCATTAAACTTAATTATATGTCAAAACATTGTATTATACTATTGTTGATTGACCTAAATGCACATTATCATTATTAAAGTACATTAAATCATCTTTATTTAAAATGAAGTTAGAAACAAATTCCCCTACTTCATTGGTTCCAAATTTTGTATCTGGATTTAAATCTATTGTAACCACATTGTATTCGATTGCCTTCTCTACTCCTTCGTACACTTTTTTAGCTTCTTCGGTTAAACCAAAATATTCTAGCAACATCGCTGCCGAAAGTATCGCTGCAAACGGATTAGCAATATTTCTTCCTTTTGCGTGTGGATAAGATCCATGTACAGGTTCAAATAAAACGTGTTTTTCTCCAATTGAAACTGATGCTAAAACTCCAATTGATGCTGTAATTACACTGGCTTCATCAGATAGGATATCTCCGAATAAATTCCCAGTCAATACCACATCAAATTGTTTTGGATTGGTTACAATCTGTTTTGCTGCATTATCTGCAAACAAAAAATCCAAAGCAACGTCAGGATAATCAGCACTAATCTTTTTAACTACATTTCTCCACAATCGAGAAGATTCAAGAACATTAGCCATATCTACTAATGTTAATTTTTTTCTTCTTTTTTGAGCCGATTGAAAAGCCAAATGAGCGATTCTGGTAATTTCGTCTTCTGTATATTCACATAAATCAGAAGCAATTGTTCCTGATTCGTTCAGCTTTTTTTCTCCGAAATAAATTCCAGCCGTTAGTTCTCTGTAAATCACAAAATCTACTCCTTCTACAATTTCTCTTTTTAAAGGAGAAACATCTAGTAAACCTTTGAAAGGTTTAAGAGGGCGGATATTTGCAAAAAGCCCTAACTCTTTTCTTAATTTCAACAATCCTTGCTCTGGACGAACATTTGCAGCAGCATCAATACCATATTTTGGATCACCAATGGCACCTAGCAAAACAGCATCGGTATTCAGACATAGATTTAAAGTTTGCTCAGGAAGTGATGAACCCGTTTTATCAATTGCAATAGCACCAATAAGTGCATCTTCAAAAATAAAATCATGTTCATAAACAACTCCTACAGCATACAAGGCTTTTTTGGCTTGCAAAATCACCTCTGGACCTATTCCGTCTCCCGACAATACAGCTATTTTTAAGTTCATGCGGATTATTTTTAATTAAAAAGCTGCAAATTTAATCATTTAAAAACGCTTAATCCCTAACTATCGTTTAATTAAATCACCTTCTATTTTTGAAGCTGCTATAATTAAATGAATATCGTCGTCTAAAACTTCTTTTTTAACGTCTGCGAATTTCAAAAATTCAACATAAACAACATCTAATTGTGTTTTTGTCAATTCGTAACCCACTTTTTTAGCTCGGTAAGCTAATGCTGCTCTACCACTTCTGGCTGTAAGAACAATTGAAGATTCATTGACGCCTACATCTAAAGGATCAATAATTTCATAAGTTGCTCTGTTTTTAATAACACCATCTTGATGAATTCCTGAGCTGTGCGCAAAAGCATTCGCTCCTACAATCGCTTTATTCGGTTGCACCATCATACCCATGCTTTCAGAAACCAAACGACTCATTTCGTTTAATTGTCTTGTATTGATATCAGTGTATAAATTCAAATCAGGATGTTGTTTAAAAATCATCACTACTTCTTCAAGTGCTGTGTTTCCAGCTCTTTCTCCGATACCGTTAATGGTACATTCTATTTGTCTGGCACCATTAATTGCTCCCGAAATAGAGTTAGCAGTTGCCATACCTAAATCGTTATGACAGTGGCAAGAGATAGTTACATTATCAATACCTTTTACATTTTCTTTAAGATATTTAATTTTTGCACCATACTCATCAGGCAAACAATATCCTGTAGTATCAGGAATATTAAGCACTGTAGCTCCCGATTTGATTACTTCTTCGCAAACTTGTGCCAAGAAAGCATTATCAGTTCTTCCGGCATCTTCAGCATAAAACTCTACGTCTTCTACATACGATTTTGCATGGGCTACAGCAGCTTTTGCTCTAGCTATAATATCTTCTCTAGTGGTATTTAACTTATGTAATATATGAGAATCAGAAGTTCCAATACCAGTGTGAATACGTGGCCTTTTTGCATGTTTTAAAGCAGCAGCAGCAACGTCAATATCATTTTTAACGGCTCTGGTTAAACCACAAACTGTTGCATTTTGAACTATCTTACTAATTTCAGTAACAGATAAAAAATCACCTGGACTAGAAACAGGAAATCCAGCTTCAATGATATCAACCCCCATTCCGTCTAATCGTTCAGCTATAACGAGTTTCTGATTGGTATCTAATTTACATCCTGGGACTTGTTCGCCATCTCGCAAAGTGGTATCAAAAATTTGGACTTTCTCTCTATTCATATTCATTTATTTAATGTAATTTCACATCTTGATAACAAAAATATATTCTTTACTTTGAATAGAAAATTCATTTTACATGAATATACTGTTTATAAGCCCATCAAAGGAGGTTTAAATAATTAAAAATCAACTAGTTAAATCTATTTAATTTACAATGGCTAACCATCAAAAAGATTTTTTATTCGTTCTAATAAAGTCCTTATCTAAATCCGAAAAACGACAATTTAAGATTTTTGCAAGTCGATTAGAAACTAGTTCGAATACAAAATTCATTGAACTATTTAATATTCTAGACAAATCAGAGAGTTATGATGAAAAACTTATTTTAAAAAGTGGTATCATCAAAAAAGTACAATTATCGAATTTAAAATCGTATTTGTACAAACAAATATTAGTGAGCATTCGGTTGAATATTCCAAGTCAAAATATTCGCTATCAATTAAGAGAACAAATTGATTTCGCTACTATTCTATATAATAAAGGATTGTACAAGCAGAGTTTAAAGATTTTGGATAAAACCAAAACACAGGCTATAGAGAATGACGAAAAATTAATGGCGTATGAAATTGTGGAATTCGAAAAACTAATCGAATCACAATACATTACCCGAAGTATTCAGGGTAGAGCTGACGAATTAGTCATTCAGGCAAAGGAATTGAATTATCAGAACACTATTTCCAGTAAATTATCTAATTTGTCTTTGCAGTTGTACGGAATCATGCTTAAAACAGGTTATGTAAAAAGCGATGAAGAATACACTTATATTGATGATTATTTCAACAAACACATTTCTAAATTAGATGAAAATAAATTTGGATTCCGTGAAAAATACTGGTTTTACAATGCTAGTCTTTGGCGAAGTTTCTTAGTTCAGGATTTTTTAGGCAGTTATAAATTTGCTTCCAAATGGGTTAGGCTTTTTTATGATAACTCCAACATGATTTTCTTAAATCCGGTGTTTTTCTTAAAAGGGAATAATTACTTACTGGAATCTTTGTACATGTTAAAGTACCAAACCAAGTTCAAAAAATACTTAACATTATTAGAAGAAACCATTAAAGATCCTCGTTTTCCTAGTAATGATAACATTGCTTCGTTAGCGTTTTTATATACGTATAATAACAAATTGAATTATCATATCATGGAAGGGACTTTTGCGGAAAGCGAATATTTAATTCCTGAAATTTTAAGCAAACTAAAAACACACAACGAACATTTAGACGAACATCACGAAATGTTGTTTTTCTACAAAATTGCCAGTATTTATTTTGGAGTTGGAAAATACAATGAATCTATTTTCTATTTAGAAAAAATCATCAACAACAAGAATTTGAGTATGCGTGAAGACTTAATGTGTTTTGCCCGTATTTTATGTTTGATTGCGCATTATGAATTAGGAAAGGATTTTTACTTAGAAACGCAATTAAAAAACACTTATAAGTTTTTGATAAAAATGAATGATTTGCATGAAGTACAAAAAGAAATTATTCGATTCCTGAGAAACCTGAATTCAATTTATCCAAGCGATATTAAGAAGGAATTTATCAAAATGAAAGAACGCTTTGTTGAATTAGAACAAAACACTTATGAAAAAAGAGCTTTTCTGTATCTTGATATTATTTCCTGGCTCGAAAGTAAAATTGAAAACCGAAAAATTAGCGACATTATTAAAGAAAAAGCAAAACGAAGCAACAGATAAAATAGAAAGAGAGAAAGCAACTTCTCTCTTTTTTTATGGCAACAATTCTTTTCTACCTCTAATGATATCTTCAAAACTACTGCATTTTACTATTTCTTCTTCCCCATCGATCAGCATTGGTAAATAAACAAATTCCACTTCTGATAAATCTTCTTTTAGATGAAAAGCCATATCGTCTAATTTAAAAAACCATTCTTTGTCAAATTGCACTTTATTTATAGTAGCATCTTTTATCAACAGTATCTCTTTTAATCGCTTCATAAAATCGTATTCATTTTTTTATCAAAAATAAATCAGTCTAATTACAAAAACAAATTATCAAACTCTGGCTTTCTAAATTATTATTTCATTATTGTTTTAACTAGAATACAGAATCATTCCCAGTTAACCATTAATATTAGTAATTATAACAAAAATTTAGCGAATTAAATTATTGCCATTTTATAAATTTAAATACTTTTGCACACTTAACTAATTTAACTAATTAATAATGAAAAAATTATTTTTATTACTTTCTGCT
Organism: Flavobacterium magnesitis; assembly: GCF_041729735.1. Classification (NCBI taxonomy): domain Bacteria; kingdom Pseudomonadati; phylum Bacteroidota; class Flavobacteriia; order Flavobacteriales; family Flavobacteriaceae; genus Flavobacterium; species Flavobacterium magnesitis. The sequence goes on along the minus strand of NZ_JBCFQK010000015.1, from coordinate 38,502 downwards.
TCTGCTGTACTATTCTCTTGTAGTAAAGTTGGTAAAGACGAGTATATCATCACTGGTATTGCAAAAGGAATCGAAAACGGAAAAACAATCATTCTTCAAACACAGGATCCTAGCGGAATGGGAGGATTAATCAATATCGATACTGTAAAAGTTGAAAACGGAAAATTTGAAATTAAAGGAAAAGTTACTGAACCTTCATTCCACGTACTTCAATTAGAAGCGGTAAATGAAAAAATTCCTTTTATCTTAGAAGAAGGAGAAATCAACATCGAAGTTAACAAAGATAGTATTCAAAAATCTAAAATTTCTGGTACTTACAACAATGATGAGTATGTGAAATTTAACGAAGAAATCAAAGTGGTTCAAAAGAAATTAATTGATTTTCAATCAGCTAATATGCTTAAAATGAATCAAGCACAACAAGCTAAAGATACTGCTGTGATCAATAGTTTAATGCAAGAATACCAAAAAATTCAAGAAGAAGTTGGTACTAACTCTAAAACAAAATATTTGTCTTACGCAGAAACTCACCCAAAATCTTTTATTAGTGCTTTAATTCTTCAAAGTATGTTGCAAGATCCATCTGCTGATATTAAACAAGCAGAAAAAATCTTCAAAGGTTTTGACGAAGAGTTGAAAAACACTAAACCAGGGAAAGAAATCAAAGAAAGAATTGCTGCTGTTAATTCTTCTGTTCCAGGTGCAGGTGCTTCTGCTGCTGGTGCAACTCCAACTCCAGGTGCAGCTAACTGAAGAGCAGATTTTTCAGCTCCAAATCCAGAAGGTAAAGTAATTTCTCTTAAAGAAAGCTTAGGAAAAGTTACTATTGTTGACTTTTGGGCTTCCTGGTGCGGTCCTTGTAGACAAGAAAATCCGAATGTTGTAGCAATTTATAATGAGTTGCATTCAAAAGGATTGAATATTATAGGAGTATCACTAGATCAAGATGCTAAAAAATGGAAAGAAGCCATTGCAAAAGATAAATTAACCTGGAATCAGGTTTCTAACTTAAAAGGATGGCAAGAACCAATTGCTGCTCAATATAAAGTAGAAGCAATTCCTGCCACTTTTATCCTTGATGCTTCTGGAAAAGTAGTTGCAAGAGACTTGAGAGGTGCTGAATTAAAAGCAAAAATCATCGAACTTTTAGCTAAATAAAGCTGATTTAAGTTATAAAAATAAAAAATCTCCCTAGTGGAGATTTTTTATTTTATTCAACACCAATAGGTTAAAAAAAAGCATGCAAAATATTGCAAAATTAGTACAGAATTAGTTTGCAGAAACGAAAAGTGTTCCTATATTTGCACCGCTAACAACAACAAACAACTGTTGTACTCAAAGGCTTCGGGGAGATACTCAAGCGGCCAACGAGGGCAGACTGTAAATCTGCTGTGAAAACTTCGCAGGTTCGAATCCTGCTCTCCCCACAAAAACGCTTCAAGAAATTGGAGCGTTTTTTTTATGCTTATTTCTTCCAACTATTTTCATTCAACACATTTTAAGATATTATATTTTTTCAATTTTTTAATTGGTAAATAAGTAAATAAAATGGATAGAAACGCAGCAAGAGATCCGACAAGAACCGCCATTGACGTTGCATCCAATTTGTAATATTTGGATAAAATAAATTGAGCAAACAGCAAACATGATAATACAGAAGAACCGGTAACCAAACCATTTAAAATACTCAGTTTGGTCATTATTTTTTTTAGATTAGATTGCTCATCAACCGTAAACTCAATCGCCTTCTGATTAGCAGCATCACTTACTCTTTTAATAATATCAATTGTAAGAACTACAGGTAAAAAAATGGCCATTGGCAGCGTTAATTGAGCCAGGCATTGTGTTCCTGCAAAGAAATGAGTATAACCCAATTCGCTAAAACTGGCATAAGCAATAATGAAATTAAAAAATACATTCGGAAGTACATAATAGATCATTCGCTTCCTTAAAAAGCGTTTTAAAGTAGTCTTTTTGATAATTTTCGGTTGAGCTGTTTTTATTTTAAATTTCATGAAGTAAGGAATTCAATAGCTTTATCTTTTATTTTTTTCGCTTCTTCTTTAGAAAGAAAACTTTCATTAGACATAAACATAAAATCCATTTCCTGATTGTAAGTTGTAGTTACCAGAGTGTTGGAATTCAACCAAGGAAAGGCAACACTTGGACTAAAAATGGTTTCCAATTTAAAGTTCTTATAATCGCTCGGAATATCAATTTTTCCCATGTTAGATAACGTAATGTCATGTCCTCCCCTGCTTGATTTTAACATCAAAATCATACGTTCTACAACTGGATGCATGTTTTCAGCCATCCATAAAAGCTCTCTAACATTCATTTTCTTTATTTTTTGAAAAAGATCCTTTTTAATATGTTTGGCATTCTCCAACAAATCCTGATTGCCTTTTTTTAATGACAATTCAACTGTTGGAGCAAACGCAAAAATATAATCTTGCTTTATTTCAGGAATAAAATGACGAACGTCTACAGGACTAATCACTTTCCCTTTAGACTTATTTCCTTGTATCTCTTTAAAGGCTTGCATAAATGTCGAACAGGGCAAAGAATGGATAGAAATCCCGTTGACTTTGCATTTTTCTGCTATCTGTTTTGTTATTTTTGAATCTAATTTCCTGTGAAAGACAAAATTTTCTCCAAGATTTCTCTTTTTACTCTTTTGCTGTAATAAAAAGAAAAGTTTAGCCATCAATAAATAAAAGCCTGCTTTTCGTTTCTTATTTTTTAGATTAAAATCATGAGGAAGAAAATCATTTACTGAATTAAACGGCTTATATGAAGTCAGTTCAAAAGAAGGTTCATCTAAAAGGCAAAGAAGTTCACGCATCAATGTTACGGCTGTTGTACCGTCACAGATGCAATGTGGCATTACCCAAAGAATCTCTGAAACATCTTTACCTTTAATCCAAACCACTTGAACCAGTGGTTTTTTCTCATCTTCAAATAATCTGTACCATTCATTTTTAGATTCCGAGAGCCAGTCTTCGTCCGATTTTCGTTCCACAATACGAAACGGAATGGACGAAATTTCTTTTTCTTCTATAAAAAAAGGATGTTTTTGACTTTTATCATCGATTTTTGCTCTTAATAAAGAATGTTTTTGCTGAATTTTGGATAAAGCAATTTCAAAATTTTCTTCTAAAAGGTTTCCTTTAATTTTTGCTGCAAATACTAAGTTTAAAGGCGTTTGAGAATCAACATACATGATTCTTTCCACCATCATTAAATTTCGTTTCATCATGATACTACTAAAGATTCTAATTGTTGTTGAATTGTTTTAATCATCTCATCACGAATGGTCAATGCTTCCACATAAGACAAATAACCTTCACTTCCTATAAATGAAAAATCCATTTCGCCACAGAAAGTCGAAGTTACCATTGTTGTTGTATTTCCTAAAGGTCCAATAACAGAAGGACTAAAAACATTTTCTAATGAAAATTGTTGGTATTCACTGGGAATTTGAATACGCCCTAAATTTGAAAACATACAATCATTAGAAGATTTTCCAAATTTTAATAGTTTTGTAAATTTCTTTACAGCATCATGTGCTGATTCCAAAACCATCATTGTGAGATATGGATTAAGTTTAGATGTTTTTTTCTCTACAGCTTGCTGTATCAATTTTAAATTTTCTTCAAAACTGATTTTTTTATTCAAAGAAACTACAATCATCAGCCCAAAAGCAAAAATATGATTGTCTTTTATCTGCGGAGCAAAACGTCTAATATCTACTGGACACGAAACTTTGTTAAATGCTTTTTTTCTTGTTTTTTTAAAAGCCTGAAGAACTACAGCACTCAAAAAAGTATTTACTGTCACCTCTTGATATTTACAGAAAGAAATTATTTCTTTAGTGGTTTCTGTATCAAATTTCCAGTGAATTAAATAATCTTTTTTTCGATCTATTCCTCTTTTTTCAATAGCGATACATTTGATTACCGTTGAAGCCAATCTTCCAATCAATTTGGCTTTCAATTGCTGTCTGCGATTAGATAAAATGTCATTCGGAACCACATCCTGAATTCCTAAAATAGGATTTTCTAAATTAATTTGGACTGATGGATTGTCTAATAACTGTAAAAATTCGTGAAGCAAAGTCATAGCAGAACCGCCATCACACAGACAATGATGAAATACAAAAAGCATATCTGAAACATCTCCCCCTTCTATCCAAACAAATCGGATAAGAGGATTCTCTTTAGAATCAAATACAGTATGCCATTCTTTCTTAGATTCTTCCTGCCACTGCTCCTCTCCTTTTCTATGAACAGTTCGTATTGGAATTATAATTTTTCTTTCTGTAACTTCAAACCAAGGGGCTTTATTTTCATCATATTTAATAACCGCATTCAACCAAGGATGTTTAGCCTGAAGTACATTCAAAGCATGCTCGACATCCTTTAAAACAAATCTTCCTTTTAATCTAAATGGAATTACTGTGTTAAATGGTTCTGTTCCGTCGCCAAGTAACATACATTCTCCAAATAATAGTTTTCTTTTCATAGATTTATACCAAAGCTAAAGTTGACTGTTCCACAAAATCTTCCAACAATTCTACGGCACGATCGTTTCCTCCAGCGTTAATTAAACTCGATCGAACTTCCTTTGCTGCATTTCTGTAGGTTGGATTTTCTAATAATTCAAAAACAGCTTGACGAAGCGCTTCCACACTCAATCTTTTATATCTGATGCTGATTCCACAACCTGCTTTTTCAATCAGTTTTGCAATATGAAAATGATCGTAAGCGATTGGAGTAATCAACATCGGTAATCCATTCGTAAAAGTATCATTAACGGTATTAAATCCACCATGACAAATCACCGCATCCATGTGAGGCATTAATGCTGATTGAGGCACAAAACTGCTCACAATAAAGTTAGAAGGCCATTCTTCGAAAATTTCTGGCGGAGTTGCAGCAATTACGGTTACAGGCTGATCAGCAAACGCTGCAATTACTTTTTCAAAAAATGCTTTTCTGATATCAACCAATAATGTTCCCAATGAAACAAATATTTTCGGAGTTGTAGATGCATTCAATTTATTCCAATCAAAAGCTGCAGGATTTGGGCGACCTTTCACTGGGCCAACAAATTGCATGTGAGAAGGAACTTCTTCAAAATCAGCAAATTTTTGAGAAGTAAAAATCAAATTCAAATGATGAGAATGAATAAAAATTCCATCATCTTCAATTCCGACTTCTTTTTGTAGTTCTTTGATTAAATTCTGTTGCCATTCGAAAATTTTCGGTGAACTATTTTCTGTATCCCCCATAACATCAGGCGGAACTGGCGTTGTTGTTACACAGGGAATATTATTTTTGTAAGCAAAAAGCGCTCCTCCAAAAGTGATACAGTCATTAACAATAACATCGGGTTGCCATTCTTTTGTAAGCGTTTCCAATCCGGGCATCATCATTTTAGCGAAAGGAACATAGGTTTCTTCCAAAGCCAGTTTCATTACTTCAGGACCTGAACAAGCGGGACCGTCATCCTGTCTTTTTAGAATTTTTGCAATTTCATCCTGATACGGAATTAAATCTTGTTCAGGGTAAAAATAACTTCCACCCTCGGGAATATGTTTATTGTCGAAAGGTGTAATTCCAAACCATTTTACTTCATGTCCACGGGCTATTAAACTTGCACCAACGCTCAATGTGGGACTGATATGTCCAAAAAATGGCGGAACAACAAATAAAAATTTAGACTTTGGTTTTTCCATATTTGAAGTTGAAATAGCGTTTTCCAATAAATTGGCTGCAGTTGAGCTTCCGCCAAATTCAATGAAAGATTTCCTAACAGTTTCTGCTGCTTTTTTATATTCAGGATTAGTTAAAATATTTTGTACGGCTTCGTTTAAATGATGTGCTTTAAATCGGTTAAAATTCAGACGTTCACCCGCTCCGGTACGCACAACACGACCCGCAACATGCGACTGGTCATACGCAATCGGAATCACAACTAACGGCAAACTATTTGATAATGCTTCAGAAACCGTATTGTGACCGCCGTGAGAAACAACACCATCTAAATGCGGCAATAAATCCAACTGAGGAACTTGCTGATACACCATGAAGTTTGCTGGCCAATGTTCGAAAAGCTGAGGATCTGAAACCACAACAACCGTTAGATTTTCGTCTTTAAAAGCATCAATTACTTTTTGGAAAAAAGCTTTTTTATGATTGTGGTCGAAAGTCGTTCCGATGCTTACCAAAATTTTTTTTCTAGAACTGCTATTGAATTTTTCCCAATCAAATTCACATGAAATTGGACGTTCCGTAAGAACGGGACCTGTAAATTGGAAATTGGATTCCAAATCCATTTCGCCAAAGAAATATTGGGATGTTAAAACTAAGGTCAATAAATCTGAACAATCTAATGCACGGTTTTCTGTTACGCCTAATTCCTGTTGCAACGCGATAATTTGTTTTTCTTCCCATTCATGAACTTTTGGAAGTTCACTCATGATTTTGATGGCAGCTGGAGCGGTAACAGTCGTTGCGTAAGGCAAACCTAATTTTTTAGCCGCAATTGAAGCCGCAAATAACTGATGATCGCCAATTACCAAATCAGGTTGATATTCTTTTAATAAAGGAATAATTCCGTTATAGCAATGTCTGTTTAAAGGAATTAAAACATCTTCGTAAAGAAATTTGATACTATCAATGCCGTAGACTACTTTTTTGGAAATAATATCGAGATAGTTTTCGCTTTCTCTTTTTTCTGCGTCGGTTTGGTCGTATTGAATCAACAATAATTCTCCGCCTTCCGGAAGTTTATGTTGCAAATTTTGGTCAAGACTAATCCATGCAACCTGATGCCCTCTTTCCAAAAGAGTAGCACCGATGCTTAATGTTGGATTAACATGACCAGTTAATGGTGGAACTACAAATACAAATTTAGCCATGGTTTTGTGATAAGGTTTTTAATGATTTTGATAAAAAATGGGCTATGGTTTCTGCAATCAAAACCGGTTCCTGAATCGGAATGTTGTGATCTCCGTGAATTAATTGTAATTCAGATTTTCCAATTTGAACTTTCAGCCATTCTCCTGTCGGTCTGCAGTTAGAATTTTCGCCGTACATCAGCAATGTTGAAAGTTTTAATTCCGAAAAATCAATTTCACTCAGGAAATGTTTTTCTTTAACCATATCCTCTTTAATACTGGTCTGATTAAATAAAAACTCATACATGCGATGGTTTTTTTCCATCTGTCTTTTCCCCATTTGTACTTTCGTGGTGTCGGTAAAATTGGCTACATAATGTTCCAGAAATTCCTTGCTGTATTCATCGATAATATTTCTGGCTTTTTCATCCTGCGGGTCGGGAGCTTCGATAACAATTAGTTGCTCAATACGATTGGGTGATTTTAAAGCTGTTTTTAGAGCAATCAATCCTCCAAAACTATAGCCAACAAGATGTGCTTTTTCAATTTCTAAAACATCCATCAAAGCCAAAACATCAGATGACATATTTTCTAAATCGTAACCGTCTGCAAAACGCTCGCTCATACCGTGACTTTTCAAATCGTACATCACCACATGGAAATATTCTGCCAGAATCGGAGCAATATTAAAATAATAAATAGAAAGGTTGCTGAACATACCGTGGATCAGTACCACAGTTTGTTCAGCTCCTTTATTGAGTTCCTGAATATGAACCTTTTTATTGTTTACAGAGATTATTGGCATTCGTAGATATAATTAATAATCATACTTAAATCCAGATTAATTAATTCGTCTAAATCCATTGAAGACAACCAACCCGTGAAATCGATTTGCTCGCCAAAATGCGCTTTGATTTTCTCAGAAAAAGAAACAATTTCGATACTGTCCATTTCTAAATCTTTCGTAAAAGAACTTTCAGGAGTAATATCCATTTCTTCTACAAATTCTTCGCCTATTACTTCTGTAATAAAACCTTTTAAAAGGCTAAATAATTCTTCGTGATTTAATTTTGCTGTTGTGTTTATAGTGTCCATCCTATGATATAATTTTTATGTTTAATTGTTTTGATTTCTATTTTGTTGATCCATAAAGAATCCTCTGTAATTTTCTCGACTTCTAATCTTTTTGGATTTCCTTTTAATCCCGTTCCCATGAATTTTCCGTAAGCTTCTTTAGCTACCCAAAAACGGGTTGTCCATTCTGCCTGATCTTTGTCTTTTAATAATACTAATTCGTTATCAGTAAAGACCAAATCGTAGAATCCTGAGCTTCTTTCTTCAATAATTTCCATATCGATTCCGACCGGTTTTCCACTTTGTGCAATTCCGACAGCATCTTTTCCTTTGTGCGCTAAAGAAATATGAATATTTTTTGTCATATCTCCTATCAAATAAGGCTTTCCAGCCTCATCAGAGCCTATTTCAAAAGTGATTGGGAAGCAAGGATGATTTTTTTCTTGTTTAAGAAGGTTTCTCACAGCATCTTTCACAGCAACACGGCTTACCATCCAGCTTTTTCTCTTGTTTGGTAAAAGTTTTTGATGATGTTGTTTTTCAGCCTGATTGAAATACCTTTTCAGAACAAAATCCCAGGACGCCACTCTTGAATATGCCTGATGAAAGAAAAATACCTGAGGCGCAATTTCCTCCGAAAGACGATTGTGCAAAGGCGACATCGAGATGTTCCATAAGGCAGCATCAATTTCCAGACGACGGTTTTGCCAGCCTGAAATTTTACACCAAACTTTTCCATTTCTAGTTAAAAGAATATCTCCAATCGCAAATTCGTCATTCATTTCAGTCAAGCTGCAGGTACATTCAAAAATGCCATCCTGATCGTGCATATCTCCGAAAAATTCAATGTCTTTGATTTTTACAGGGAAAGCAATTCTGTCTTTTGTTAATGTCAATTGCAACCAAAGGCCAAATAATTGTCCGGCGTTATCTAACAACGAACCTTTTCCGCCATTTCCTTTTATTTTTCCAACAATTCCTTTTGTTCCCACTTTTGAAACTTCTGTAATTCCCTGATATTTTTCTCCATGGAACATGTGCATATCGTAGATTTCTTCAGGAGTTCTTTCGATAGGTAACAAATCTCCGATTGAAAGATTGAACGTAAGATTCGGTCTTGCAGACGAGGTTAATAAGATTTCAGCATTTACAAAATTTTCAATATCCAAATAAGCGTGATTATTTGATTTCCATTCTGCTTTTACTGTTTTTTCGAATGGTTTTGCCACATTCATCCATTGAAAAACGCTTACATTCATGATTTTATGAACCTGACTTCCCTGAATTTCAGCCTGTGCAATTTCTGCCAATTGTTCGAAAATCATTGTCATTGGAATCACGGGTTCCATATCAGCAATTTCGTGCCAACCTTTTGGTTGTCTCAGCAAGCTGTGGTCAATCAAATAAGGATGATTTTCCAATGTCACATATAACTTTCTTTCAAAATTCTTAAGTACTGGAGTTTGAACTTTTGGCAAAACAACATTAGAAACCGAAATTTCCGGACGGTCTTGGAATAAAGTTAAAACCTCTTCCTGCATACGAATCATATCCGAAATATTATCCTGAAATGCCTGAACAAGCGGATGTCTTGATTTTACAACCGCCGCAGAAACTTTCTGCTTTGGAGTATCGATATATTTTGATAAATTTTTAATTGCTGCAAAATCACGGATAATTGGCGAACCTAATTCCAGTTTCATCCCTTTTCCTGATGATTTTATTGAAGAAGTTTGAATCTCTAAAAAATCCAACGCAACTGTTTTTCCTTCTACAAATAAAGCCGCAACAACTCTTTGAAACTGAGCTAATGCAGAACGTGTAGCAACGCTGGAAGCAATCGTGCTGAATGCTTTTCCTTTTAGTGTATCATCAATAAACCCAATTAATCCACCAGTTCCAACTTGGATAAAAAATCTTGCGCCTTCTGCGTATAATTTATCCGTTAGTTCACGAAAACGAACGGGCTCCACAAGGTGTTCAGCGCTCAATTTTCTGATTGCGTCCTGATCTGTTGGATAAGGTTCTAAAGTCGTTGCTGACCATAATGGAATTTTTGTTTGCTGAAATTGTGCTTTTTCCATTCCTGCTAAAATTACATCCAGTTTATCTGCGATAAAAGGCGAATGAAAACCTGATTGAAATGGCAATATTTGATGAAATACCTGTTTTGATTTTAATACCGGAACCAATTCATCCAAAGCCGAATTACTTCCGCAAAGAATTACCTGATTAGGGCAATTGTCATTGGAAATATAGACATTCGGAATTTCTTCAATAATAGGTTTTATGATTTCAATTCCTGCTCCGATTGCTATGAATTTCGAATCTTTTAATTCAAAGGTTTCAGGATTTAAAACATCAATTAAAGCTTTTACAGAACTCACTTCCGCCAATTCTGAAGAATAGCCCGCAAGCCATTCACCCAAACTGTGACCTGCATTCATATCAGGAACAATTCCTAGTTTTTTTAATGAATTATCAAGAATACTACAGTTATTGAAAACATTTAAAGCATCATTTAAAAGTCCTTCACCTTCAGTTTTTATCGGTGCATTGATGTTAAAGTAACGGCTTACACTTTCTACTTCACCTTTCGCCAAACCATCTAATCCAGGAAATACAAAAGCAACTTTTTCTCTGTTTTGCAATAGAGGCATATTGGTGTACCAAATATCCTGTTTGTTACGCCACGGATTGTTTTTAGCAACAATTTTAATAGCCTTTTCAATTCTTGCAGGACTTGGATCGAATAGTGCGATTCGATAATCTCCTTCTCCTACCGTCGTATCATTGTTTTGTAAAGCGGTTAATAATTCTTCATGTGTTGATCTTGCCAGAATTAAAACTTTATCCTTTTTAGGCATATCATACCCCTCTAAAACAACATGTGCATTGATTCCTCCAAATCCAAAAGCATTGACAGCCGCCACTTTTGGCAACCCCGTTTTAGACCAGTTTTTTGCTTCCTGTACAGCTTCGAATCTGGTATTCTTCATATCTACAGTTGGATTTTCACAGTATAATGTCGGTGGCAACGTATCGTGATATAAAGCCAAACAAGTTTTTATTAAACCTGCAATTCCTGCAGCGGGCATCGCATGACCGATATTGGATTTAACAGAACCAATTCCAGCGATTTTAGCACCTTCTTCTTTTCCAAAAAATTGAGCTAAAGTCTGAAGTTCGGTTTTGTCACCAAGCGGAGTCCCTGTTCCGTGCGCTTCCAAATAACCAATTTGATTTTCATCTAAATCTGCATTTGCCCAAGCTTGTTGCAAAGCTTTTAACTGACCTTTTACAGAAGGACTCATCACGCTGGTTCCATTTCCATCGCTACTTACACCAACTCCTTTGATAACTGCATAGATTTTATCTTGATCTTGAACAGCATCTTCTAACCGTTTTAAAACTACAAAACCGCAGCCTTCGCCAATCAACAACCCATCTGCATCAGTGCTGAAAGGTTTAATTTGCTGTTGACGGGATAAAGCGCCCAATTGAGCAAAAATACTCCAGAACGCAGCGTTTTGTCCAGTGTGAACTCCACCTGCAATCATAATATCAGATCTTCCTCTTTGAAGTTCTTGAACCGCATGATCAACTGCCAATAAAGCACTTGCACAAGCGGCATCAACGGTAAAAGCTACACCGCCTAAATTGAAACGATTGGCTACCAAAGAAGCAACCAAATTTGGAATCAATCCCATTGCGGTATCGGCAGCAAAACGTCCTTTTCTTTCCTGAAAAGCGTGTTTTACTTTTTCAATATCGGCAGAAGAAACTTCGGGTAATAATTCTTTTAGTAAAGAAGAAATTTGCTCTCCAGTTCTTACAATTTCTATGGCACGTGTAGCACCAGGTCCAGTATAATTTCCTTTTCCAATAATGATTCCTGTTTTTTCTAGCGAAATATTTCTCTGAAAAACACCTGCATCATCCAAGGCTTTTTCTACCAGATCCAGGGTTAATAAATGATCTGGTTCTGTACCTTCAACCGCTAATGGTAAAATTCCGAAAGCAGTTGGATCGAACTCATAATCAGAGATGAATCCGCCTCGTTGACAATAAAAACGATCAACCGGATTCGTACTGTCGCTAAAATGAACAGGATCGATTCGGTCGGCAGGAGCCAGTTGGGTAGAATCTACTTTATTGACAATATTTTGCCAAAAAGTGTTGGCATCCTGTGCCCCTGGAAACACACAAGACAGGCCTATTACAGCAACATCTGTTTTTTTCATACCTTACAGATTACCAGTTACTTCCAGACATGATTAATATCTGACTTTCAGTTCCATATTTTATTTCGTTAAGAAAAATTTCCTTTCCTTGTTCCAATGGAATTAAAGAAATACCTCTACGCTCATATTCTGTTTCCAGTGTTGGTGAAACCATTCCTGCACCTTTCCAAGGTCCCCAATTAATGGAAATTACTTTTCCTTTTAATTTTTTATTTAAAGCATTTGCATAATCATCCAAAACACTATTTGCAGCAGCGTAATCTGTTTGCCCTTTATTTCCATACACCGAAGCGATGCTTGAGAATAACACAACAAATTGACAATCTGCACGAAGCTGTTCTGCCAATACACGAAGCGGCTTTACTTTAGTATCAAACACACGCCCGAAAGAACTTGTTGTTTTTTGCTTGAATAATTTATCCTCCAAAAGACCTGCTCCATGAATCACACCGTCCAAACGGTTGTGTTTTTCGTAAATACTGTTGATTAATTTAGACAAGCCATCTTCGTCACAAAGATCTAATGATTGGTAAACAATGGTATTTCCTAATTGTTCCATATCAAGGATTGTGCGTAGGATTTGATTGTTTTTGAAAATTTTGATTGTTTCTTTTTCGATTTCAGAAGGAGAAGTGAATTTTCCGGATTTGATAAGATAGCTTCTTATTTCTTCCTTCCTTTTCAAGACTTCTAAATCTTTGTTTACTGCCAAATTTCTTGGGTCTGCGGATCTTCCCACTAAAACATACGTACAAGGATAAGCCTGTGACATGTGTTTTACCAATTCAGAAGTAATTCCTTGTGCGCCTCCAAGAACCAAAACAACAGAATCTTTATCTAATTGAATTTGTGCTTCGCTTAAACCTGTTGACAACGGCGATGGAATGATGTCAACTTTATGTCTTTGGTCATTTTTATAAATAACCTCAGAAGGATTATCGGTTGATAAAATTTCTTTTAAAGCAATTTCCGCAATCTGGTTGATTTGTTGAGGAGAACTTAAACTAATCAATCTGCAATTGGTCTGTTCAAACTCACGGGCTAAACTTTTAAAAAGTCCTGGATGTCCTTTATGATGACGTAAAAGTGTCGTGTCGGTTAATTCTTGAACATGAGCCAGAGTATCTGAAATGAGATAAATCCATTTCACTTTATCCAGATCCATTTTTTTAATCATACCAACATGATCGATGATATTGTGCTTTACAGAAGATGAGAATAAATCAAGAATAATCAATCCGTCAAAATCCGTCAAATCTTTATCGGTATTTACTAACTCTGCAATAGCTCCATGCTTTTGAAGCTCATTTTTAATGGCTTGTGTTTGTGAGCTATTATCCTGAGTGATGGCAAAACGTTTTCCTTGAAGCGTTTTGGTATTTTCATTTAAAGTAACATTAGTCGGAGTCAAATCAAAACGAAGACGAGACAAAGGTTTTTGCTCTGGCTCAAAAGTGCTGTTTCCATTCATTTCGTTAATCCATAAAGCTAATCCGTTCAATGTTTTGATAGCGGCTAATTTTTCCATTAAATCATCTACCTGTTCCATATCTCCACCGAAACCGATTTTCGTTTTAAGTTCACCAATAATTTCCATACGTTTGATGGAATCAATACTTAAATCAGCTTCTAAATCAAGATCTAAACCCAACATTTCTTTTGGATAACCCGTTTTGTCACTTACGATATTTAAAATAGCAGTCTGAAGTTCTTCAAGAGAAAATGCAACTTGATTTTGAGTACTTGAAACAGTTATTTCTGCAATTTCGGTTTGTTCTGAAGTATTTGATGCTCCTGAATATTCTGTTAACCAAGAAACTAAACCATTTAATGTTTTGATTCCTGCTAATTGCTCCATAATGTTGTCTTCATTAGTATCATTGGACGAAAACGACCCTAATTCCGCTTTCAACGTTCCAATGATTTCAACTCTTTTAATGGAATCAATACTTAAATCAGCTTCTAAATCCATTTCCATGCCAAGCATATCATGAGGATATCCTGTTTTATCGCTTACAACTTGTAACAATAATGCTTTAATATCCTTTATCGGAGCTTGTTTTGTTAGAATGACAACCGATTTGTCAACAACGTCATTATTTGGAACAGAAATAATCGGAGCTTGAATATTTTGAATTTGAATAGGTGAATCATAAACTACTGGAGCCTGATTTACCTGAGGGTTCTGTCCCAGAAAGGTAAGCATCACATCACGTTGCGCCTGAATCATCATTTTCATGCTGTTTAAGTATTCTTGCAACAAACGTTCTGTATTTGTCTGGTTTTCTGTTACAGGAGTTGGAGTATTAGTAAAGTGGTTCATTTGAATTGGATTTATTATTGGTAATGCACCATTAGCAGGAAGTGAACCTGTGGTTGGATGAGCTGCCTGTCCGTTCACTCTCCATATAGCAGGACTTTTTTTATACAATTCGGGTTGGTCGATTTGGATTAATTTAGCATTTCGCCCCTCAAAAAGTTTAGCAATGTTAAAACTTCGTCCTGTGCCTAAATATTGAGCAAGTGTTGAAAGAAGGTGTTCTAATTTGTTATTACTACCTTCGACAAACAATGCCAATTGATTTTTTTCAAGACAAGATTTTGTTAGTCCAGTTAATACTTTTCCAGGTCCTACTTCGATAAATATTCTTGCTCCATCATTATACATAGCCTGAATTTGTTCAACGAATCTTACAGACTGTACTAAATGATCGGTTAGTCTTTCTTTTATTTCTGAAACGCTTGTAGGATAAATTTTTGCTGTCGTATTCGACCAAACCGGAATTTGCATTTCATTAAATGAAACATCCTTTAAAACTGTTTGATACAAACCTTTAGATTTTGCCAATAACGGACTGTGGAATGCACAGGCAACTTCCAGTTTTTTAGCTGAAATTCTTTCCTCTTTTAAAACTTCTATTAATTTATTGATGGCTTCTGTACTTCCTGCAACCACACATTGAGTTGGAGCATTATAATTTACAGGATAACAGCCTTCCACCATTGTTAAAATAGGAAGTAAATTTTGTTTTGTAGCACTTACTGCAACCATAGCACCCGGGTCGCCACCTTCAACAGAATCTAAAATAGATTGAGCACGTTTAATACTCAAATTTACTAATTGCTCCTCTTCAAATACTCCCGAAAAACACAATGCTGGTAATTCTCCATAGCTATGACCCGCCAACATATCCGGAACAATACCTAATGATTGAAGGAATTTTGCTAACGCCAAATCTACTATACCTAAAAGCGGTTGTGCTAAACGAGTGTCTTTAATTGTTTCTTTTTGTTGAAGATGAGTAGCTTCATCAAAAGTTTTTGAAGGGAAAACAACTTTCTCTAATTCAGGGTAAGAGTCTATCAGTTTTCGCATTTCAGGGAAAACTACAAATAAATCACGTGCCATATTTATTCTTTGACTGCCTTGTCCTGAGAATAAAAAAGCGAGTTTACCTTCTTTTTTATTTGTTATAAATATATTTTTACTTTCAATGCCTGCAAGTGCTAATTCGATGTTAAGCATCAAATGTTCAACGGCGCCTGCCACAATACTTACCTGAACTTGTTTGTCAGAATTAGAAGCTAAACTATAAGCAATATCTTTTAATGAAATGTTATCGTTTATTTCTAATAAAGATTTAACTTGATTTAATTGAATTTTAGCTTCTTCATAGGAATTTCCTCGAAATACAAATAATTCTGAAGGCCAAGAATGTAATACTGTAAAATCATCTTCTTTTGGATGATTAGCAATTACTGTATGAAAATTAGTCCCACCAAAACCAAAAGCACTAATTCCCGCAAAACGGTTTTTCTCTGCCCATAATCCGCTTTCATCATTAAAAGTAAAAGGACTTGTTTGTTTATCATAGTAAGCATTAGGTTGTTTAAGATGAAGAGTTGGTGGTTTCACACCATGGTAAACCGCTAAAGAAGCTTTAATTAACCCTGCCAATCCTGCCGCACACTTAGTATGTCCGATTTGAGTTTTTACAGATCCTAGATATGTCTGACCAGGAACCGCTCCTGAACGACTAAATAAATTAGTCAATGCGTTTAATTCAGTTTTATCTCCTACAACAGTTCCAGTTCCGTGAGCTTCAACTAATCCAACAGACGCCGCACTTATTCCTGCCTGAGCATAAGCACGTTCCAAAGCTCGAACCTGCCCAATTTTTCTTGGAGCAGTAAGTCCTAAAGCTTTTCCATCACTGGATCCTCCAATTCCTTTAATAACTGAATAAATTCGGTCTCCGTCTTTTACAGCATCTTCATATCTTTTTAATATTAAAATAGCAACACCTTCTCCTAGAGCAATTCCGTCTGCTTCGTTATCAAATGTTGCACATCTTCCTTTTCTGGAAAGTGCATGCGTGCTAGAAAACATCAGGTAATCATTAATGCCGTTATGTAAATCGGCTCCACCAGCCAAAACCATATCTGATTTGCCCAAAACCAGTTCCTGACAAGCCAGTTCAAGTGCTGCTAGAGATGAAGCACAAGCCGCATCTACAGTGTAGTTTCTTCCGCCTAAGTCTAAACGGTTGGTAATTCTTCCTGCAATAACATTTGCTAAAATCCCAGGGAAAGAATCTTCTGTTGTATGCGGAAAAGCTTCTTTAACCTCTTCATGAAGTTCACCAAAAACCTGTTTGTAAAAACCTCTAAAACTATAGCTATTAGCTAAATCATTACCTCCTTCAGCTCCTATAATTACAGAAATATTTTCCCGATTTATATGTTTTTCACCATAACCTGCATTTTCCATTGCACGTTTGGCAACCAGTAAGGTTAATAATTGTGTAGGTTCAATTGCGGCAAGAGATTGTGGAGGTATTCCGAATTCTAATGGGTCAAAATCAATTTTTGGAATAAATCCTCCCCATTTTGAATGAGAAACATCAGATTCATTAGAATCAGGATGATAATAAATTTCTTTATTCCATCTTTCGTCTGGTACTTCTGTTACGCTATCTTTTCCAATAATAATATTTTTCCAATATTCTTCTAAGTTTTTTGCTTCAGGAAAAATACATTCCATTCCAACAATAGCGATATCTAATGGTTTTTCTTTTGATATTGGCAAATCGGGAATAACAGCTTCTTTAATATACTGATAATTATTAACGCAAACATTTTGATGAAGTTCATCCATAGAAATGATGCGATTATGCATTGTTGCTACCTGTCCAATCATATACATTCCTAGATCTAGTTGCTCGCCTTTAGGAATAGTAACTAAATTATTCCCTTGTCTTTCTAAACCTTTTGCGGCGATTCTTAATCGTCCAACATTCAATTTTTCAAGTTTTTCCCAAACTTCTTTTTTATCAGTTCCTGCTTCAATCAATTTTGCTTTTTCATCGCGAAAAAATTGGGCGAATTTAGTATCTAGACACCGAGTTTCATGACCTGGAGCTGTCTCTAGTAAGACGGTGTCTTTTGCCTGAAGTGCCTGAATTTGGAATTCTTCCTGAATAGCTCCACAAGAAACGGCTTCCTGCGTATACAAATAAGCAGTTCCCATCAATACTCCTACTTTTACTCCTCTGGCTGCTAGCGGAGCTGCCATAATAGCCACAAATGCTGCTGAAAAATCATTGTGAACCCCCCCAGCAAAAAATACACTAATTTTTTCTGGTGATTCTTCTTTTAAAATTCGCTCCATTTGTTTTTCCCAAAGAACCGTACTTGAAAGTGGTCCAACATGACCGCCACATTCACGACCTTCAAAAACAAAATTAGTAGCTCCTTCCTTTAAAAAAAGATCTAATAATGCAGGAGAAGGAACATGTAAAAATGTTTTTATTCCTTCTTTTTCAAAAACTTTTGCCTGAGCAGGTCTTCCTCCTGCAATTAAAACTACTGGAGGTTTTGCTTCTAAAATATAGGCGTTTTGTTCTTCTCTTAATTCTGCTGGTGCAAATCCTAAAACACCAATACCCCATGTTTTTTCTCCAACTAATTTTTTAGTATCCATTACTAATGCTTTCGCTTGTTTGCCTTTAAGTAATGATAAAGCAACAAAGGGTAAAGCGCCAGCTTCTGCTACTGCATTAGCAAATAAGGGAACATCACTTACACGAGTCATTGGACCTTGTGCAATAGGATATTTTGTCTTTAAATCTTTTGCTAATTGATTGTCTGGATTGATTACTTTAAATGTTTTTGCCTGTTTTAAATGCCCACGCATGGCTTCTTTAAATCCAAAAACCAGCCTTTTAAGATTTTTAAAATTCTCTACTAAATCTACTGCCAAAGAAACATCCTGTCCCATAGGAATATAACTTTCACTAGGATCTAAGTTTATAAAATATTTTTTAAGCTCTTCCTTGCTTACATTTTCTGATAGCGAAGGAGAATTAGGTCTTACCAATACGCGATGATTGGCTATTATTTTAGTTTCTGTACCGTTTAATTTCGAAAAAAGATCCTTAATCTCTTTAGGAATTGAACTTTCTGGAAACAATGCCAGCTGGCTATCTAATACTACTCCCGTTGCCCCTAATGCTTTAAAAGCGGCGGCTGTATGTATACCAATACCGCCTTGTACCCATATAGGGATATCTTGAACTTCATTAATGATGCGCTGAAAAAGTACAAAAGTAGACTCATAACCTATTAAACCTCCTGCTTCATTTCCTTTTACTATAATGCCTTTAGCGCCTAAAATCTGTGCTGCTTTTGCTTCTTCTAGGCTCGTTACTTGATAAATAATAGGTATATCAGCAATTGCATTACAAGAACTGCTAAACTGTAGAATAATGAACTCTACTTTTTTTGAGAATTGAAGCGATAAATGTTCTGGTTCAGGAAAATAAAGACCATAAGACGGAATATCTGTTTGATCTAATTGGTTAATCGCCTCTTGAGCAGCTGACAATTCATATCCTAAGCTTAGGACAGGAAATGCTCCTGCCTGATATAACTGAGGCAGAATTTTTACATCTGGATTTTCAAAAGGGGTTAATCCAATAATGGTTAAATCTTTCATGTTGTAGGTGGTATTTAAGATTATTATGGGGAATTATATACAAATTTGTATTTCTTATGGGGAAGAAATAATAGTTTGCGTCAAGTATTAAAAAAGATACTATCATTTTAAATTAATAATGAATATTTTTTCCTTACGTTATTAAAGAATATTTTTTTTATAAAAAAAGAAATTTCATTTACAGAATAATACTTTTAGAAAGAGATAATTTAAATTCTAAAATACAACTCAATCATCTGATATACAGACATAATGAGTATAATAGTATGATTCCTATTTTTTATGAATTGCGGGGGTAGCAAAATAAAAATAACAAGTAGTAAATTTAATAGTAAAAAAACTTGTTATTTAAAATATAAAAAACTAAGAAATAACTCAATAAAAAAAATAAAAATAAATAATAAAATCCGTTAAATCATATTAATTATTCAAATATCATCAGTTATATTTAATTTAATATTAAGAGCCTATTAAATTAAATATAATAAAAAAAACATCCCTGTTTTTTGAATATTTTACAATTGAGTTTTATGAGTTTTTAAGTAGCAATTTTAGAAGAAAAGAGATCGGCTTTATTTTCATTAAGCATTTTTTTATGCCTATTTCTTCCAACTATTTTAGTTTTTTAAATTCTAATTAAAATAATTATTAAATACATTTGTATACCGAAAATAAAATCAGTTTCAACATCAATCAAATAAATATTTATTTAATGCAAAATATCCCTAGTGTTGATTTACGTGACTTCCTCTCCAATGACCCCATACGCAAAGAAAAATTTGTTAACGAAATTGGAAGTGCTTTTGAAGATATTGGTTTCGTAGCCCTAAAAGGACATTTT
Source organism: Flavobacterium magnesitis (assembly GCF_041729735.1). Lineage (NCBI taxonomy): Bacteria > Pseudomonadati > Bacteroidota > Flavobacteriia > Flavobacteriales > Flavobacteriaceae > Flavobacterium > Flavobacterium magnesitis. The sequence continues at coordinate 18,442 of NZ_JBCFQK010000015.1, read as the reverse complement.
TTAGACCAGCAATTGGTTGAAGAACTGTATAGTGAAATCAAACAGTTTTTCAGTTTGCCCTTGGAAACCAAAAGAAAATATGAAAATCCTGAATTGGGAGGGCAAAGAGGCTATGTTTCTTTTGGAAAAGAACACGCTAAAGGCAGAAAAGAAGGAGATTTAAAGGAGTTTTGGCATTTTGGACAATACGTTTCCGCTGATTCGAAATATGCCGCAGAATATCCTCAAAACATTTCCGTCGCTGAATTACCTCGTTTCAATGCAATAGGAAAAGAAGCATACCAAATGCTGGAAAAAACAGGAATTTATGTTTTAAGAGCTTTGGCTTTGCGTTTAGGTCTTGACGAATTTTATTTTGATGATTATGCCAAAGAAGGAAATTCGATTTTAAGACCAATTCATTATCCGCCTATTACATCTGAACCAGAAAATGCAATTCGTGCAGCGGCTCATGGCGATATTAATTTAATTACGCTTTTGATGGGCGCTCAAGGTAAAGGACTTCAGGTTCAAAACCACAATGGAGAATGGATTGACGCCATTGCAGCACCTGATGAATTGGTAATTAATGTGGGTGATATGTTGTCAAGACATACTAATAATAGATTAAAATCGACCATTCATCAAGTGGTGAATCCACCGAGAGAATTATGGGGAACTTCGCGTTATTCTGTACCATTTTTTATGCATCCAGTAAGCGATATGCCTCTGAATTGTTTGGAAAATTGTGTTGACAATGAAAACCCAAAACAATTTGAAGATATTACCGCAGGAGATTTTCTATACGAACGATTAGTGGATTTAGGATTGATTAAAAAATAGTAACAGATAAATTTCAAAATTAAAATTCCAAATTCCAATGAGTTACTTTTGGAATTTGGATTTTTAAAAATTTGATTTTTATTTTTAGCGTAAAAATAATTATGGATTTACAAGACCAATTAAAAAACCTTTTTCCAGAGCATATTCCCACTCCCGAAGAAGAAATAGTAAAAGAAGAGAAAGAATTATGGATTCAGAAAGAGCCTATGATTTGTAAATTCGAAAAAAGAAAAGGAAAGCCAACTACTATAATTGAAGGTTACGAAGGTGATGATGAAGATTTTAAGATTCTTGCCAAAGAAATTAAAACCAAATTAAGCGTTGGTGGCAGTTTTAAAGATGGAGCAATTATCATTCAAGGAGATTATCGTGATAAAATCATGAAAATTTTACAAGAAAAAGGATTTAAAACCAAACGTGTGGGAGGCTAATAAATCCCAAATTTGAAGTTCCAAATACCAATGATTCATTTTTGGAATTTGGAATTTTTTAAATTGGAATTTTTATAAATATTAGTAATTTAAAAAGAAAATGATACAAGCATCAGAATTGATTCTGAATCCAGATGGAAGCATATATCATCTGAATCTCAAACCCGAACATATTGCCGAAGATATCATTTTTGTTGGTGATCAAGATCGGGTTGAAAAAGTGACAGCCTATTTTGATTCAATTGAATTTACGACCCAAAAAAGAGAATTCAAAACACAAACAGGAAGTTACAAAGGCAAAAGAATCACCGTAATTTCTACTGGAATTGGTCCTGATAATATTGATATTGTTTTGAACGAATTGGATGCTTTGGTCAATATTGATTTTGCAACTCGAAAAGTAAAAGAAAAACTCACATCGCTCAATATTATTCGAATAGGAACTTCGGGTTCACTGCAAGCCAATATTCCTGTTGACAGCATTGTTATGAGTCAATATGCAATTGGTCTGGACAACATGCTTCGCTCCTATTGTATTGATGAAATTTCGAATACTGAAATTGAAAATGCTTTTATCGAGCAAACTAGTTGGGATTTGAAAAAAGGAAAACCTTATGTGATTTCTTCGAGTGAAACTTTAGCACGCCGCTTCTATTCTGTTGAAATTCAAAAAGGTTTTACAGCAACGGCTGGCGGATTTTACGGCCCACAAGGACGGGTTTTACGATTGAATATTCAAGATCCTAATTTGAATAAAAAAATGGATCAGTTCAATTTTAACGGAATTCAGATAACCAATCTCGAAATGGAAACTGCTGCCATTTATGGACTTTCAGCTCTTTTAGGACATAAAGCCATTTCGTTAAATGCAATTATTGCCAATCGTGCTGATGGAACTTTTAGTAATGATTCATACAAAACAATAGACAAATTAATTGGTTATACTTTGCAAAAGTTGAGTCAATAAAAAAATTGGAACACAGGTTTAAGAAATTTAATAGATTTCTTAAACCTGTGTTCCTAAAAAAATAAATGAAAATGAAAAAAATCAAAATAGCTGGAGTACCAGAACATTTCAATTTGCCTTGGCATTTAAGTATTGAAAATAAAGAATTCGAAACTCAAAATATCGATTTACAATGGACAGACGTTCCTGAAGGAACTGGGAAAATGTGTCAGATGCTTCGCGATGGTGAAACTGATATTGCCGTAATTCTTTCGGAAGGAATTGTAAAAGACATTGTAACAGGAAATCCATCAAAAATTGTTCAGGTTTATGTTGAATCGCCTTTGATTTGGGGAATCCATGTTGCTGCAAAATCCAATTATAAAACCTTGGCAGATATTGAAAATACTAAGGTTGCTATTTCTCGTTTGGGTTCTGGATCGCAATTAATGGCTTATGTAAATGCTAACAATCAAAATTGGGAAACTGATAATCTTCAATTTGAAATTGTAAATACTATTGATGGTGCTGTGGAAGCTTTAAGCAACGGAACTGCCGATTATTTTATGTGGGAGCGATTTATGACTAAACCACTGGTTGACAAAGGTATTTTTAGAAAAATAGCCGACTGCCCTACTCCCTGGCCGTGTTTTGTGATTGCAGTGCGTGATGAAGTTTTAGAAAAAGAACCAGAAGCAATTCAGAAAATTCTAGATACAATTAATAAAGCAACAGCTTCCTTTAAATTAATTTCTGAAATTGACGCTGTTCTAGCCAAAAAATACCATCAAAAAATAGAAGATATTCAAGAATGGCTTTCTATTACCGAATGGTCGCAAGAGCAATTATCTAAAGAAATGTTAAACAATATTCAAAATCAGCTATTAGAACTGAAAATTATTGATAAAATCGGTACTTTTGATGAAATAGTTAAAACAGTTTAGTTTTTCCTTTTTTGCTTCGCATGATAAACTTTAAAAATCTTACTTTTCAAAACATAAAACAAAAACTTCAGGTCAAGAAGCCTTGGGATGATGTGATTATTTTTGTCTTGAACATTTTGATTAGCATACCTTCTTTTCTAATTGCCCATGAAAATTTAATCGAATTAAATTGGGAGTTTAATTTAGATCGTATTTTATTGTTTATTCTTATTGTTGTTGCAACACAATTAATTTTACGTTTACTTAGAACCGTCATTATTATTTGTATTGTCATTTATATTTTGGTTTTAGTTTATGGAACTGTATTGGGAAATTATGGCTTCGAAAGTGTTTATGAAGATTATGATTCTATGATTTATACCATGTCAAACAATCCAAATCCTCAGGATATCATTATTTCTAAACTACTGCCTTTTCCAAATAAATCAAAAATTCTTCGTGCAATTGAATACAAAAATCCTAAGGTTCGAAATTTTGCTGTTATGGCTGTCAATAAGAATTTTAAAAACATCAAAGGATATTCAGATTATCGTACGATTATCCAATGTTTTGCTGTTTTTAAAGAAATTAATAGCCGCTGGAATTATGTAAGCGATCCTAAAGATGGAGATTATATTGCTACCGCTAGCGAATCCTTAGAATTTTTATCCGGAGATTGTGATGATCATTCGATTTTGATGGCTGCTTGTGTTCGCGCTATTGGAGGAACTCCAAGATTAATTCACACCAAAGGACATATTTACCCAGAGATTCTAATTGGAACTATGAACGATTTAGAAACCGCCAATTTTTTGATAAAAAACAAGCTGTTTGTAAAAGAAAGTCATGGCCAACAGCTTCACTATCACATTGATGAGCGTAACCAAATTTGGTTGAATCTGGATTACACAGCCAAATATCCTGGAGGACCATTTATGTCTGAAGAAATTCTAGGAGCTTTGACTTTAAATTAGTAAAAATTATTCTTTATTTAATTGTCCTAAAATTTCATACGAATGCAATCTAGCCACGTGTTCATAAACTGCAGAAGCGACCATCAGTTCATCAACCTGAGTAATTTCGATAAAATTTTCTAATTCTTTTTTAACTTTTTCAGGACTACCAATAAAAGTATATTGAATCATTTGTTGCAATGCAGCTTCTTCCATTGGATCCATAAAATCTTCGTTAGGTTCTTCGGGTGCTTTTAATTGTTGTCTATTTCCAGTGATAATTCCCAAAAATAATTTTTTAAACGAAGTCGCTAATCGCTCGGCTTCATAATCTGTATCAGTAGCAATTACGTTCACACAAGCAATTACATAAGGTGCTGCCAATTGTGCTGATGGTTTAAAATTTCTCCTGTAAATAGCTAATGCATTATGCAATTGAGCTGGTGCAAAATGACTTGCAAAAGCATAAGGCAAACCTAAAGAAGCGGCTAAATAAGCACTATCAGTACTAGAACCTAAAATCCAAATTGGAATATCCAAGCCTTCTCCAGGAATGGCTCGTACTCTTCCATTCTTATTTCCTTCTGACAAATAACGTTGTAATTCTTCTACATTACTAGGGAATTCCATAGCTGCATGTTCGTCTCTTTTTAAAGCTGCAGCCGTAAATTGATCAGTTCCTGGTGCTCGACCTAATCCCAAATCAATTCGGTCAGGGAAAAGAGTTGCTAAGGTTCCAAACTGTTCCGCAACAATCAAAGGCGCGTGATTGGGAAGCATAATTCCTCCTGAACCCACTCTTAATGTTGATGTTCCAGCAGCAATATGACCAATTAATACCACAGTTGCAGTACTAGCAATCCCTTGCATGTTATGATGTTCTGCTAACCAAAATCGGTTGTAACCCCATTTTTCAACCTTTTGAGCCAAGTCTAAACTGTTTTTAAAAGTATCAGCAGCATTTCCACCATCTCTAACTATTGCTAAATCGAGAACAGAAAATTTTATATTAGAAAGTGTATTTGTAGTCATAATGATCTCTTCTTATTTGTATATACAAAGGTAAGAATTGTAAAATGCTTTTGATAGTATCAAATACTAATAGAAAGTTAAATAGAATAAATCTCGAAAGTGATAAAAACAAGGATCTTTTTTGATACATTAGAATATTAGCTAAATTTGTTAAAAATAAACTTTCAGTTTTGAAAAACATATTAATCATTGACGACGAAGAAAAACTTCGAAATCTGTTGGGAAGAATTATAAAATCAGAAGGTTTTGAAGTCTTCGAAGCCAAAGATTTAAAATTAGGCTTCAAAAAATTAGAACAAAATGATATTGATGTTGTTTTATGTGATGTAAAATTACCAGACGGAAATGGCGTTGAATTTCTTGAAAAGATTAAAATCAATTTTCCATTAGTCGAAGTGATTCTATTGACTGCTTTCGGGAAAATTGCCGATGGTGTTCAAGCCATGAAAAACGGTGCTTTCGATTATATCGTAAAAGGCGACGACAATGATAAGATCATTCCGCTTTTGTATAAAGCTTTAGAAAAATCGGAACTTCAAAAGAAAGTTCAAAAATTAGAAAAACGCATCTCTGATAAATATTCATTTGATACCATAATCGGAAAATCAAAAGCTTTAGAGCAAATAATTGATTTGTCCAAAAAAGTAGCCAAAACCGATTCTACCGTTTTATTGACAGGCGAAACCGGAACCGGAAAAGAAGTTTTTGCACAAGCGATTCACGAAAACAGCAATCGAGTTGGCAAATCTTTCGTGGCTTTAAATTGTAGTACGTTTAGCAAAGAAATTCTGGAAAGCGAATTATTCGGACACAAGCAAGGGGCTTTTACTGGAGCTTTAAAAGACAAAAAAGGATTTATTGAAGAAGCCAACGGCGGAACTTTATTTCTAGATGAAATTGGTGAAATGCCCATTGATTTGCAAGCCAAGCTACTTCGTGTTTTAGAAACCAACGAATATATTCCTGTTGGCGATACAACTCCAAAAAAATCAAATTTTCGATTGATAGCAGCTACCAACCGCGATTTAAAAACCGAAAGCGAGAACCATAATTTCCGTTCTGATTTGTATTTTAGGTTAAATATTTTCGAAATTATTATTCCGCCATTGCGAGAACGAATAAAAGATATTTCGCCCCTGACGAATTATTTTGTGAAGCAATTTTCAGCTAAAACCAATAAGAAAGAACTACAAATCTCGCCTGATTTCCTTCAAAAATTAGAAGCCTATCATTGGCCGGGAAATGTTCGTGAATTAAAAAACATTATCGAACGTTCGGTTATTTTAGCTGATGAAATTTTAACTTCAGATGTTTTGCCTTACGAAATGCAACATATTCAAGATAATTCTAATAAAACGATGTCGGCTTTTTCAATGCAAAGTATTGAAAAATTGCATATTCAAAAAGTATTAAATTATACGAAAGGCAACAAAGCCGAAACGGCACGATTATTAGAAATTGGGATTGCAACATTATACCGGAAAATTGATGAGTTTGGATTAAATTAATTCTCTTTTTTAAACCATTAAGAGATTAAGCTAGTTAAGACTTAATGAACTTTAATTTCTTAATGGTTTATTTATATAAATCTTTTCATTTCAATAAAAGCCTATCATTTTGATAGGCTTTTTTATGCCCAATTTTTGGCACATCAATTACAAATATAACAAATACAACACCTTACGATATTTTTATTTTATTGGAACAGCTTTTGGCATTAGGCGAATGAACATAAAAATTCATTCTTATGAAAAATCAAGTTACCAATATTTACAAACAAGCCGAACGCTTTGCTGAAATTACAAAATCAGCTATCATTTCAGGAAATATTGTAAGAGCAAAAAAATGTTTGGCTCTAGCCGAAAAATTATTTGCTACCGGAAGTTACGAAACCAAAAACGCCATTTCTAATGTCTATGTTTTCTCGGTTTCTACTTTTATGGAACTGCGTCATTGCAGTATCTCCGATCTCTTTCCTCAATCTCTCAAGGCGGAATATCTCAAACAAATAAATACTTCAGGAGTATGATGGCAATTGTCCTTACTGCAAGCGGATTGATTGTATTCGCCTTGTTTTTTAAAATGATTCAATTCTTTGAAAAAATCTAATTTATGATACCACTTTTCATCATCGCCATAGCGGTTTTTATTTACATCTGCTATGTTTTAATTAAACCCGAAAAATTCTAAATATGAACTCTGAAATACTCGGAATTATCGTTATCTACGGATTGGTTATACTTTTAGCCATTCCGCTTGGTCGTTACATCGGCAAAATATTCAATTATGAAAGCACTTGCTTGGACAAAATTTTTAATCCAATCGACAAAATATTCTTCAAGATTGGTGGCATCAATCTAACCAAGGAAATGAACTGGAAACAGCATTTGGCAGCACTTTTGACTATCAATGTTGTTTGGTTTATCATTTCAATGTTGGTACTGACCAATATGGCTTGGCTACCTTTTAACCCTGATGGAAATCCATCCATGAGTGGCGATTTGGCATTCAATACTTCCGTTAGTTTTGTAACCAATACCAATTTGCAACACTATTCTGGCGAAAGCGGATTGTCCTATTTAGGTCAATTAACCTTGATGCTTTGGCAATTTATCAGTGCTGGTTGCGGAATGGCAATTTGTGCCGCAGTTTTTATGGCAATGAAAGAAAAAACGTCAGCAACTTTAGGCAATTTCTATAGCTTTTTCGTTCGTTCTTGTACCAGAGTTTTGTTACCATTAGCATTTGTAGTAGCTACAATTTTGGTGATGAACGGAACGCCAATGACTTTTGAAGGAAAAGATACCATCACAACTCTCGAAGGAAACGAACAAAATATCAGTCGCGGTCCAGTTGCAGCTTTTGTCGCCATTAAGCAATTAGGAACAAATGGCGGCGGATTTTATGGTCCGAATTCCGCAAATCCTATGGAAAATCCGAATTACTTGACCAATATTGTTGAGAATAGCTCCATCTTCTTGATTCCGATAGCAATGGTTTTTGCTCTAGGATTTATCTTGAAACGCAAAAAGTTATCATGGACAATTTATGGCGTCATGACTTTAGGTTTTCTGATGCTGTTGATTCCTGCCGTAATAAGTGAAATGAACGGAAGTCCTGCTATTACCAATATGGGAATTGCCCAAGATATGGGAAGTATGGAAGGAAAAGAAGTGCGTTTTGGTTCGGCAGCTTCTGCGAATTGGGCGACCTATACAACCGTAACCAGTAATGGTTCTATAAATGCAATGCACGACAGTATGACGCCAATTACTGGAATGACAACACTTCTCGGAATGATGATCAATTGTTTTTATGGAGGTGTTGGCGTTGGATTCTTGAATTTCTACATCTTCATCATTCTCGGAGTTTTCATTAGTGGATTAATGGTTGGAAGAACTCCTGAATTTTTAGGGAAGAAAATAGAAGCCAAAGAAATGAAAATTGCTATGATAATTGCCTTATTGCATCCTTTTTTAATCTTGGTTGGAACCGCTTTGGCAAGTCATTTATATGCTGGAAATCCAGAAGCTTTATCGGGTTGGTTGGCGAATCCGAGTTATCATGGATTTAGTGAAATGCTTTACGAATTCACATCTTCTTCAGCCAATAACGGAAGTGGATTTGAAGGTTTGGGCGATAATACTCCGTTTTGGAATATCGCTACAGGAATTGTAATGTTGTTTGCACGATACTTACCAATCATCGGACCCGTTGCTATCGCTGGAATGTTGGCCCAAAAACAATACATTCCTGAAAGTAACGGAACTTTAAAAACGGATACCTCCACTTTCGGGTTGATGGTTTTCGCAGTCATTTTTATCGTAGCCGCTTTATCGTTTTTCCCAGCTTTAACTTTAGGTCCAATCGCTGAATATTTTTCTGCTAAATAAAAAATTAAACCATTAAGGAATTAAGAAAGTTAAGGTTTTTTAATATAAAATTAAACTTCTAACCAATTCTTAATGAACGCTAATACCTTAATCGTTTAGAAAAATTAATCTAAATTTTAAATAGAATGAGTACATCTCAAAATAATTTATTTCAAAAAGAGTTGGTTAGCGAAGCTTTCAAACAGGCTTTCGTGAAACTTAACCCCAAAATAATGGTCAAAAATCCGGTACTATTTACGGTTGAAATTGGAACAGCCATCATGTTTTTTGTTTGTCTTTGGATTTTAACGGGTGAAGGCTCACAAGGAAGTTTTGCCTATAATTTCACCGTTTTTTTAATCTTATTTTTAACCTTGCTGTTTGCTAATTTTGCCGAAGCCATCGCCGAAGCAAGAGGAAAAGCACAAGCTGATAGTTTGCGAAAAACACGTGAAGAAACGCCAGCCAAATTAGAAAACGGTCAAACTATTTCATCAGCCGAATTAAAAAAAGGCGACATTTTTGTTTGCGAAGCTGGCGATATTATTGCAACGGATGGTGAAATCATCGAAGGTTTGGCAACAATAGACGAAAGTGCCATTACTGGCGAAAGTGCTCCGGTAATTCGTGAAGCTGGAGGCGATAAATCATCGGTAACAGGTGGGACAAAAGTATTATCAGATAAAATAAAAGTAATCGTAACTTCTGAATCTGGCGAAAGTTTTTTGGATAAAATGATTGCCTTGGTGGAAGGTGCAAGCCGTCAAAAAACACCAAACGAAATCGCCTTGACGATTTTATTGGCCGGATTTACTTTAGTTTTTATTATCGTAACCGTAACGTTGGCTCCATTTGCAAAATATGCGAATGCACCAATCACGATTGCAGCTTTTATTTCGCTTTTTGTGTGTTTGATTCCAACCACTATTGGCGGATTATTATCAGCCATCGGAATTGCTGGAATGGACAGAGCTTTACGTGCCAACGTGATTACAAAATCTGGAAAAGCAGTGGAAACAGCCGGAGATATTGATGTGTTACTTTTGGATAAAACAGGAACTATCACTATTGGAAACCGAAAAGCAACTGCATTTTATCCTACAAAAGGCATTTCAAAGGACGATTTTATAAAATCAGCAGTTTTCAGTTCTTTGGCAGATGATACGCCAGAAGGAAAAAGTATTGTGGAATTGGCTGGTCAAGATGTGGCTAACAAATTATCAATCGAAGGTGCTACTTTAATCAAGTTTACTGCCGAAACCAGAACTTCTGGTGTAATCTTGAAAGACGGAACCAACATTAGAAAAGGTGCTCAAGATGCAGCTAAAAATATTTCGGTTCAAGCAGGAAATTCATTTCCAGACGATATTGCGCAAAAAGTGATTGACATTTCATCCAACGGTGGAACGCCTTTGGTGGTCATCAAAAACAATCAAGTTCAAGGTGTAATTGAGTTGCAGGACATCATCAAAACTGGAATGAAAGAACGTTTTGAACGCCTACGCAAAATGGGAATCAAGACGGTTATGGTTACGGGTGATAATCCGCTTACAGCAAAATTTATTGCAGAAAAAGCGGGTGTTGATGATTTTATCGCCGAAGCCAAACCTGAAGATAAAATGGATTACATCAAAAAAGAGCAAGCCGAAGGAAGATTGGTTGCCATGATGGGAGATGGAACAAACGATGCTCCTGCCCTAGCTCAAGCTAATGTTGGTGTAGCCATGAACAGCGGAACTCAAGCTGCAAAGGAAGCTGGGAATATGGTTGATTTAGACAATGACCCAACCAAGTTAATCGAGATTGTAGAAATTGGAAAACAACTTTTAATGACAAGAGGAACTTTGACAACTTTCTCAATTGCCAATGACGTTGCGAAATATTTTGCCATTATTCCTGCACTTTTTATCACAGCAATTCCCGCTTTGCAAGGATTGAATATTATGGGATTACACAGTCCAGAAAGTGCTATTTTATCGGCAGTGATTTTTAACGCGATTATTATTCCATTCTTGATTCCGTTGGCGTTACGTGGCGTTGCTTATAAACCGATTGGTGCTTCGGCCTTGTTGCGTAGAAACCTATTCATTTACGGAATTGGTGGTGTAATCGTTCCGTTTATCGGAATAAAATTGATTGATTTGGTTGTGTCATTATTTGTTTAAAAATTAGAAATACAGTTTGCCACAAATTAAAAGATTTCCACAGATTAGCAAAAAAAAATCTTTTTAATTCTTTAAATCAGTGGCAAGAAAAATAAAAACTTTGTGTCTTAGTGCCTTTGTGGCAAAAATCTAAAAATTATGAAAGAAAATATAATACCAGCGATTCGATTAACCATTTTTTGTGCCGTGTTTTTCTCCGGAATTTACACATTGAGCATTCTCGGAATTGCACAATTGGCTCCTAATCAAGGAAAAGGTGAAATTATAACCGTAAATGGAAAAAATCATCACATCAATGTGGCACAGAAATTTACGGAGAATAAGTACTTTTGGTCTAGACCATCAGCGGTGGATTATAATGCTGACGGTTCAGGCGGAAGCAATAAAGGCCCGAACAATCCTGATTATTTGGCAGAAGTAAAAACCAGAATTGATACCTTTTTGTTGAAAAACCCATCGGTAAAACGTAGCGAAGTTCCTTCGGAATTGGTTACAGCTTCCGGAAGCGGACTAGATCCTAACATTTCTGTGAATGGTGCCAAAGTTCAAATTGAACGAATTGCAAACAGTAGAAATTTGTCAATGGGGAAAATACTAGAAATTGTTCAAAATAATACAGAACGCCCTCTTTTTGGAATGTTTGGACCTGCTAAAGTTAATGTTTTACAATTGAATATTGAATTAGATAAATTAAAATAAGAATTAAGATTGTGAATTTAAGAATAAAGTTCTTTAAAAACGGAATGCCTAGCCCAGACTGCTTCGCCAGTTCGGCTTCTAGCCTCGGGTGCTGGATTAGCTTCAAAAAAAAAATAGAGGATGAGATTGCTTCGTGCCTCGCAATGACAAATAAAATGAAAAAAATAATATTTACTGCTCTTGTAGCATTCGGGTTTTCAAGTGTTAACGCCCAAGATTTGGAAAAAGAAAAAAGTCCGTTGACGTTTTCAGGTTATATTGAAACCTATTACAGTTATGATTTTGGAAATCCTGACAATCATGTTCGTCCTGGATTTATTTACAGCCATAACAAACACAACGAATTAAACCTGAATTTGGGCTTTGCAAAAGTGAATTATGCAAAAGATAATGTCCGTGGAAATTTAGCCATTATGGCGGGAACCTATGCCGAATATAACTTGGCAGCCGAACAAGATTTATTGAAAAATGTTTTTGAAGCGAACGTTGGTGTGAAAATTTCTTCGAAACATAATTTATGGATTGATGCCGGAATTATGCCATCTCACATTGGTTTTGAAAGTGCGATTGGAAAAGATTGTCCAACTTTAACCCGAAGTATTTTGGCCGATAATTCACCTTATTATGAAGCTGGAGCAAAAATTGGCTACACTTCGCCATCCGAGAAATGGTATTTGGCGGTAATGTATTTGAATGGTTGGCAACGTATTCAGAAGATTGACAGTAATCAAACGCCTGCTTTTGGAACTCAAATTACGTACAAACCAACTGGTAAGACGACTTTAAACTGGAGTACGTATGTTGGAAACGAACAACCTGATAACGACAGAAAATGGAGGTATTTCAACAATCTTTATGGTCAATTTAAATTTTCGGATAAAACGAATCTAACTGCCGGATTTGATATTGGAGCACAACAAACCGTGAATGGAAGCAGTGATTATGATGTTTGGTATTCGCCTGTTTTGATTTTGCAACACAAGCCAACTGCTAAAACTCAAATTGGGGTTAGAGGTGAATATTACCAAGATAAACAAGGTGTGATTATCGCCACGGGAACTGAAAACGGATTTAAAACCTATGGATTTTCAGCAAATTTTGATTATTTAGTTTCTGATAATGTGATGTTCAGAATTGAGGCTAGAAATTTATCTAGTAAAGATGAAGTATTTTTGAAAGATGGAAATCCGACGGATAATAATACCTTTTTGACGACTTCGTTAGCAATTTCATTTTAAAATTTTGCCACAAAGACACAAAGTCGCAAAGTTTTTAAAGTAAATATTCTAAAATTTTAAAGTTATAACTGAATTTTAAACTTCGTGACTTTGTGCCTTCGTGGCTATAAATATGGAACAAGAAAAACAAAATAACGCCCAGCATTTCCTCGATTTAATTCAGAAATCACGAAAAGGAAAGTTTAAAATCTACATCGGAATGAGTGCTGGTGTGGGAAAAACGTTCCGTATGTTGCAGGAAGCTCACACGCTTTTGAAGAACGGAATTGACGTAAAAATTGGTTATATCGAAACCCATTTTCGGAAAGAAACCCATGAATTGCTTGATGGTTTGCCTGTCATTCCAAGAAGAAGCATTTTCTACAAAGGAAAAAATCTGGAGGAAATGGACGTTCAAGCCATCATCAATTTACGTCCCGAAGTCGTGATTGTAGATGAATTGGCCCATACGAATATTGAAGGAAGCAAAAATGAAAAACGTTGGCAGGATGTTTTGGAGATTTTAGAAGCGGGAATCAACGTGATTTCGGCGGTAAATATTCAGCATATTGAAAGTTTGAATGAGGATGTGAAACGGATAACTGGCGTTGATGTTCAAGAGCGCGTTCCAGATAATGTTCTGAGATTGGCGGATGAAGTAGTGAATATCGATTTGACTTCGGAGGATTTGATTTCGCGTTTAAAAGAAGGAAAAATTTATACAGAAGATAAAATCCAAACGGCTTTGGCTAACTTTTTTAAAGCCGAACAAATTCTGCAATTACGAGAATTAGCATTGAAAGAAGTGGCCAGCCAAGTGGTTCGGAAAGTAGAAAATGAAGTCCCAAAAAAATTAGCTTTAAAACATGAAAAATTACTAGCTTGCATTAGTAGCAACGATAAAACCGCCAAAATCGTAATCCGAAAAGCAGCACGATTGGCGAGTTATTACAACGGAAGTTGGTATGTTTTGTACGTGGAAACGCCAAAGGAAAGCCCGAATAAAATTGCATTGGACAAGCAGCGTCATTTGATCTATAATTTCAAATTGGCTACACAATTGGGTGCCGAAGTCATTAAGATTGAAAGTTCAAATATTACCGAAGCGATGCTGAAAATCGTGGAGCAAAAAAACATTACGACGGTTTGTATTGGCAAACCGCATTTCAATTTATTTAAAGTAATTTTGTCAACCACTATTTTTAGAAAATTATTGAATAATCTTTCGAAATCAAATGTTGATCTTGTAATTCTGTCTTGATATGAAAATTAAAACCAAATTAAACCTCGGTGTCGGATTGTTGTTTACCTTGATCATTATCCTTGCATTGGTAAGTGCTTTTTATATTTTTTCGATAAAAAAAGACACTCAAAATATTCTGAAAGCCAATTATATAACATTGGAATACTCTAGAAATATGCTTTCTTCTTTGGACGAAATTACTAAAAATGAATCCAAAGCTATTCTTCTTTTTGATACGAATCTCAAAAAACAACTCATTAATATCACAGAATCTGGCGAGAAAAAAGCAACAGAAAATTTGCAGAAAAAATTTAAGCTCTTAGAACTTAGTCCTAAAAATGAAAATCTGAAATCGCAAATTCGGCAAGATATTTTTGAGATTATGAAACTTAATATGAATGCCATCAAAGTGAAGAGTGATATTGCAAAAGAAACTGCTGAAACTGCTAATTTTTCGATTGCAATTGTGGGAAGTTTGTGTTTTTTAATTGCTTTTAATCTACTTGTAAATTTGCCAAATAACATTGCCAATCCTATCAAAGAATTGACGTTGAGCATTAAGGAAATTGCGAATAAAAATTATTCTGAACGGGTGCATTTTACCAATCATAATGAATTTGGCGATTTAGCAAAATCATTTAATACTATGGCTCAAAAACTCGAAGAATACAACAACAGTAATTTGTACAAAATATTTTTCGAAAAAAAGCGATTGGAAACACTAATCAATAATATGCACGATCCAATTATTGGATTAGACAATGAAGCTATGGTTTTGTTTGTGAATGATGAAGCATTGAAAATCATAGGTTTAAAAACAGAAGATATTATTGGAAAATCAGCTTCTACCCTAGCCTTATCGAATGATTTGATACGGTCTTTAATTTTGAAAGAACAAACTAATAGTTCGAAAAAAACACAACCATTAAAGATTTTTGCTAACGGAAAAGAAAGTTATTTTGATAAAGAAACCATTTCAATCACTATTACTCCAACGGGCGAAGAAAAAGAAATCAATGTGGGAGATGTTATTATTTTAAGAAATATTACCATTTTTAAAGAATTGGATTTTGCTAAAACTAATTTTATAGCCACCGTTTCACATGAATTAAAAACACCTATTGCTTCTATAAAATTGAGTCTGCAATTATTAGAAAACACTTCAACTGGAACTATAAATGAAGAACAAAAACAATTGGTTGAAAGTATTAAAGACGACAGCCAACGGTTATTGAAAATTACAGCCGAATTACTCAATTTAGCGCAACTAGAAACAGGAAATATTCAGTTGAATATTGAAAAAAGCGATCCCAATGATATTGTAAATTATGCTATTGATGCTGTTAAAGTAAAAGCCGAACAAAAAAACATCCAATTAGTGACAGAAACTCCAGAAAATTTACCAAATGTTAAAGCAGATAAAGAAAAAACATCTTGGGTTTTAATTAATTTTTTAACCAATGCCATCACTTATTCTCCTGAAAACAGCACTATTATTGTAAAAATAATTTCAAAAAATGATCAGATTTCTTTTAGTGTGACTGATTTTGGTAAAGGAATTGATGCTCGTTATAAAAATAAAATTTTTGATAAATATTTTCAAATTCCAGGGAGCAGTAAATCCGGAACTGGTTTAGGACTTGCTATAAGCAAAGAATTTATTGATGCCCAAAATGGGTCAATCTACGTTGAAAGCGAATTGGGTCTGGGGAGTACATTTGGAATTACTTTAAAAAGTACTACTTAAAAAATCAATAAAATAGCACTGAAAATCCTTTTTATTACAATTGGAAAAAGTAGTTTTGTTTAGGAATACCATTTGTCAAATTAGAAAGAAGTGAAAAAAGCAGAAAATAAGGAAGTAAGCTGGACTTTTTGTCCGGAATGTCAGGGACGCGGCAAAAAAAGTCGAGGACTCAGCCATAAAGCGAAACTTCGTTATCAGAAAGCATTGGATCAATTCGAAAAATTGAATGGTATAGGAACAGCTCCTGTTCGTCCAAAAGGACACTTACATACCTGCACTACATGTTCCGGATCTGGTTTGATTCCTGCTGCCAGTCCTCCTAAAGCAGATAAAGAAAATTTTCCACATGTTGCTATTATTGGTGGTGGTATCGGCGGAGTTGCACTTGCTGTAGCTTGTTTGCACCGCGGAATTCCCTTCACTCTTTTTGAACGCGACAACAATTTCGAAGCTCGATCTCAAGGTTACGGACTCACTCTACAGCAAGCGAGTAAAGCAATTGAAGGATTGGGTGTTTTTTCGTTAGAAGAAGGCGTGATTTCCACAAGACATTTGGTTCATACTACCGATGGAAAAGTGATTGGCGAATGGGGCATCAGAAAGTGGATCCAATCCGATGCGAAAACATTTCAGAAACGAACCAATATTCATATCGCACGACAATCGTTGCGTTTAGCATTACTTCAGCAACTTGGCGGACAAAATAAGGTACATTGGGGACATCAATTAGTGGATTTTAAAGAATCGCAGGATGATGTTCATCTTAACTTTCAAGTAAAAGACGAAATAAAGAGCTACAAAGCTGATTTGGTTGTTGGAGCTGATGGAATTCGTAGTTCGGTACGAAGATTGCTTATTGGAGAAGATACTTCTCCTCTACGCTATCTGGATTGTATTGTGATATTGGGAATTTGTCCTTTAAGTGCTCTCGAAGATATTAAAAATCCTTTATTAGACTCGGCAACTGTATTTCAAACTGCCAATGGAAACGAACGAATTTACATGATGCCTTACACTTCAGATTCGATCATGTGGCAACTTAGTTTTCCAATGACCGAAAAAGAAGCGAAAAAACTAAGCGCACAAGGACCTCAAGCTCTTAAAGAAGAAGCTTTCCGTAGAACACAGTGGCACAATCCAATACCTGAAATTTTAGCAGCAACTCAAGAAGCCCAAATTTCGGGTTATCCAGTTTATGATCGTGAATTGCTGAGTTCCGAATTGTTAGCGAAAGCAGGAAAAGCAACTCTAATTGGTGATGCAGCTCACCCCATGAGTCCGTTTAAGGGACAAGGAGCTAATCAAGCCTTGCTAGATGCTCTTGCACTAGCTCGGGAAATCTTCAAAGGATGCCGACCTGCATCAGAATGGCGAAAAGCTGGAATAAGGAAAAGTGTATTAACGGAGTTTGAAACAGAAATGTTAGAACGCTCTGCGACCAAAGTGAAAGATTCAGCCGATGCAGCACAGTTCCTGCATTCCGAAATTGTACTTCATGAAAGTGATGAGCCAAGAGGACGTTGTTTGAAGAAAAAAAACGAATGAAATTCCAAATTTTATAAATTTCCAAATTCCAACTGTTTAAAATTTCAGAATGTTTCTCTGAATTTTAACAAAGGAGTAGTTATCATTATCAATCTGCTATGCTTTCGTTACGTTGAGAATTATAACCTAAAAACAATTTTGAAAGCAATTTACAACACGGCGGACAAAAGCTATGAATTCAGTAACTAATAATATTGTTCTCTACTAAGCTCAGCACTTCGTTTGCAGTGATTGATTTCACTTCCAAACACAGTTTATGAAAGACAACTTTAAGGTTTTCTCCCTCATTATCTAATGATTAATCCCAAGCAAATCATTTGATACATTTCTTTAAGACTCAAACAGAAATCTCACCCAAAGAATTCAGAAATGCTTGTCAAAATTAATAGAAAATGTTTTCTATTCTATAGCCATGAATTAGATTATTTCGAAATAAGAAGTTTAATACTTATTAACTTAAGTTAACGAGTTTTAATTGTACCACATTTATTTTTGTAATAGATTAAAAAAATGTAAAATACAACATTGCATTCCTTCAAAATCAACAATATAAATACATATCAATATGAAAAAATCAATTTTAAAAGCAAGTTTATTTATGCTGATTACAGCAAGTGTATTAATGTCATGTAGCAAAGATGATGATCACACTAAACCATCTGACAGTAGAACAGTTAAATATGAAATAACTGGAAATGCAACTGGTACATTTGACGTCACTTACATATCAGCATCTGGTGCAGGAGCTAATGAAGCACCAACGTCCATACCTTGGTCTAAAGAAATAGTTATTCAAAATGGGGTTGCTGGAATTATAATTAATTCAGCAGTGATAGGTGCAACAGTA
>NZ_JBCFQK010000014.1:0-103634 GCF_041729735.1 Flavobacterium magnesitis | reverse complement strand
AATAATAATTTCCTATTTTGTATACGATAGAATCATCAGAATTAAAGAAAACATTCTACCTGATTTCACAACAATTGCAAATGAATTATGGATAATAATTCTAATTTTCATTTTCCAATTAACTAATAATATTAATGTTTCTCAAAGCGGAACAATTAGAAGAAAAGAAAATTATCTAAAATCAAGATATAAACATTTTAGTAAACTTTATGGAGAGTTAATTAAAGATATAACTAAAAACGAAGCCTTAGAATCAGTCACTTATGCAGTATTGATTTATGAAGATTTCAATCGTCCGAAAATTATACGAATAATTGAAAATCTAAAACATAGATTTTCTAATAAAAGTCACACATTAGGCGTAATGCAAGTTAAAAGTGATAAACTTATAAATGAAAAAGAAAGTGTAATATTAGGAACAACAAAAATTGTAAATAGTTACAATAAATACATTAAAGAAAACTCTGTTGAAGGAGAAGAAATTTATGAATGGAATATAATTAACAGTATTATATCTGATTACAATGTTGGTTCTGAATATTCACATGAAGTATACGAATTGAGTTATGAAATTAGAAAAACATTCTATCCAAATTCAAAAGATAATTTAGGTTATGTTGAATAAAAACTGACTAAAACTAAAATCAAACAACCTACTCAATTAACTTCATGAAATCCCCACGCAGCCGTAGAAATCCTTTTGTGTGGTTGGTAAAGCTATGCAAAATAGTTATAAAAGAAACAAAAAACAAACAGAAAAATTGCCAAATAGTAACTTTTAAGTTACCTTTGAAAAATGAAAGTACGTAAAGTTATAGCTTACAAAAACTACTTTGAGGAATTTCTCTTGGAACAGCCAAGGAAAGTTCAAGATAAAATATTTAAGATTATTGAAGCTATTGAAACTCTCGAACGCATTCCGTCGAATTATTTAAAATCGATGGAAGGAACTAACGGTCTTTATGAAGCCAGAATACAATTAGCTTCAAATATTTGGAGAGTTTTTTGTTTTTTCGATAACGGCAAACTTGTAATTCTCCTCAATGGCTTTCAAAAGAAAACGCAAAAAACACCAAAGAATGAGATTGAAAAAGCGTTACGTTTAATGAATCAGTATTATCAAGAAAAATCAAATGAAAATGGAAACTAAAAGTTGGAAAGAAATTAAAGATACTGTTTACGGAGAAAAAGGAACAGAAAGACGCGATGAGCTGGAAAGAGATTTTAGTGGCTTTAAAATTGGCTTGCAATTAAAAAAAGCACGTGAAGAAAAGCATTTAACTCAAACCGAACTTGGCGAACTTGTGGATAAAAAACGAGAATACATTTCCCGAATAGAAAACAATGGAAGCAACTTAACTTTAAAAACCTTGTATGATATCGTCGAAAAAGGTTTAGGAGGAAAAGTTACTATTCAGATTGAAATATAAGACATTATTTTTCTCTCAAAATCCACCAACATTTCATCCCAAAACCAAAATATACTCCCAATTAAATTCCTATTTTTGTTGGGTAACAACAACAAAACCATTTTATGCTGATTATAGGAATTGCAGGCGGAACAGGAAGTGGAAAAACAACGGTCGTGCACCAAATCATGAATCAATTGCCTGATGCCGAAGTGGGCGTTATTTCTCAGGATTCCTATTATAAAAAAACGACCAATTTAAGTTATGACGAACGCGCTTTAATCAATTTTGATCATCCCAGAGCTATCGATTTTGACTTATTAGTCACTCATTTGCAAGAACTCAAAGCAGGCAAAACCATTCAGCAACCCGTTTATTGTTTTGTTACACACAACCGAACCGAAGACAGCATTACCACACATCCCCGAAAAGTATTGATTGTAGAAGGCATTTTAATTTTGGCACATCTGGAATTAAGAGATTTATTTGACATCAAAATCTACGTTCATGCCGATGCTGACGAGAGACTCATTCGCCGTTTAAAAAGAGATATTGCTGAGCGTGGTCGCGATATGGAAGAAGTTTTAAATCGCTATCAGCAAACCTTAAAACCCATGCACGAACAATTTATAGAACCCACAAAAGCTTTTGCCGATGTTATTATCCCAAACAACAAATACAACACCGTAGCCATAGACATGCTACGCACGGTAATAAATCAAAAAATTCTATAATTTTATTGTATTTTTATAATAACACACTAAAATACTAATGCCGTTTTACTTTTATCTAAACCTGATTTGAGTTTAACCTGAGATAAAAAACAACTAATGAAGAATCCATATAAAGACAAAGGCTGGTTTAAATTTTTGAGTAACAAATACATGTGGTCTTTGTCCTTTTTTGCCGCCTGGATGATTTTTTTAGACAATTATTCTTATTTCGATCATCGCATTTTAGACAATCAGATTGAAGAATTGGAAGACAACAAAACCTATTATCAGGAAGAAATTAAAAAAGACGAAGCGCAAATCAAGCAGCTTAAAAATCCTGAACAAATTGAAAAATATGCCCGCGAAAAATACTATATGAAAAAAGATAGTGAGGACATTTACATCATCGAATTTGAAGGTGACACAATTGAAAAAAAAGAATAAACCTGATCTATTAAAATCAAACTAAAAATGGCAACTAATCTATTCGAAGATTTCGACCCGGTTTCATCAAAACAATGGAAACAAAAAATCCAGTTTGAGCTTGATGGAGCGGATTATAATGAAACCTTGGTTTGGAATTCACCAGAAGATATTAAAGTAAAACCCTTTTACCATCGGGATGATTTTAGTAAAACCATTACCGCTGCCACAAAAGCATCTCAGTTTAAAATTTGTCAAAATATTTTTGTTTTTGATGTCGAAAAATCCGTAGAAAGAGCCTTGGATTCTTTAAAAAGAGGAGCCGAAAGCTTACGATTTACCATCGAAAATGATTCTGTTGACATTCAAAAACTACTAGAAAAGCTTCCGCTAGAAAACACAGCAATTCATTTTGACCTGAAGTTTTTATCCGTTGATTTTATTTCGAAAATAAATACTATTGTTGAACAAAAAAAGTCCACTGTATTTTACAATCTGGATCCTATTGGGCAATTAGCCAAAGAAGGAAATTGGTTTACTACCAAAGAAAAAAACAATTTCGAAACGCTACAATTGCTTTCAAAAGTCACTAGAGACAGTTCTTTGATTAGTATTGATTCGGCTTTGTATCAAAATGCAGGTGCGAATATTGTCCAGCAAATTGCTTATAGTCTGGCTCACGCCAATGAATATTTGAACCGAATCCCAACAATTCATCAAGCCATTGTTTTTGAAGTTGCAGTTGGAACTAATTACTTTTTTGAAATAGCCAAATTGCGTGCCCTCCGATTATTATTCCAATTGATTGCTAAAGAATATTACCACGACAGCGATTGCCATATTTTAGTAACCCCCACAAAACGCAATAAAACATTGTATGATTACAATATAAATATGTTGCGAACCACGACTGAATGTATGTCGGCAATTCTGGGTGGAGCAGATACAATTACCAACTTGCCGTACGATTCCATTTACCATAAAAACAATGAATTTGGCGACCGAATAGCCCGAAATCAATTACTGATTCTGAAAAACGAAAGTTATTTTGATAAGGTAAATAACCCTGCCGATGGCAGTTATTATATCGAAACCCTAACGCAGCAACTAGCTGAAAAAGCTTTGACTTTGTTTAAAGAAATTGAAGCCAATGGCGGTTTTTTAAAGCAATTGAACGACGGAATTATCAAAAGAAAAATTCAGGAAAGCGCTGATAAAGAGCAACATTTTTTTGATTCGGGAAAAGAAATTCTTATTGGAACCAATAAATATTTGAACCCAAAAGATAAAATGAAAGAGCAGATTGAATTGTATCCTTTTGTAAAAATAAAGCCCCGAAAAACCCTGATTACACCAATTATAGAAAAACGATTAGCAGAAAAATTAGAACAAGAGCGGCTGGCTTCAGAATAATTCAGTATTCCATAAAACAAATTTGCAAAAGCATTTCAAATGATTCGAAAAGACCTCAAACATATTCAACTCGACAATCAAAAATTCGAAGCTAATTCTAGCTTTGAATCTCCTTTTGCAAAAGAAAAAACAGATACTACTACAAATAATTTTGTTACAGCCGAAGAAATCGAACTTCAACGAAATTATTCAGAAAAAGATATTGAAGATTTGGAACATCTTGACTTTGCTGCTGGATTCCCTCCTTTTCTCCGCGGACCTTACACTACGATGTATGTTCAAAAACCCTGGACTATTCGTCAATATTCGGGTTTCTCCACTGCTGAAGAAAGCAATGCGTTTTATAGAAAAAACATTCACGCAGGACAAGAAGGACTTTCTATCGCTTTCGATTTGGCAACCCATCGCGGCTATGATTCGGATCACGAACGTGTAGGGGGAGATGTTGGAAAAGCGGGAGTTGCCATAGATACGGTAGAAGATTTCAAGATATTATTTGACCAAATTCCTTTAGATAAAATGTCGGTTTCCATGACTATGAATGGTGCGGTTTTACCCATTATGGCGTTTTATATTGTCGCTGCCGAAGAGCAAGGAGTCAAACCAGAACAACTTTTGGGAACCATTCAAAATGATATTCTTAAGGAGTTCATGGTGCGAAATACTTATATTTATCCACCTGAGGCTTCGATGAAAATAACGGCTGCTATTTTTGAATATACCAGCAAAAAAATGCCCAAATTTCATTCGATATCCATATCGGGTTATCATATGCAGGAAGCGGGAGCCACCGCCGATATTGAATTGGCTTACACACTTGCCGATGGATTAGAATATGTGAGAACGGGACTTTCGACAGGTATGAAAATCGATGAATTTGCTCCGAGATTATCTTTCTTCTGGGGAATTGGAATGAATCATTTTATGGAAATTGCCAAAATGAGAGCGGCAAGAATGATTTGGACTAAACTAATTAAAACCTTCAATCCCAAAAATAGCAAATCACTTACTTTAAGAACGCATTGTCAAACTAGCGGTTGGAGTTTAACAGCTCAGGATCCGTTTAACAACGTAGCCCGTACTTGTATTGAAGCTTCGGCGGCAATTTTTGGTGGAACACAATCGCTTCATACTAATGCCTTAGATGAAGCCATGGCATTGCCTAGCGATTTTTCGGCAAGAATAGCCCGAAATACCCAATTGTTTTTATTGGAAGAAACGAAAATTAGTAAAACGGTTGATCCCTGGGCAGGAAGTTATTATGTGGAAAGTTTAACCAATGAAATTGCAGAAAAAGCCTGGAAACTAATTGAAGAAATCGAAGCTCTTGGCGGAATGACCAAAGCATTAGCCACTGGAATTCCAAAATTGCGAATCGAAGAAGCCGCCGCCAGAAAACAAGCTCGCATCGATAGTGAACAAGATATTATTGTAGGCATCAATAAATTTCAATTAAAAAAAGAAGTATCTTTAAATATCTTAGATATTGACATTGAAAAGGTTAGAAAACAACAACTAGGTCGTTTACATCAAGTAAAAACCAACAGAAATACTTTAAAAGTAAAAGAAGCTTTAGAAAAAATTACTGTTTGTGCCCAAACTGGAGTTGGAAATTTACTGGAATTAGCTATTGATGCTGCTCGAGAAAGGGCTACATTAGGCGAAATTAGTCAGGCATTAGAAATTATTTTTGGAAGACATAAAGCGCAAATTAAATCTTTTAGCGGTGTGTATAGTAAAGAAATCAAAGAGAATAAAAGTTTTGAAAAAGCAAGACAACTAGCAGATATTTTTGCCAAGCAAGAAGGTCGTCGTCCAAGAATTATGGTTGCAAAAATGGGACAAGACGGACACGATAGAGGGGCGAAAGTAGTTGCTACAGCATTTGCCGACATGGGTTTTGATGTTGACATTGGTCCACTTTTTCAAACTCCAATCGAAACTGCCAAACAGGCTATGGAAAATGACGTTCATATATTAGGCATTTCCTCTCTTGCTGCTGGTCATAAAACATTAGTTCCGCAGCTTATAGAAGAACTACGAAAACTAGGTCGAGAAGATATAATGGTTGTAGTAGGCGGGGTGATTCCAACGCAAGATTATCAATACCTTTTTGATGCTGGTGCAGCTGCGATTTTTGGCCCAGGAACCAACATTAGTAAAATTGCTTTGAAAATTCTAAGCTTATTTATCAACGAAGAATAAAAAAGAAGCCATTTGTTATGGAACAAATGGCTTCTTTATAATAAATTAAAGCGTAACTACCGCATTAACATTTGGCTGGATAAATGAGGTATCATAACCTCCAAATGCTTTTAAATAACTCTGTATCGAGGTACCGTATGCATCCTTAATATACCTTTTCCCATTACTTCTAAAGTATTTTTTTACAGAACCAGCACCACCAAGATGAGCTGCTGCTAAAATTCCCGATTCAGTTATTAAAATACCGTTTACGACCTTTCCGTCGTATTTTTCAATAACATCCCGTAAAATGGATTTGTTTTTGGATAATAAAGCAACAAATGCTTTTTCTTGTAGTTTAGGACTTTTTAGGAATTTTTGAGTATCATGAATTCCAATAGACCTTAATGTTTGATTTCCAAACTGGTACTTTCCTAAATACCCTAATGAGTTTACTTTTTTATACTTGTTTTGAGATTCTCTAAATCCTATTGCTTCTTTGAATGCAATGAATAAATTTCCTGTATAAGGAATATTTAAACTCGTATAATCCTCTTGTTTGAGTGATGGAAATTGGTACTGTGCTCCATCATTATTTGTTCTCAAAAACCACTCTTTTGTATCTAACTTTAGTGGTTTAAAACTGTAACTTAAAAAGACAATAATTACAGTTAAGCTGGTGTAAAAATACCATTTTTTTCTCATAAATTGTTTTTCTTCTCAAGCTGTCACCTCGAAAAATTTCTGCATGCAAAGATACAACTTTTTTCATAAAACTGTAAATCAGCCTGTTAAAGCTTTCTAAAAATAGAAGATATGAGTTCTAAACCCCTCGTTAGCTGTATATTCCAAAGTAGGTGCAGGAATTTTTAAAACAGAAAAAACAGAGAATAAAGTCTTTAAAAAATGAGATTTTGTTTCAATTTTCGTCAGATCCAGATCCAAACTCAGATAAAATTGTCGTGATCTGGGCCAATTTTCGTTCGAAATAAAAGCAGAATTTTCTCCTTTTCCACTCAACATTCCATCTACTCCATAACCGATAGCGACATTTAAAATTTTAGGAATTTTTGAATCTTTAAAAAAGGATTTTAAATTAGCCGACAACCAATAGGTTTGACCATTATAATCTTTTAGAATTTGTTCGGAAAAACTGCTTCCTAAAACTTCTGGTCGGTATTTTGAATATTGCGTAGTGTGAAAAGAAAACTTAGGTGTAACGCGCTGCTCTTTCCAAAGCAATTCCTGAGAAACATACAAAGCTGTTCCGGTAGCATTAGCGATTACATCGCATGGTGAAGCGCCCCATTCTGCAGAAAATCCATCGAGTGCTTCTACAGCTGTTAAAAATGCAAATCCTAAACCAGCTCCATAAATCAATTGTTGCTTAGAACTGGCGCCGCTCCATTGTAGCATTTCTCTACCCAATCGACCAAGATGATAGGAGGAGTAAACGTGACCTGCTTTATCCATTTGCAACCATTCCTGATTGTCATTGATAAAACGAAACTTTGATCTGGGATAATCAGCATACCACAACTGATTTAGACCAACCAAAGCAACTGCCGAAACGGCTACTTCTGAAATAATAACTGCCTTTGCTCTTTTCGAATTCAAAGTATCCGAAGGTTTTAAAAAGCGTTGTAGTCCATTTTGAGCAATACAATTGGAAATAGTAAACAAAAAACAAAAAAATAAAATGCTTCTCTTCAAAACTACCTCTTAACTCCCTGGCTATTAATCCAATTAGAATATTTCTTAGCATTAACATTGTGTTCTGCTAAAGTAGCAGCAAATTCGTGGTAGCCAAAACGTTCTACACTAGCACAGAAATAGATGTAATCATTCTTTTCTGGTTTTAAAACAGCTTCAAGCGCTGTAATATCTGGCATAGCAATAGGTCCCGGAGGAAGTCCGATCACTTTATAAGTGTTGTATGGTGAGTTTAAAAATAAATCTTTATAAAGAACTCGCTTTATAACCTGATTGAAATCATCATCCAGTTTCTTTTTAGCATAAATTACTGTAGGATCTGCCTGAAGTGGCATTCCTAATCGCAGTCTATTCAAGTAAACTCCAGCAATTCTTGGTCTTTCGTCTTTTTTAATTGATTCTTTGTGTACAATGGAAGCCAATGTGGTTGCTTCTGTAAGTGTCAATCCTTGTTTTTTAGCATTCGCAACTCGTTCCTCATTCCAAAAATTACGATATTCCTTAATCATTTTATCTCTAAACTTCTCTGCCGAAGTATTCCAGTACACTTCATAAGTATTGGCAATAAACATCGATAAAACATTTTCCTCGGTAAAATCGTTTTCTTTTAAAAAGATAGAGTCTTTAAATGAATTTAGCAAAGACAAACTATCCGCTTCAATTTGTGAACCCACACGACCTGCAAGATTTTCAATTCGCTCTTGGTTATTAAAAGATAGTTTTACAGGAACATTGTATCGCATGGCTTTTACCAATTTGTAACTATTCATTCCTTTAGTCAATAAAAAACGCCCTGATTTTACATTTTCAGGATAACTCATTTTATTGGCCACCATTTCAAAATGATCTATATTATCTACATAAAGAGCTAATGAATCCAGTGCTTGCTCATAAGTAGCATCAGTTGGAATATGAACAAAGACTTCTTTCTCAGTGAATTTTGTATTATTTGAAAATATTTGTCCAATTAAAACAAAACCATAAATAATCAATCCCGAGATAACAACAATGGAAACGATTGAAATAATTTTTTTTGTGCTCAAAACTAAAAATTTAAAATTGTTGATTAATTAACTGATAGATGGCTTCGTCTTGATACACTCCATTGATAAGATTCCAATCCTTTTTTACACCTATACATTCAAAGCCAAATTTAGCAAAAAGAGCTTTACTTGCTTCATTTTGAATACTAATATTTGCATACAATTGATGTAAATTCAAATGCTTAAAAGAATATCGAATTAATAAATCTAAAGCTTCAGAACCTATCTTCTGATTTCTATAAACACTATCCTGAATAAGAATCCCTACACCTGCTCTATTATTTTTGGGATCAAAATCAAATAAATCAATCAATCCAATAGCTGGAAAATCCTGATCTTGGCAAATAGCCAATCGCAATTGTTTGGCTTCATAAATATCCTGATGGGCATTTTCAAGATATTGTCGAACTAAAAAGCGGCTGTACGGCGTTTGAGTATTACTCACTTCCCAGATACTTTCATCATTCTCCATTGCATATACAAACTCCAAATCATTAGGTTCGAGTGCCCGAAGATATATATTTTCGCCTTTTAATGTTATCATGGAAAGTTGAGTAATTTTCTGGAAATTAAATTTCAATTGTACCTTCAAAAACAAATTTTGCAGGACCGTTTAGAAAGACATTTATATATTTATTCCCTTCTTTTTCAAAAGAAACCGATAATTTCCCTCCTTCAACATTCATATTGATTGCAGTTAAATCCGTTTGACCAATTGCATTCATAGCAATCGCAGCAGCTGTTGCTCCAGTTCCACAAGCTAAAGTTTCGTCTTCTACTCCACGCTCATAGGTACGAAGTGCAAAAGTTGCCTCGTCAATTTTTTTTACAAAATTGATATTACTTCCTGTTTTGCCGTACAATTCTCCATATCGAATAGCAGCTCCATTTTCTTTTACATTGTAATTTTCTAAATCATCCACTAATTGCACATGATGCGGCGAACCTGTATTTAAAAAGCTGTAATCCGGGTTTATTTTTATCCCATCAACATCAATCATTTGTAAAGAAACAATTCCGTCTGGATCGACAGAAGCATGATGCAATCCATCAATGGCATTGAAAGAAGTAGTATCACCAATTACATCCAATTGTTTCGCAAAAGCCACCAAACATCTTCCACCATTCCCGCACATCGTACTTTGATTTCCATCTGAATTGTAATACACCATCTTGAAATCAGTGGTGGCATCATTTTCGAGCAAAATAAGTCCATCAGCTCCAATTCCGAATCGTCTATCACAAAGACGCTCAATAAGTTTCGTATTTTCTTTTGGGAAAAATTCGGAACGATTATCAATCATTACAAAATCATTTCCAGTACCTTGATATTTATAAAATTGTATTAACATTATTTCTAATTTTGTTTTACAAAAGTACGAACTATTAATGAAATGTTAATCACTGTTAAACAGCGTTAAAGTGTTTTTTAACATCCCTTTTTCGCTTTAAATTTACTTAACAAATAACACAAAAACGATCTCTATTATGAAACGATTTTCTAATCTATTTTTAGTGGCTTTACTAAGCGGAGCCACAACATTAGGGGCATACAAATTATTATTTGACAATGGCGGTTATTTTTCGAATGACAAAAAAACAATAACGACATTAGCCTCTGAAAATTATACAAAAAGAGTAGGTTTATCTTCGGATGTACTCGATTTTACAGAAGCGGCAGATAAAACCATACACAGTGTTGTTCACGTTAAAAACGTATCGTATCACAAAGTAAACAATCCTATGCTCGAATTTTTCTACGGTTACAAAGGTGGACAATCTCAAGAACAAGTGGGAACAGGTTCAGGTGTAATTATCTCTGAAGATGGCTATATTGTAACCAATAATCACGTTGTTAGAGACGCTTCGGAAATTGAAATTACCTTAAACAATAGGAAATCATACACCGCAAAACTTATTGGAACCGATTCTAAAATGGACATTGCCCTTTTAAAAATTGATGCCGATGAAAAGTTACCTTACACTCCTTTTGGAAATTCTGATGATGTAAAAGTGGGCGAATGGGTTCTGGCAGTAGGAAATCCATACAATTTAACTTCAACAGTAACGGCTGGAATTGTTTCGGCGAAAGCCAGAAATTTAGGAACTGATGGCATTCAATCTTTTATCCAAACAGATGCGGCAGTAAATCCTGGAAATAGTGGTGGCGCATTAGTAAATACTCGCGGCGATTTAATTGGAATTAATACCATGATTACTTCGATGACAGGTTCTTATGTAGGTTATTCTTTTGCAGTTCCATCTAATATTACTCGAAAAATAATCGAAGATATTATGGAATTTGGTAATGTACAACGCGGAATTCTTGGTGTTGAAGGTGGCGAATTAAACTCTAGTGCTTCTAAAGAATTAGGTGTTAAACAAACCCAAGGTTTCTACATTAATAATGTTAGAAAAAATACTGGTGCAGATAAATCAGGTTTACGAAAAGGTGATATTATTGTAAAAATTGACAATCAAAATATTTCCACATTTGCTGATCTTTCTGGATACATAAATACCAAAAGACCAAATGATAAAGTAGCGGTAAGCATTATTAGAGATGGTGAAACTAAAATTATTCCAGTAATCTTAGGCAAAAACGAATTTTTTAGTACTGAATTTAAAGGAATGGAGCTAGAAAACATTTCGAGTGCTGATAAAAAGAAATTTAACGTAAATTATGGAGTAAAAATCAAATCGATTAAAAACGAGAATTTAAGTGAATATGCTGATGAACTGACTGGAAATATCATATTAAGTATTGATAACATTAAAGTAAACGATATTGAAAGTGCTTCTAAACTTTTAAACAGTAAAGACGAGCGACAAAGTGTTAGAATTGAAATGATTAATAAAAACGGAGAAATCATTAGAATCATTATTTAATAATTATCCTATAAATCGAACCCATAAAAGCCAGTTTAAAACTGGCTTTTATTTTGAAAAAGAAATACATTTGAACTTATACTAATCCAAAACAATCACCTTGAAAAAAACATTTTTATTATTACTGACTCTAATTAGTTTCCAACTTTCTCATGCTCAAAACAGCTATGTGTTTTTTGGCTCCTATAACACTGATAAAAGCAACGAAGGGATTTTTGTTTATCAATTAGATACTATAAATGGAAAATTAAGTAAAATAACTAGCGTGAAAGATGTTTTAAATCCCTCCTATCTTAGCTTATCGAATGATGGACAATTTTTATACGCTTGTACTGACACCAGAACCGCAAATGCTGGTAGCGTAAGCAGTTTTAAATTTGATCCTGAAAACAAAAGACTGAAATTTTTAAACAGTCAAAACACAAATGGCGAAAATCCAGCCTATCTTTCATTAGATCATACAGGAAAATGGATTATTGCTGCTAATTATACTGGTAGTAGCCTCTCTGTATTTCCAATTGCAAAAGACGGAAAGATAAATTCTATCGTTCAACACATTCCTTATACCGAAGGAAGTATCAATCCTGAAAGACAAAAAAGCTCTCACGTACATTCTGTTTTCTTTTCTCCTGACAACAACTATGTTGTTTCTCCTGATTTGGGTGCGGATAAGATTAGAATTCTTCCTTTTAATGGCAACAAAAAAGAACCGTTAGATACTAAAAACACCGATTTTGTAAAAACCACTCCAGGAAGTGGACCAAGACATTCTGCATTTCATCCCAATAAAAAATGGGGTTATGCTGTAGAAGAAATTGCTGGAGCCATAAGCGCTTATAGCATTAAAAAAGGGGACAATTAAATCTTATCGAAACCACTAAAATTGAATCTAAAAACGAAACAAAAGATTTTGGAAGTGCTGAAATACTTATTACTCCAGACGGAAATTTTTTGTACGTTTCGAATAGAGGATTAGAAAATAACATTTCTATTTACAGCATAAAAACAGATGGTACTTTAAAAAATGTTGGCACTCAATCCAGTTTAGGAAATCATCCTCGAAATTTTGCTATTTCTCCAAGTGGAAAATTCCTCATTGTAGCTAATATGAATAGCGGTGACATAATTGTTTTTAAAAGAAATCTAAAAACAGGCTTATTAAAGAAAGCTAGCAAACTGAAACTAAAAAACATTTCGTGTGTTAAAATTAAAAACATTTAAAACTTCAAACAAAAAAAGCGCTACAATAGCGCTTTTTTAATTTAATATTTTGAAACAAATCTATAAAACACGGTTGATTTGCGTAACTCTTCTACTATAATATTTTTCTTTTACTGACGAAATAATAACCCCATTACTTACAGAAGCATGGATGAATTTAATTTCTCCATCAGGAGCCACTTCAACTACCATTCCTACATGATTGATTCGGCTACGACCATTAGTTTTAAAGAAGATTAAGTCCCCTTTTTGAGCTTGTTCAGCATCAATTTTCATCCCAAATTGCGATTGCTCAAAAGAAGTTCTAGGCAACTGAATATCAAAAGCTCCAAAAGTAGTACACATTAAGCCCGAACAATCGAAACCATCCTTTGAAGTTCCTCCTGTTCTATATCGAGTACCAATATTTTCAGACGCTGTAGAAATTAATTGATCTACAAAATCAACTTTAAATGAATTATCCTTGTAATCAGTATCGATTTTATTATTTAAAGATTCGCTACTAAAATCAACTTTTGGAGTTGTCTTAACATTCGATTTCAAAGTACGAATTGTTAATTTCTCCCCTACTAATAGTCGGTTGACAATCTTAGGGTTTTGAGTTTCCAATTCTTTTACAGTAAGACCAAATTCTTTTGCAATTCCGTATTTAGTTTCTTTGGCTAAGACTTCACGAATAACTTCAACTTCAGTATCTTTTTCTTTTTCAGAAATTATTGCTTTTTCAGAAACTGGAGCTACTGTTGTTATTTTATTATCCGATAGGGTTGTTTTTAATTCTTCTTTTGGAACAAGAATAGGTTTTTCCTGAATTAGTTGTTGTCCTTTGGCATTTGGAATAACTATTTTTTGACCAATTCGTAAAGGTTGACTTTCTAGTATAGGATTTGCTTTTTCTAAATCGACAACTAAAACGCCATAAGATTTTGCAATTCCATAAAGTGTTTCTTTGGCTAAAACCTCTTTAATATAATTACCATTAGCGTTAACAGTTGTAACTTCTCTATTTTCTTCTACAATTACAGGAGAAACTTTCGTTTTTGGCTCTTCTTTAATTTCTGTTTTTAGATTTTCTTTTTTGGTTGAATTTTCTACAATTTCATCTTTAGACTCAACAACAGGAATTTGAATAATTTTACCAACTTGTAAACCTCTATTTTCAAGGTTTGCATTCAAGCGGTATAAATCAGCTACTTTAACTCCGTATTGCTTTGCAATTCCGTATAAAGTTTCTTTAGCTAAAACAATATGTTTTTTTTCTTTAATCTCAGAATTAGAAGTATTAGCAACTTCTTTTTTACCATTAGAAGTAAAAGGAACTAATAAGATTTCTTTAAATTTTATACCTCTTTTAGCATCAGGATTGATTTCGTAGATAGCAACTGGTTTTACATTGTATTGTTGTGCAATTTTGGAAACCGTTTCTCCTTTAGCTACTACGTGCTGAATGTACTTTTCTTGAGAAAAACCATTCCATTTGCTAAAAAGAACCAATATTAAAATCCAAAACTTACACCTCATAAAATTATTTTAAGTTAAAAAAACCAGCTTATCTTAATTCGAATAAGAAATACAACTATTTAAAAATCACACCTCTTATCATAAAATTTAACGAAAGCGAATTTAACATTTTAATACCAATAAACCCAATTTTTAACATCCCTTTAAAATATTTTTTTGAAAAAAGTCGAAAAAAAAGCGCCTTGTTTACACAAAGCGCTTTCAAAATATAATTTAAACTGGATTATGCATTAGCTTCAGCAGCAATTAAATTTAAAGCTGAACCTGCTACAAACCAGCCAATTTGACTTGCATTATAGGTATGATTAGCCAAGATAATATCTTTAGAACCATCAGCGTGAACAAATTCTATGGTTAATGGTTTTCCAGGAGCAAAATCAACTAAATCTGTAAAATTAATAGTATCGTCCTCTTGGACTTTATCATAATCAGCTTCATTAGCAAAAGTTAATCCTAACAAACCTTGTTTTTTAAGATTTGTTTCGTGGATACGAGCGAAAGATTTTACTAATACCGCTTTTACTCCTAAGAAACGAGGCTCCATTGCCGCATGTTCACGAGAAGAACCTTCACCGTAATTGTGATCTCCAATAACAACCGAAGGAATTCCAGCAGCTTTGTAGGCACGAGCTACAGCAGGCACTGCATCATAGGCTCCTGTCAATTGATTTTTAACAGAATTTGTTTTTTGGCTGAATGCATTTACAGCCCCAATCAACATATTATTAGAAATATTATCTAAGTGTCCACGGAAACGCAACCACGGTCCAGCCATAGAAATATGATCCGTAGTACATTTACCAAATGCTTTAATCAATAATTTAGCTCCAGTAATATTTTTACCATCCCAAGGTTCAAACGGAGCTAATAATTGCAAACGATCCGAAGTTTCACTTACTACAATTTTAACAGCAGATCCATCTTCGGCAGGTGCTTGAAATCCGGCATCTTCCACATCAAATCCTTTAGACGGTAATTCATCCCCAAATGGAGCATTCAATTTCACTTCTTCGCCTTTATCATTTATTAAAGTATCGGTCAATGGATTAAAGTCCAATCTTCCTGAAATTGCTAAAGCAGCTACCATTTCTGGTGAAGTCACAAAAGCATGTGTATTTGGATTACCGTCAGCTCTTTTAGAAAAGTTTCTGTTAAAAGAGTGGACAATTGTATTTTTCTCTTCTTTATCTGCTCCTGCTCTGTCCCACTGTCCAATACATGGTCCACAAGCATTTGTAAATACTTTAGTTCCCATTTTTTCGAAAGTAGCAATAATACCATCTCTTTCGATTGTATAACGAATTTGCTCTGAACCTGGATTAATACCAAATTCTGCTTTTGGAGAAATTCCGTGAGCAACAGCCTGCTCTACAATTGAAGCAGCACGAGACATGTCTTCGTATGAAGAGTTAGTACAAGAACCGATTAATCCCCATTCTACTTTTAATGGCCATCCGTTAGCTTCAGCCTCAGCTTTCATTTTAGAAACAGGAGTACCTCTATCTGGTGTAAAAGGTCCATTAATGTGTGGCTCTAATTCTGAAAGATTAATTTCGATAACCTGATCAAAATATTGTTCTGGATTAGCATATACTTCAGCATCACCAGTTAGATAAGAAGCCACCTTATCAGCTGCATCCACTACATCTTGACGACCTGTAGCAGCTAAATATCTTCTCATCGAATCATCATATCCAAAAGTTGATGTTGTAGCACCTATTTCAGCACCCATATTACAAATTGTACCTTTACCAGTACAAGACATATTAGTAGCACCTTCACCAAAATATTCAACAATGGCTCCCGTTCCTCCTTTTACAGTAAGAATATCAGCTACTTTTAAAATAACATCTTTTGGTGCAGTCCAACCTGATAACTTTCCAGTTAATTTTACACCTATTAATTTAGGAAATTTTAATTCCCAAGACATTCCTGACATTACATCCACAGCATCAGCACCACCAACACCAATTGCCAACATACCTAATCCACCAGCATTTACAGTGTGAGAATCGGTACCGATCATCATTCCTCCGGGAAATGCATAGTTTTCCAAGACAATTTGGTGAATAATTCCTGAACCTGGTTTCCAAAAACCAATTCCATATTTATCAGAAACCGAAGAAAGGAAATCAAAAACCTCTTTAGATTGTTTGTTGGCTGCCGCCAAATCAGATTCAGCGCCATTTTTAGCCAAAATTAAGTGATCACAATGCACTGTTGTAGGAACAGCAACCGTTTTCTTTCCAGCGTGCATAAATTGCAATAAAGCCATTTGAGCCGTTGCATCCTGGCAAGCTACTCTATCTGGAGCAAAATCTACATAATCAACGCCCCTTCCGTAAGCTTGCTGAGCAACACCGTCCCAAAGGTGACTGTATAAAATTTTCTCCGTTAAAGTAAGTGGTTTTCCAACTATTTTACGTGCTGCATCAACACGACTAGCCATGTTTGCATACACTTTTTTAATCATTTCAATATCAAAAGCCATAAGTTCAATTTAATTGTTTTTATTTTTTTATACCACAAGATACAAAAAATAGAATAGCTATAAAAGAAAAAGCCCGAGTTTATGACTCGGGCTCTTAAATTATGATTAGCAAATTATGTGATTATTTAACCAATAACTTATGAGAAGGTGCAAACTTAGTTAGATTAATACCTTCTACTGCTGTTTTATATTCTTCAATTGTTGGAGTTCTACCAAGTATAGTAGACAATACCACAACCGGTGTAGAAGAAAGTAATGATTCTCCTTTTTTATCATCAGTATCTTCAACAACTCTTCCTTGGAAAAGACGAGTAGATGTTGCCATTACGGTATCTCCTTTTGCAGCTTTTTCCTGGTTACCCATACAAAGATTACAACCTGGACGCTCTAAATACAACATATTTTCGTATGAAGTACGCGCTGCAGCTTTAGGAACATTATCATCAAATTCGAAACCAGAGTATTTTTGTAAAATTTCCCAGTCCCCTTCTGCTTTTAATTCATCAACAATATTATAAGTAGGAGGAGCTACAACTAGTGGCGCTTTGAACTCTACTTTACCTTCTTGCTCATCAATATTCTTAAGCATGTGAGCTAAAATTTTCATATCTCCTTTATGAACCATACAAGATCCGATAAATCCAAGATCCACCTTTTTAACTCCTCCATAGAAAGATAAAGGCCTGATAGTATCGTGAGTATATCTTTTAGAAACATCTGCATTATTAACATCTGGATCTGCAATCATTGGTTCAGCAATCTGATCTAAATCTACAACAACTTCAGCGTAATACTTAGCATTTGCATCTGGTCTTAAGGCTGGTTTTTCACCTGAAATAATCTCAGCGATTCTCTTATCAGCAATAGCAATCAATCCTTTAAGAACTTGGTTTTTATTATCCATTCCTTTGTCGATCATGATTTGGATTCTACCTTTTGCCATCTCTAACGACTCAATCAAAGTAGCATCTTCAGAAATACAGATAGAAGCTTTCGCTTTCATCTCAGCAGTCCAATCCGTAAACGTAAAGGCTTGATCCGCATTAAGCGTTCCTAAATGAACCTCAATAATTCTTCCTTGGAATACATTCTCTCCACCAAATGTTTTAAGCATTTGAGATTGTGTAGCATGAACTACATCACGGAAATCCATATAACCTTTCATATCTCCTTTGAAAGTCACTTTCACAGATTCTGGAATTGGCATAGAAGCTTCTCCTGTAGCCAATGCAAGAGCAACTGTTCCTGAGTCAGCACCAAAAGCAACACCTTTAGACATTCTCGTATGAGAGTCACCACCAATAATGATAGCCCACTCGTTTACAGTAATATCATTCAATACTTTGTGAATAACATCAGTCATTGAGTGATAAACACCTTTAGGGTCACGAGCTGTAATCAAACCGAAATCGTTCATGAATTTCATTAATCTAGGAATATTAGCCTTAGATTTATTATCCCAAACTGAAGCAGTATGACATCCTGATTGGTAAGCACCGTCAACAATTGGAGAAATCACAGTAGCAGCCATAGACTCTAATTCCTGAGAAGTCATCAAACCAGTTGTATCTTGCGAACCAACAATATTTACAGTAACACGAACATCAGAACCAGCATGTAAAACTTTACCTGGAGTTGTTCCAACCGCATTTTTATTAAAAATTTTCTCTACAGCTGTAAGCCCTTGTCCTTCAACAGAAACCTCTTTTGACGGAGCATATACAGGAACAATATCAATACCTAGAGTTTTTGAAGCAAATGTTTGTAATTTTTTTCCAAATACAATTGCGTAAGAACCTCCCGCTTTTATAAATTCAATTTTCTGAGGTGTAAATGCTTTAGAAATATCAATTAATTCTTTATCGCCGTTGTAAAGTTTCTTAGTTTTTGTATTGATTGTAAGAACAGTACCTGTAGCAACAGAATAAACTTCTTCTAAAATAGGATCACCACTTTCATTAAGAAGAGGTTTTCCATTTTCGTCAAGCTTTTTAACCCAGTTTTTAAGGTCAAGACCAATACCACCAGTAACATCAACAGTTGTTAGGAAAATTGGAGAAATACCATTTGTTCCTGCAACGATTGGAGCAATATTAATAAATGGAACATAAGGACTTGCTTGTTTTCCTGTCCAAAGTGCCACGTTATTTACACCTGACATTCTTGAAGAACCTACACCCATAGTTCCTTTTTCAGCAATTAACATTACGCTCTTATCAGGATTCGCAGTTGCTAATGCTTTAATTTCAGCTTGTGCTTCAGGAGAAATTAAACATTTTCCATGAAGTTCACGATCTGAACGTGAGTGCGCTTGGTTTCCTGGAGAAAGTAAATCAGTTGAAATATCTCCTTCACCAGCAATATATGTAATTACCTTAATTTCTTCAGCAATTTCAGGTAATTTAGTAAAAAACTCTGCTTTAGCGTAGCTTTCTAGAATATCCTTAGCAATTTCATTTCCGCTTTTGAAAGCTGTTTCTAAACGATCTGTATCTGCTTCATAAAG
This sequence comes from Flavobacterium magnesitis, assembly GCF_041729735.1. Lineage (NCBI taxonomy): Bacteria > Pseudomonadati > Bacteroidota > Flavobacteriia > Flavobacteriales > Flavobacteriaceae > Flavobacterium > Flavobacterium magnesitis. Next base: position 84,108 of record NZ_JBCFQK010000014.1, on the reverse strand, counting down.
AAAAACTTGTGTTTTTAACACAGCTGCAGCGTCTTTTGCAATTGCAACATCATTACCTAAAGCTAAATCAAGTAAAACTTTTATAGAAGTTCCACCTTTCATGTGTGATAACAATTCTAGAGCAAAAGCTGGCGTAATTTCAGCAACTACTGATTGACCTAAAACGATTTCTTTTAAAAAATTAGCTTTAAGATTTGCAGCAGGAGTAGTTCCTGGTACAACATTATAAATAAAGAATTTAAGAGAATCCTCTCTGTACTCATTATTCAAATCTTTAATTTGCGCAATGATTTCGCTTAGCAATTCAGCACCATCAATTGGTTTTGGGTTAAGCCCTTGACCTTTTCGTTCTTCAATCTCTTGGATATAATCCTTATAAGTATTCATAATAGAAGGCTTTTCATGTTAATGACAAATTACTCTGATTAATTCAAAATCAAATGCCATAATTTTAGGTTTTTTTTATTTGTGATGCAAATTTAGTTATTAAAGCTGAGATTTTAAAAGTTTTTAAGCACCCACGATTCATAAAAAAATTATTATTGAAAAATATGCACTTAGAAAGCGTTAAATTAAGAAAAAACCAAATTTTCCCTCCATTTACAAACAATCAATAAATACGTAAACTGTTTTATAACAAACTTAAAATATGTTGTTACATAGAAGAGCATTATTTATAACAAAAACTACTGATTTTAGAAGTACTAAACCAGTTTTGCAATTATCATTTCCTCAGTAATTCCTTCGGCATCAGCTTTATAATTTTTAATAATTCTGTGTCTTAAAACTGATGTTGCCACCGCAATAACATCCTCAATATCCGGAGAAAATTTTCCATTAAAAGCGGCGTGTGCTTTAGCAGCTAAAATCAAATTTTGAGACGCTCTTGGCCCAGCTCCCCAATCTAAATAATTCTTAACAAAGTCGGTTGCCAAATTACTATTAGGGCGAGTTTTGCTCACTAAAGTTACTGCATATTCCACCACATTATCCGCCACAGGAATTCGGCGAATTAAATGCTGGAAATCGATAATTTCCTGAGCTGTAAACAATGGATTTATTTCCTGACTTACATCAGAAGTGGTTCTTTTTACCACCTGAACTTCTTCTTCAAAAGAAGGATACTCTAATTTTACAGCAAACATAAAACGATCCAACTGCGCTTCAGGCAAAGGATAAGTTCCTTCTTGCTCAATTGGATTTTGAGTTGCCAATACAAAATAAGGCAAATCTAATTTATGATTTACACCAGCAATAGTCACCGAACGCTCTTGCATGGCTTCCAATAAAGCAGCTTGAGTTTTTGGAGGTGTTCTATTAATTTCATCTGCCAAAATAATATTCGAAAAAACAGGTCCTTTTACAAATTTAAACTGACGGTTTTCATCCAGAATTTCACTGCCTAAAATATCCGAAGGCATTAAATCTGGTGTAAACTGAATTCTTTTAAAATGAAGTCCCAATGCTTCAGAAATAGTATTAACCATCAATGTTTTTGCCAAACCAGGAACTCCAACTAAAAGCGCATGACCGCCTGAAAAAATACACAGCAACAACTGATCGATTACTTTTTCTTGACCAACAATAATTTTTGCTATTTCACTTTTTAATTCAGCATGTTTTTGAACTAAATTATGTATTGCAGCTACATCAGACATTTTAAAACTATTTTAAATTAAAAAAAGAGTCAACTTTATGAATTCATAAAACTAACTCTTTTTATTTATTTTGACCAAATTATTTTTTCAACCAGTTATTTGTAAAACTACAGTCTCTGTATTCTCCAATAATCTTGATGTAAGTCTCTTTGATTTTTTCATCAAACCATTTTCCAATGGCGTTGATTTGTTTTTCTTTTAAAGCCAATTCTTTGATTTTCACATAATCCTGAGAATAATCGGCAGTATGTTCATTAATTCTATTGGTAACGGTAATTAATTTATACTGTTTTTTTCCTGATGGCGTTTCATCCAAAATTGGCATCGAAATCTCATTATCTTTTAAATTAGAAACCTGAGAATATAAATTAGGATCCATTTTAGTCAATTCAAAACGAGTATCCTGTGTATTTGGATTAATCAAAACCCCACCATTTGCTCTTGTTTCTTTTTGATCTGATATAGTTCGAGCCGCCTCTGCAAAAGTAATTTCTTTATCTAAAATACGCTTTCTAACTAATTCCGTTTTTTGTTTTGCTTCTTCCAAAGATTCTTTACTTACTGTAGGACTCAATAAAATATGACGCAATTCTAATTCTTGTCCTTTTATTTTTTCTAAGTATATAATATGATAACCGTATTCACTTTCAAACGGAGCAGATATTTCTCCTTCTTCTAAATCAAAAGCAACATCTTTAAATTCTTTAACAAAAGGAGTTTTTCTAGTCATTTTATAAAAACCACCACTTGATCTAGAACCTGGATCCTGAGAATACAAAACGGCTTTGGTTGCAAAACTAGAACCTTCCTGAATGTCTTTTTTAAATCCATTCAATTGATCAATTACTTTTTGTTTTTCAACTGCAGTTATTTTTGGTTCAATTATAATTTGTGAAACTTCCATTTCAGCACCAAAAACGGGTAATTCATCTTTAGATAATTTCTTGAAAAAATTACGCACTTCCTCTGGAGTAATTTCAACTTCATCAACTATCTTTTTTTGCATTTCAGATGTAAGCTTGTTTTCTTTCAAAATATCAAAGAAATAACTTCTAAATTCTTCTTCAGAATCTTTCTTATAATACTTAACTACTTTTTCAAGCGAACCAATTTGTTGAATCATATAAGAAAGACGTTCATCCATCATTGCCTTAACCTCTGCATCTGTCACCTTCACACTATCCTGAATTGCCTGATGTGCATATAATTTATCTTCCAATAATTTTCCCAACATCTGACATCTTGTAATGTCTTTTACAGAACCGCCCTGGCTAGAAATTTCTAAATAAGCCTTATCAATATCAGAATCCAAAACTATGTAATCTCCAACTGTAGCAATAACACCATCTATTTTTTGTCTTTGACTTGGAGTTGCTTTTTTGACTTCAGCAACAACAGTGTCTTTTATTATTTCCTGAGCATTAATTGCTGTATTGAACAAAAAAAGTACAAAAAACAAAAGTGCATTTTTAATATTTATGGATTTCATTAAAGAATATTATTTAAATTTTATTTCAGTAAAAACGAACAAAAATAACAATTCAATTACATTATACAAGTTTCCACTGGACTATTAACAAAAAATTATCGTCAAAAAAATTCAGATAGGAGTTTTGCTAAAAAACTTTCTTTTAAAAACCAAGTATAACACAACCAGACAAACTATAAACACTGTAAATCAACTGGAAACTTATTTATTTTCAAATCGCATTTATAAATAGTACTTTTGCAAACTATTTATATTTAATATGAGCTTTTTAAAAGAAATACAACGTAGAAGAACCTTTGGAATTATCTCGCATCCTGATGCTGGGAAAACAACTCTTACCGAAAAATTATTACTTTTTGGAGGAGCAATCCAAGAAGCAGGAGCTGTAAAAAACAACAAAATTAAAAAAGGAGCGACGAGTGATTTCATGGAAATTGAACGTCAGAGAGGAATCTCGGTATCTACTTCGGTTTTAGCATTCAACTATAAGGATAAAAAAATCAATATTCTAGATACACCTGGACACAAGGATTTTGCCGAGGATACTTTTAGAACTTTAACTGCTGTTGACAGCGTTATTGTGGTAATTGACGTTGCAAAAGGAGTTGAGGAACAAACTGAAAAATTAGTTGCAGTTTGTAGAATGCGTAAAATTCCAATTATTGTTTTCATCAATAAATTAGATCGTGAAGGACATGATGCTTTCGATTTGATGGATGAAGTAGAGCAAAAACTAGGTCTTACCGTTACTCCATTGAGTTTCCCTATTGGAATGGGTTACGATTTTCAAGGAATTTACAATCTTTGGGAACAAAACATCAACTTATTTAGTGGAGATAGTCGTAAAAACATCGAGGAAACAATTGCTTTTTCGGATGTTCAAAATCCTGAATTAGAAAAAATAATTGGTCAAAAACCAGCTGATCGTTTACGTGAAGAATTAGAGTTAATTGACGAAGTTTATCCAAAATTCAATCAACAAGATTATTTAGACGGAAAATTACAACCTGTGTTTTTTGGTTCAGCTTTAAACAATTTTGGTGTTAGAGAATTATTAGATTGCTTTGTTACGATAGCTCCTTCTCCAAGACCAAAAGAATCTGAAACCCGATTGGTAGATCCAAAAGAAGAAAAACTATCTGGTTTTGTATTTAAAATCCATGCTAATATGGATCCAAAACACCGTGACCGTTTGGCTTTTATCAAAATTGTTTCTGGAACTTTCGAAAGAAACAAACCCTATTATCACGTTCGACAAAAGAAAAATTTAAAATTTTCTAGTCCGAATGCCTTTTTTGCTGAGAAAAAAGAAATTGTAGACATCTCTTATCCTGGTGACATTGTAGGACTTCATGATACTGGAAATTTCAAAATTGGTGATACTTTAACCGAGGGTGAAATCATGAGTTTCAAAGGAATTCCAAGTTTCTCTCCGGAACATTTTAGATACATTAATAATGCAGACCCAATGAAAGCAAAACAGCTGGAAAAAGGGGTTGACCAATTAATGGACGAAGGTGTGGCACAGTTGTTTACTTTAGAAATGAATAACAGAAAAGTAATCGGTACTGTTGGAGCACTTCAATACGAAGTAATTCAATACCGTTTAGAGCACGAATACGGTGCTAAATGTACTTATGAAAACTTCCCTGTACACAAAGCGTGTTGGGTAAAACCAGACGATGCTAAAAATGAGGAATTCAAAGAATTCAAACGAATCAAACAAAAATTCCTTGCCAAAGACAAATACGATCAATTAGTATTTTTGGCTGATTCGGACTTTACAATCCAAATGACACAGAATAAATACCCAAGTGTTAAATTGTTTTTTACTTCTGAAATGGACTAAAAAGGACACTTGATTCCATAAAAAAACGGTCTAGTTAATGTAACGAGACCGTTTTTTTATGTTTATATATTATGACTAAGACAATGAATTTTCGTAATTCACTACTTTTTTCAAAAAAGCTTTAATTAACAAACGATTTGGCGCTATTCCAGAAGTAATAATTAATTTCTTAGCACTACCTTCTGTAGATAATGTAGAATTAGGATCTTGTTTTGTTCCCATAAACCAAAGTGCAAATTCCATATTAGAAGTTGCTCTTGAACTTTCTAATTTCACATTAGCCGTTTCTGATTTCTCTGTAAAATCGATTTTAGAATCCGATTGAGACTGACTGAATGCTGAAGAAGAAAACATAAAAAATAGCACAAATACGAATATCGATTGTATCAATTTAGAATTAGTGTTACTTGTTTTTAAGTTGTTCATGGCTTTTTTTACTATTTTGATTTTATTATGAAGCAAATCTATTGCAATACAAAAGCAGTAAAAAACATTTCCGACAAACTACCCCAAAACTCGTTTAGCTACTAAAAAAGAATAAAAATATCACGAAAAGAATAAAAAAAGGCTCTCAATAAATGAAAGCCTTTGTGATTTTATGCTTGTCCAGCAGGACCAAAATTAAGTGGAATAGGTGTTTGTTCTGTATCCTTGATTTCGCCATGAGCTAATTCAAATCGGTGAATATTTTCACCAATAGCTTTTAACAATCGCTTAGCGTGTTGTGGAGTCAAAACAATTCTAGACTTCACCTTAGCCTTTGGAACACCTGGCATAATGCTTACAAAGTCCAAAACAAACTCTGAAGCCGAGTGATTAATTATAGCCAAATTAGAATAAATTCCTTCAGCCATTTTTTCATCTAATTCAATATTATGCTCTATACTAAGACCTAGCTACCATACACTTACAGCTGAACATCAAAAAAGGAGCAGAAAAAATTCATTTTCTACTCCTTTCGGTTAAATTTAATTCAATCTATTTAAAAATCCTTGAAAACATCCTCTTTTTTAGAATTGCTAAGATCTATGAATAAACTTCGATTGTCTAGTTTATGGACAGCCATTAGTGCTAACATTAGCATAGCTACCAGATCCTGAAACGGCAACACCGTCGTTTGTACAGCCAGCCAAAACCTTAGCGTTGGTTACGTTTTCAAGCCAAACACCAACACCTGTACCGTTAGTTATACGGCAATTTTTTAATGTGTTATTGTTAGAGCCGGTGAGTACGAAATATCCTCTTCCGCACTGATCAGCATATAACATATTTGTGGTTACATTATTACAGCTATTCGCTAAACGCAAACCAGCGTAACCAGTTCCGTTGCCGCAACGATAAGCGTTTACTGTACCCAAAGCTCCGTTTATGGTTTTATTAAGAAGAACTCCACATTCTCCCATGTTTCTGGCAACGATTCCGTAACCTTTAAAACCGTCAACGCCATACGTTTCAAGTCCATGGCCGGTACCGTTCTCAAATCGACAATCCTGTATATGAATATTTTTGACCCAACGACCATCTTCATATGGACGACTTGGATGACTATCAATGCGAATTCCTATCCCTCCTCCGTAAATTCTAACGTTTTGGATATAGATATCACTTCCCCGGCTAATTCGTATTCCCATTCCCGCAGTATTGTTTGTCAAGCTCATATCGTAGATATTTATCCCACCACTTCCATCTCTAAAAAATCCATAACCAGTATGACCCTTAGTAAAGTTTACATTATGGCAATATAAGGTTAAGCCTGGTTGCAGATTAATCTGTTGTCCTAAAGTTCCTCCAGTAAGAATATGAACTTCGCGGTTTCCATTACCAATAACGTTATTAATCGCTGTTGACAGACTACTGGTCGTACCTTGATCAACACCATTTACACGCCAGATGAAGCTAGAGCCAGAAGCCCGCACCTCGTTTGAATAAGCAGCAACATTTGCTGTAAAAGATAACTCTTGTTCGCTCACAGGAATGTCTTGATCACTACAGCCCGTGATTGCGATGGCAGCAAAAGCTGCGAATTTCATAAGCGAACTCCTGAATGAATTGTTTTTTTTCATATTTATTATTTGGGGTTAATAGTTTGCCTACTCTTTAGATTTTCAGCTTCCTCTTTTTTAACTTGGTTTATTTGACTCGTGTGGTTAAACTTGTAGGTATGTTTATTTAGAAAATATCTTTTTTAATTTTCTTGTTTAAGCCAATTTTTATCCCAGTTTTTCAATTCATTTGTTTTACAATAATATCTTAATTACTTACTTTAATCGCATTTATCAATCGATGCTTTCATTTTATTTTCAATTACGTCTTTTTATAAAAAATACCAACCTTTATAGAGTTTATGAAACATTAAGAATCCTAAAAAGATTATTCTTTTTATGTAAATTCCTTTGACTAGTAACAAATCTAATTTTTCCTTTAGGCGTCACTATCCTGTTGTATCCTGTTACTTACTTTAATTTTCTAACAAATAAAAAACGATATTCATTTTTTTAATCTATATTTTTTATTGATTCCTTAATAAAATTAAGGGTTATAAAATTTTTATACATTTAAAATTAAAAACTAAATTGTTTCCACATTTTAATAAAAAAAACAAAAAAAGAATGAAAAATATTACATAATTAAAATATAGAACTCTGGTAAAAAATATAAATGTTGCAGTTTTTATATTAAAATTACTTAATTAAAGATTTCTATTATGACTTACTTAAACCAAAATAAAAGCTACTTATATTATTCTACATTATTTAAACAAAAAAAAGGCTCTCATTAAAATGAAAGCCTTTACTTGATATTATGCTTGTCCTGCAGGACCAAAATTAAGAGGAATGGGCACTTGCTCTGTATCTTTGATTTCGCCATGAGCTACTTCAAAACGATGAATATTTTCACCTATAGCTTTTAACAATCGCTTAGCGTGTTGTGGAGTCAAAACAATTCTAGACTTCACCTTAGCCTTTGGAACACCTGGCATAATGCTTACAAAGTCCAAAACAAACTCTGAAGCCGAGTGATTAATTATAGCCAAATTAGAATAAATTCCTTCAGCTGTTTTTTCGTCTAATTCAATATTAATTTGTTCTTGTTGATCTTTCATATCAAAAAAATTTAAAACAAAACGGTTTAAAATTAAAAAATAGAAAGACTACACGAGGTAATCTTTCTATTTTTTTAATTAGAAAACATATTATTTATTAATAAATATATTCTTCTTTATTTGCCATCATATCGTTGTAATCTTCTTTAGAACCTACAATAGCGTTATCATATTCTCTCATACCTGTACCAGCAGGGATTCTGTGTCCTACAATAACATTTTCTTTCAATCCTTCTAAAAGATCTACTTTTCCTGCAACAGCAGCTTCGTTTAATACTTTTGTTGTTTCCTGGAAAGAAGCAGCAGAAATAAACGATTTCGTTTGAAGCGAAGCTCTTGTAATACCTTGTAATACTGGAGTTGCAGTTGCAGTAACTACATCACGAGCAACAACTAGGTTTTTATCAGAACGTTTCAATAAAGAATTCTCATCTCTCAATTGACGTGGAGTAACAATTTGACCTTCTTTCAAGTTAGAAGAATCTCCTGCATCCTCAACCACTTTCATACCGTATAATTTATCGTTTTCAACAATAAAATCTTTAGTGTGAATCAATTGATCTTCTAAGAATAAAGTATCTCCTGGATCCTGAACTCTTACTTTACGCATCATTTGACGAATAACTACCTCAAAGTGTTTGTCGTTGATTTTTACCCCTTGTAAACGGTAAACTTCTTGAATTTCATTAACCAAGTACTGTTGAACAGCAGCTGGACCTTGAATTCTCAAGATATCGTCTGGAGTAATTGCTCCATCAGACAAAGGAACACCCGCTCTTACAAAGTCATTTTCCTGAACAAGAATTTGACTAGATAATTTCACTAAGTATTTCTTAATTTCTCCAAATTTAGATTCGATAACAATCTCACGGTTACCTCTTTTGATTTTTCCAAAAGAAACAACACCATCAATTTCAGAAACTACAGCAGGGTTAGAAGGATTACGTGCTTCTAAAAGCTCAGTAATTCTAGGTAAACCTCCTGTAATATCTCCTGATTTAGAAGAACGACGTGGGATTTTAACCAATACTTTACCAGCTTTAATTTTCTCACCATTTTCAACCATTAAGTGGGCTCCAACTGGTAAGTTGTAAGAACGAATCAATTCACCATCTTTACCGTAAACTAATAAGGTTGGGATTAATTTTTTGTTTCTAGATTCAGAAATTACTTTTTCCTGGAAACCAGTTTGCTCATCGATTTCAACCATGAACGATTGTCCTTGCTCTAAATCTTCATAAGCAATTTTACCAGTAAACTCAGAAACAATAACTCCATTATATGGATCCCATTTACAGATTACATCTCCTTTTGCAATAGACTGACCGTCTTTAACAAAAATACTAGAACCGTAAGGAATGTTATGCGTATTTAAAACAATGCCTGTTTTTTCGTCAACTAATTTTAATTCTGTAGAACGAGACACAACGATATCTACTTCGTTTCCTTCATTATCTTCTCCTTTTACAGTTTTTAAATCTTCAACTTCAAGTTTTCCTGGGAATTTAGCAACAATACTAGACTCTTCAGAAATACCTCCTGCAACCCCTCCAACGTGGAAAGTACGAAGTGTTAACTGTGTACCTGGCTCTCCAATAGACTGTGCAGCAATAACACCTACAGCCTCACCTCTTTGAGTCATTTTTCCAGTTGCCAAGTTACGTCCGTAACATTTAGCACAAATCCCTTTTAATGCCTCACAAGTTAATGGAGAACGAACTTCAACACTTTCTAATGGAGAAGCTTCAATTGATTTCATAATTACTTCCGTAATTTGTTGTCCTGAAGCTACTAATACTTCATTAGTCAAAGGATTAATTACGTCTTGTAATGCAACACGTCCTAAAATTCTTTCTCCTAATGATTCAACGATTTCTTCATTTTTCTTCAATGCTGAAACTTCAACACCTCTTAATGTTCCACAATCTTCGATGTTAACAATAACGTCTTGAGAAACGTCATGTAATCTACGAGTCAAGTATCCAGCATCTGCCGTTTTAAGAGCCGTATCCGCAAGACCTTTACGAGCACCGTGAGTAGAGATAAAGTACTCAAGGATAGAAAGACCTTCCTTAAAGTTAGAAAGAATCGGGTTTTCAATAATCTCACCACCACCAGCAGTCGATTTTTTAGGCTTAGCCATCAAACCACGCATACCAGTTAACTGACGAATCTGTTCTTTAGATCCACGAGCTCCAGAGTCAAGCATCATATACACCGAGTTGAAACCTTGTTGGTCTTCTCTAATGTTTTTCATTGCTAATTCTGTCAATTGCGCATTCGCAGAAGTCCATACGTCAATAACTTGGTTGTAACGTTCGTTATTAGTAATAAGACCCATGTTATAGTTAGCAGAAATCCCTTCTACTTGCTCTCTTGCGTCAGCAATCAATTGTGTTTTTTGCTCAGGAATTCTAATATCACCTAATGAGAATGATAATCCTCCGCGGAATGCGAATTTATACCCCATATCTTTCATGTTATCCAAGAAGGCAGCCGTTTCAGGTACACTTGTTGAATTTAATACGTGACCGATAATATCTCTAAGGTTTTTCTTAGTCAATACATCATTGATATATCCTGCAGCTTCTGGTACTACTTCGTTAAATAATACACGACCCGCTGTTGTTTGGATAATTTTGTATACTAATTCTCCTTCATCATTAAAATCTTTTGCTCTAATTTTTACACGAGCATTCAATTCTAATCTTCCTTCGTTTAATGCAATATTTGTTTCCTCAGCAGAGTAAAAAGTAAGTCCTTCTCCTAAAATTTTCTTTTCTGGAGTAGACAAACGCTCTTTAGTCATATAATAAAGACCCAAAACCATGTCCTGAGAAGGTACCGTAATAGGAGCTCCATTAGCAGGGTTCAAGATATTGTGGGAAGCCAACATTAATAATTGAGCTTCAAGGATTGCTTCTGGTCCTAATGGCAAGTGAACTGCCATTTGATCCCCGTCAAAATCCGCGTTAAAAGCCGTACATACTAATGGGTGTAATTGGATCGCTTTTCCTTCAATTAATTTTGGTTGGAAAGCTTGAATACCCAATCTGTGCAACGTAGGAGCACGATTCAGTAATACTGGGTGTCCTTTAATTACGTTTTCAAGAATATCCCAAACTACAGGCTCTTTTTTGTCTATAATTTTCTTAGCAGATTTAACTGTTTTTACAATTCCTCTTTCTATCAATTTACGGATAACAAAAGGTTTGTATAATTCAGCTGCCATATCTTTTGGCAATCCACATTCGAATAATTTCAATTCAGGTCCAACAACAATTACCGAACGAGCAGAATAATCCACACGTTTTCCAAGTAAGTTTTGACGGAAACGTCCTTGCTTACCTTTTAAGGAATCAGATAATGATTTTAATGGTCTGTTTGATTCTGTTTTAACAGCAGAAGCTTTACGAGTGTTATCAAATAATGAATCTACCGATTCTTGCAACATACGTTTTTCGTTTCTCAAGATAACTTCAGGAGCTTTAATCTCCATTAATCTTTTCAAACGGTTGTTACGGATGATTACACGACGGTATAAATCATTCAAATCTGAAGTTGCAAAACGACCTCCATCAAGTGGCACAAGCGGACGTAATTCTGGTGGAATAACAGGAACCACTTTCATAATCATCCACTCAGGACGGTTTTCACGGTTTAAGTTAGACTCACGGAAAGATTCCACAACTTGTAATCTTTTTAATGCTTCTGTTTTACGTTGTTTAGACGTTTCGTTATTAGCTGAGTGTCTTAACTGGTAAGACAATTGATCTAAATCAATACGAGCTAATAAATCCATAATACACTCTGCTCCCATTTTGGCAACAAATTTATTAGGATCAAAATCATCTAAATATTGGTTATCCTGAGGAAGTGTATCTAAAATATTCAAATATTCTTCTTCAGTTAAGAAATCTAATCTTTGTAATGATTCTCCTTCTGCATTTTTAGCAATACCTGCTTGGATTACTACGTATCTTTCGTAGTAAATAATCATATCTAATTTCTTAGATGGAAGACCAAGGATATAACCAATTTTATTAGGAAGAGAACGGAAATACCAAATATGAGCAATAGGCACAACAAGGTTGATGTGACCCACTCTATCTCTACGTACTTTTTTCTCAGTAACTTCAACACCACAACGGTCACAAATGATTCCTTTGTAACGGATTCTTTTGTATTTACCACAAGCACATTCGAAATCTTTTACTGGTCCGAAGATTCTTTCACAGAAAAGACCATCACGTTCTGGTTTGTGTGTTCTATAGTTGATAGTTTCTGGCTTTAAAACTTCACCTCTTGATTCTTTCAAGATAGATTCAGGAGAAGCTAGTCCTATCGAAATTTTGTCAAACCTTTTTACCTGGTTTTTCTCTTTATTATTATTTCTATTATTCATCATAGTTTTTACTATTGATTTATTTGCAATTAAAAATTGATTTTAGATGCTGCTTTTTGCATTACCTATTACCTCGGGTTACTTCTCTAAACTTCAAACGACTATTTGAAGTGCTAATTAAAAAACTAATTTAGTTTTCTAAAAAATCGGAACGGTTTACGGGTATAAATCCTGAAAACTAATTAAAAAAAAGTGTTCAGTATTCAGTTTTTGAGTTTTCAGTTAGAAACTGACCACTAAAAGCTGAACACTGAATACTGAATATTACTCTTCTAATCTAATGTCTAATCCAAGACCTTTCAATTCATGCATCAATACATTGAATGATTCTGGTAATCCTGGTTCTGGCATAGTTTCACCTTTTACGATAGCTTCGTAAGTTTTAGCTCTACCAATTACGTCATCAGATTTAACTGTTAAGATTTCACGAAGTGTACTAGAAGCTCCATAAGCCTCAAGTGCCCAAACCTCCATCTCTCCAAAACGCTGACCTCCAAATTGAGCTTTACCTCCAAGTGGTTGTTGTGTAATCAACGAGTATGGACCGATAGAACGTGCGTGCATCTTATCATCAACCATGTGTCCTAATTTCAACATGTAAATTACACCCACAGTTGCTGCTTGATGGAAACGCTCTCCTGTACCACCATCATAAAGATGTGTATGTCCAAAACGTGGAATTCCAGCTTCGTCAGTCAATTCATTAATTTGGTCAAGTGAAGCACCATCAAAAATTGGAGTAGCATATTTTCTACCTAATTTTTGTCCAGCCCATCCAAGAACAGTTTCATAAATTTGACCAATGTTCATACGAGAAGGTACCCCAAGTGGGTTCAACACGATATCAACTGGTGTTCCGTCTTCAAGGAAAGGCATATCTTCATGACGAACGATTCTTGCAACAATACCTTTGTTACCGTGACGTCCCGCCATCTTATCCCCTACTTTCAACTTACGTTTCTTAGCGATATAAACTTTAGCTAATTTCAAAATTCCTGATGGCAATTCATCTCCAACAGTAATCGTGAATTTCTCTCTTCTTAACGCTCCTTGTAAATCGTTCAACTTAATTTTATAGTTATGAATCAAATCATTCACCATTTTATTAGTTGCATCATCAGCTACCCATTGACCTTTGCTTAAGTGAGCAAAATCTTCAACAGCGTAAAGCATTTTTTGAGTGTATTTTTTACCTTTTGGTAAAACTTCTTCACCCAAATCATTCATTACACCTTGTGATGTTTTTCCGTTTACAATCAAGAAAAGTTTTTCAATTAACTTGTCTTTTAACTCTGTAAATTTAACTTCAAACTCCATTTCAAGTGCTCCTAAAGCATCTTTGTCCTGAGTACGTTTGCGTTTATCTTTTACAGCTCTTGCAAATAATTTTTTATCTAAAACTACACCGTGTAAAGATGGAGAAGCTTTTAATGAAGCATCTTTTACATCACCAGCTTTATCCCCAAAGATTGCACGAAGCAATTTCTCTTCCGGAGTTGGATCAGATTCTCCTTTTGGTGTAATTTTTCCAATTAAAATATCACCAGGTTTAACCTCGGCACCAATTCTAATCATACCGTTTTCATCTAAGTCTTTAGTAGCCTCTTCAGAAACGTTAGGAATATCATTCGTTAATTCTTCGTTACCTAATTTAGTATCTCTTACCTCTAATGAGTAATCATCTACGTGGATTGAAGTAAAGATATCATCACGAACTACTTTTTCAGAAATTACAATCGCATCCTCGAAGTTGTATCCTTTCCATGGCATGAACGCAACTTTTAAGTTTCTACCTAAAGCTAATTCACCATTTTCAGTAGCATATCCTTCTGATAATACTTGACCAGGAATCACTCTGTCACCTTTTCTTACGATAGGTTTCAAGTTGATACTTGTTCCTTGATTGGTTTTTCTAAATTTAATTAAATTGTACGTTTTTTCATCAGCATCAAAACTTACCATTCTTTCTTCCTCAGAACGATCGTATTTAATAGTAATGATATTAGCATCTACATATTCTACAGTACCATGCCCTTCAGCATTAATTAATACTCTAGAATCAGAAGCTACCTGACGCTCTAAACCAGTTCCAACAATCGGAGCTTCAGGACGGATCAAAGGAACCGCCTGACGCATCATGTTAGATCCCATCAAGGCTCTATTCGCATCATCATGCTCCAAGAAAGGAATCAAAGATGCAGAAATAGAAGCAATTTGGTTAGGTGCAACGTCAGTATAATCTACTTTAGAAGGATCAACAACAGGGAAATCACCTTCTTCACGCGCAATTACGTTTTCAGCTGTGATTTTTCCAGTATTGTCCATCTCAATGTTTGCCTGAGCAATCAATTTTCCTTCTTCTTCTTCAGCACTTAAGTAAGTCGCCTCAGAAACCAAATCAACTACACCATTAGTTACTTTACGGTAAGGAGTTTCAATGAATCCCATTCCGTTAACTTTAGCATAAACACCAAGAGATGAAATCAAACCAATGTTTGGTCCCTCTGGAGTTTCAATAGGACATAAACGTCCGTAGTGTGTATAGTGAACGTCACGAACCTCAAATCCAGCTCTCTCTCTCGAAAGTCCACCTGGTCCAAGTGCAGATAATCTTCTTTTGTGTGTAATCTCAGCTAATGGATTCGTTTGATCCATGAATTGAGACAACTGGTTTGTTCCAAAGAAAGAGTTGATAACTGATGATAATGTTTTAGCATTAATCAAATCAATTGGTGTAAACACCTCGTTATCTCTAACGTTCATTCTCTCACGAATAGTTCTTGCCATACGTGCTAAACCAACACCGAATTGTTGAGACAATTGTTCTCCAACTGTTCTCACACGACGGTTTGATAAGTGGTCAATATCATCAATATCTGCTTTCGCGTTTATCAACTCAATTAAATACTTCACGATAGTTATGATATCTTCTTTGGTAAGCACTTGCTTTTCCATTGGGATATCTAAACCAAGTTTTTTGTTCATTCTATAACGACCTACTTCACCTAAGTTGTAACGTTGGTCAGAGAAGAATAATTTATCTATAATACCACGAGCAGTTTCTTCATCAGGCGGTTCTGCGTTACGCAATTGTCTGTAGATATGCTCAACAGCTTCTTTTTCAGAGTTTGTTGGATCTTTTTGTAATGTATTATGAATGATAGCGTAATCAGCCTGATTAGCATCTTCTTTATGCAACAAAATAGATTTAACGTTAGAATCAATGATTTCTTCAACATTATCTTTATCGATAATAGTATCACGATCAAGGATAATCTCGTTACGTTCGATAGAAACTACTTCACCAGTATCTTCATCTACGAAATCCTCATGCCATGTATTTAATACACGAGCAGCTAATTTTCTACCGATATATTTTTTAAGTCCTGTTTTAGATACTTTAATTTCTTCTGCAAGGTCAAAGATTTCAAGGATATCCTTATCTCTTTCGAAACCAATTGCACGGAATAAAGTGGTTACAGGTAATTTTTTCTTTCTATCGATATAAGCGTACATAACGCTATTGATATCAGTAGAAAATTCTATCCAGGATCCTTTAAAAGGAATTACTCTAGCAGAATATAATTTGGTTCCATTTGCGTGGAATGATTGTCCGAAGAAAACACCTGGAGATCTGTGAAGCTGAGAAACAACAACACGTTCAGCACCATTAATAACAAAAGTTCCACTTGGAGTCATGTAAGGAATTGTACCAAGATATACATCCTGAACAATAGTTTCAAAATCTTCGTGTTCTGGGTCAGTACAATATAGTTTTAACCTTGCTTTTAAAGGTACACTATGCGTTAGACCTCTTTCTATACATTCTTGAATTGTATAACGTGGTGGGTCAACAAAGTAATCCAGGAATTCCAATACAAAGTTATTTCTTGTATCTGTAATTGGAAAGTTTTCCATGAAGGTGTTGTATAACCCTTCGTTGCCTCTTTCGTCTGATTTAGTTTCTAATTGAAAAAAATCTTGAAAAGATTTAACCTGAACATCCAAGAAATCTGGATACTGAGGTATATTTTTTGTAGAGGCAAAATTCAATCTTTCAGTCTGATTTGTTATCATCAATGGACAAAATTTTGATTAAAAAAAAGTAGTTTTTTGTGTAAAACACATTGTTTAATTTATACTTTCTTTTTGTAATCAATACATCTTTAAAAATAAAACGACATCAATTCGCTTCCATTTTTTTTCTTCGTATTGATCAAAAACTTTTTCGTATTTTAAACTTTATATTATAATAAAATTGTTCTATTTTATTATACGAAAAATGGTTTAGGCATTGAGTGATTAAACTCAAGACCTAAACCTAGTTCTTAAAACTGAGTAAACTTATTTAAGCTCAACTACAGCTCCAGCTTCTTCTAATGATTTTTTAAGACCTTCAGCCTCATCTTTAGAAACACCTTCTTTAATGTTAGATGGAGCTCCGTCTACGATATCTTTAGCTTCTTTAAGACCTAAACCAGTTAATTCTTTAACCATTTTCACTACAGCTAATTTAGAAGCACCAGCTTCTTTCAATACAACTGTAAATTCAGTTTGAGCTTCTTCAGCAGCACCTTCACCACCACCAGCAGCAACTACTACAGCTGCAGCAGCAGGCTCGATACCATACTCGTCTTTTAATATTGTTGCTAATTCGTTAACTTCTTTAACTGTTAAGTTAACTAATTGTTCTGCGAATTGTTTCAAATCTGCCATTTTTTCTATCTTTTAAAATGATTTGTAAAATATAATTTATTATTGTGCGCTAATTTAATTAACAAGGAAATAAAATTCCCTGCCTTGATTATTATGCTTCAACTTCTTCTTCGCTACCAGCGAATTTGTTTTGTAAAGCAGAAATAATTCTTTGTGCTGGAGATTGCAACAATCCAATAAGTTCTCCAATAAGCTCTTCTTTAGATTTAATAGTTGCTAATGCATCTAATTGATCATCACCAATATAAATCTCAGAATTAATATAAGCTCCTTTTAAAACAGGTTTTGCAGCTTTCTTTCTAAAGTCTTTTATAACTTTTCCAGGCGCATTAGCAACATCTGCAATAAGAATAGCACTATTACCAGTCAATACTGAAGGTAAATCACCATAATCATTATCAGAAGCTTCCATTGCTTTAGCAAGCAAAGTGTTTTTTACAACTTCTAATTTAATACCTGCTTTAAAACAAGCTCTTCTTAGGTTTGAAGTTGCCTCTGCATCAAGTCCAGAAATATCAGATACATAAATAATATTTGTACCAGCTAACTGTGCAGTTAAATCTTCAATCGCGATTGATTTTTCTTCTCTAGTCATACTAAAAATTTTTAACTACCAATTATACTGCTTTTGGATCCAATGCAATAGCAGGACTCATTGTGCTTGTAAGGTGAATACCTTTAATGTAGGTACCTTTAGCAGCAGTTGGCTTAAGTTTGATTAATGTTTGAATAATTTCGTGTGCATTGTCATAAATTTGCTCCGCTCCAAAAGAAACTTTACCAATTCCTGCATGTACGATACCAGTTTTATCAACTTTAAAGTCAATTTTACCAGCTTTCACCTCTGCAACAGCTTTAGCAACATCCATAGTTACTGTACCTGTTTTAGGGTTAGGCATTAAACCTCTAGGTCCTAAAATACGACCTAATGGACCTAATTTACCCATTACAGCTGGCATTGTGATAATTACATCAACATCTGTCCAACCGTCTTTAATTTTTTGTAAATATTCATCAAGACCTACATAGTCTGCACCAGCTTCTTTAGCTTCCGCTTCTTTATCTGGAGTAACTAATGCTAATACTTTTACATCTTTACCAGTTCCATGAGGTAATGTTACCACACCTCTAACCATTTGATTCGCTTTTCTTGGATCTACACCCAAACGTACTGCGATATCAACAGACTCATCAAATTTTGCAGAAGCAATAACTTTAATTAATGCAGCAGCATCTTTTAAAGAATATAATTTGTTCTTTTCAATTTTTGAAGCAGCCTCTTTTTGCTTTTTTGTCAATTTTGCCATGTCTTTCTCTTAATTAAAAAGGAGCGTCTCCTGATACAGTTATACCCATAGATCTAGCTGTTCCAGCAACCATACTCATAGCTTTCTCAATTGTGAAAGCATTTAAGTCTGGCATCTTGTCTTCAGCAATAGCTCTAATTTGTTCCCAAGTAACACTAGCTACTTTTTTACGATTAGGCTCACCTGAACCAGATTTTAGCTTTGCAGCTTCCAATAACTGAACTGCTGCAGGAGGAGTCTTAACAACAAAATCGAATGATTTGTCTTTATACACAGTAATTTGTACTGGGCATATTTTGCCAGGTTTATCTTGTGTTCTAGCATTAAATTGCTTACAGAACTCCATGATATTAACCCCAGCAGCTCCTAAAGCAGGTCCAACCGGTGGCGACGGATTCGCAGCACCTCCCTTAACTTGTAGTTTAACTACCTTACTAATTTCTTTAGCCATTTTTTAAAAAATTTAACACAACAATTTACGGAAGCAATTGAAGTGATTATTATAGTGTAACGAAAATTATACTTTTTCTACTTGCATAAAACTTAATTCTAATGGTGTTTTTCTTCCGAAAATCTTAACCATAACTTCAAGTTTACGCTTTTCTTCATTGATTTTTTCAACCGTACCGTTGAAACCGTTGAAAGGCCCATCAATAACCTTAATAGTTTCACCTAAGTTGAATGGGATTGATTTTGTATCTGTATTAACAGCTAACTCATCAACCTTACCAAGCATTCTATTTACTTCTGAAAGTCTAAGCGGAACTGGTTCACCTCCTTTAGTTTCTCCTAAAAAACCAATAACACTAGTTACCGATTTAATGATATGAGGAATCTCACCAACTAAATTTGCTTCTATCATAACATAGCCAGGAAAATATACTTTTTCCTTAACTAATTTTTTCCCATCCTTTACAGATACTACTTTTTCAGTAGGAACAAGAACTTGAGACACATAATCAGCCATTCCTAATCTAGAAATTTCTGTTTCTATATAAGCCTTAACTTTGTTCTCTTGTCCACTTACTGCCCGAACAACATACCACTTTTTAACATTACTATCTGCCATAATAAAAACTACGCTTTTATCCAGTTAAAAAATCCTGCTAATGCTTTTGCAAAAAACTCATCAACTCCCCATGTAGCCAAAGCAAATAGTACTGAAAAAACAGCCACAACAATTGTTAGACGCTGCACCTCAGCCCATTCTGGCCAAGTTACATTTGACTTCAATTCTTCAAATGCTTCTGATATGTAATTAACAATTTTTGCCATTGTGATATATTTTTTATTGCACGGGCGGAGGGATTCGAACCCCCATCAACGGTTTTGGAGACCGCTATTCTACCCTTGAACTACGCCCGTATAAAAACCAGTAACAACCGAAGTAGTTACTGGTTTTAAAAATTTTATTATTCTAGAATTAAGCTACAATCTCAGTTACCTGACCTGCACCTACAGTTCTACCACCTTCACGGATAGCAAAACGTAATCCAACACTCATTGCGATTGGGCTTAACAAAGCAACATTGATTGTTAAGTTGTCACCTGGCATTACCATCTCTACACCTTCTGGTAAAGTAATAACTCCTGTTACGTCAGTTGTACGTACGTAGAACTGTGGACGGTAGTTATTATGGAATGGTGTATGACGACCACCTTCTTCTTTTTTCAAGATATAAACCTCAGCTTTAAAAGTAGCGTGTGGCTTAACAGATCCTGGCTTAATGATAACCATTCCTCTTTTGATATCTTCTTTAGCAACACCTCTCAATAACAAACCAACGTTATCTCCAGCTTCACCTCTATCAAGGATTTTACGGAACATCTCAACTCCAGTAATAGTAGAAGTTAATTTATCAGCACCCATACCGATGATTTCAACAGCATCTCCAGTATTAGCAACTCCAGTTTCGATACGACCTGTAGCAACAGTTCCACGACCTGTAATTGTAAATACATCTTCAACTGGCATCAAGAAAGGTTTTTCAGTATCACGTACTGGCTCTTCGATCCAAGCATCAACAGCTTCCATCAATTCAAGAATTTTAGGAACCCAAGCAGCATCATTATTCAATCCACCTAAAGCAGAACCTTGAATAACTGGACAGTTGTCACCATCATACTCATAGAAAGACAATAAGTCTCTAATTTCCATTTCTACTAATTCCAACAACTCAGCGTCATCAACCATATCCACTTTATTCATGAATACAACCATTCTTGGAATACCTACCTGACGTCCTAAAAGGATATGCTCACGAGTTTGTGGCATTGGACCATCTGTAGCAGCAACCACTAAGATAGCACCATCCATTTGAGCAGCACCAGTAACCATGTTTTTTACGTAATCCGCGTGACCTGGACAGTCAACGTGAGCGTAGTGACGGTTAGCAGTTTCATACTCTACGTGAGATGTATTAATTGTAATACCTCTTTCTTTTTCTTCAGGAGCATTATCAATTTGATCAAAAGATTTTGCTTGACAGTAACCAGCATCAGATAACACTTTAGTTATTGCAGCAGTTAATGTAGTTTTTCCGTGATCTACGTGTCCGATTGTACCAATGTTTAAGTGCGGTTTCGAACGATTAAAGGTTTCTTTTGCCATTTTACTTAGATTTTAATCTTTATTAATTTATTAGTGTTCAAAATTTTTTAATTGAGCCAATGTCGGGAATTGAACCCGAGACCTCTTCCTTACCAAGGAAGCACTCTACCCCTGAGCTACACCGGCAGAGAGTTCTTTTTAGATTTACGATTTAGAATTCAAATTAAAACTTAAAAACCATCACATAAATCCAAACTTCTTTTTTCGTGGGGAGAGCAGGATTCGAACCTGCGAAGTTCACACAGCAGATTTACAGTCTGCCCTCGTTGGCCGCTTGAGTATCTCCCCTCTTTTTTATTTTCAATATTGTATTTGACCAAATTTAAACACAACACTACTGCTTTTTTTTAGAGCCGGCGGAGGGACTCGAACCCACGACCTGCTGATTACAAATCAGCTGCTCTAGCCAACTGAGCTACGCTGGCAGTATCAATAAAAAAGTCCGCTATTTCTAACGGACTGCAAATGTATAGATTTTATCTTTCAATCAAAACATTTTTTGAAAAAAATTTCAATTATATATGTGTTCTTATCTTTTCTTTCCTTTTTACTAGCAAACGCTCCAATGATTCCGCCGATAACTCTACGGCTTCTTCAAAAGTTTTACACTGTTTTTTAACCACAAAATCATCTCCAGGCACATTTACCTTCATCTCAACGATTTTATTTTCTTTTTCACTTATATTTTCTACTTTTAAATAGACATCTGAAGAAACCACCCTATCGTAGTATTTTTCCAACTTATCCATTCTCCCTTGAACAAAATCTACTAGTTTCCCATCAACTGTAAAGTTAACAGCGTGAACATTTACCTTCATAATCAATATTTTTTATGGTTAAACTTTAGAATCATTACCACCTCTAGGATGCGAACCAACATAGACTTTTTTTAACTCTGATAAACTATTATGAGTATAAACCTGTGTTGAAGCCAAACTAGAATGCCCTAACAACTCTTTAACTGAATTCAAATCGGCTCCATTATTCAATAAATGAGTAGCAAACGTATGCCTTAACATGTGCGGACTTCTCTTTACCTTTTCGGAGACTTTACTAAAGTAAGAATTTATTAAACGATAGACAAAAGATTCACTCAATTTTAACCCTTTTTTTGTCAAAAAAAAATAAGCTTCATCTTTAACAACCTCCAAATCACTTCTCTCCTTAAGATACAAACGCATTTGTTCTAAAACCACCGACAAGACAGGAATAATACGTTCTTTATTTCTTTTCCCTAGAACTTTAATGCTTCCATTAGAAAAATCAACTGAATTTAGTTTTAAATGAATCAATTCCGCCCTTCTAATTCCGGTAGAATACAATAATTCAACTAACAACCTATCCCTAATTCCTTCAAATCCTTCCTCAACTTGAAAACTTTCTAAAACAAGATTCATTTCTTTTTCCGAAAAAGGAATTTGAATTTTCTTAGACACTTTTAAAGCTCTATGCTTCAACAAAGGATTGACTTCTATTTGTTTTATTTTTAAAAGAAATTTATAAAACGCTTTTAACGAAGCTACTTTTCTATTCACAGAAATCGCAGACAAACCCTCTTCGACTAAAAACACAACCCAAGACCGGATTTGAACATACTCAACCGAAACAATATCTTGCTGATTAAAATTTAAAGCATTGTATTGTTGAAAATCAGAGACATCCTTCACATAAGCACAAAGCGTATGAGGAGAATATTTTTTCTCTTTCTGAAGATAATCTGTAAATGCTTCTAAATTTGTAGCCATAAAAAAACCGTTAGCATCAAATTTATAAAAAATCTGACCACTAACGGTTATATTTGTTTCAAAAAGAAAACTACTAACTCTCCAAACTATCTTTCATGTTTTGGATGTAAGCCGCTTTTTGGAATTTCATTCTATTTTTAACTGACGGCTTAATGAAAGCTGTACGAGCTCTTAATTGACGAACTGTTCCAGTTTTATCAAATTTTCTTTTATAGCGCTTTAATGCTCTATCGATATTTTCTCCGTCTTTAATTGGTATAATTAACATAATTTTGACACCTCCTCTCGTTAAGGCTGCAAAAGTAATTATTAATTATTAATTATGAGTTATGAATTGTAAATTATTTTAAAAGAAAGAAAATAATATAAAAAACAAAAAATTGGAAACCAATTAACTTCCATCTTCTAACTTCCTACTCCCAACTTCTATCCTTTCAACAAATTTCTCGAAATCACTACTTTTTGAATTTCAGTAGTTCCTTCACCAATAGTACACAACTTAGCATCTCTGTAGAATTTTTCCACTGGAAAATCTTTGGTAAAACCATAACCACCATGAATTTGGACTGCTTCATTAGCTACTTTTACACATACTTCAGAAGCATACATCTTAGCCATAGCTCCAGCAGTAGTCACAGGACGATGTTGCTGCTTTAAGAAAGCCGCTTTATGTAATAATAATTCTGAAGCTTCAATTTCTGTAGCCATATCCACTAATTTAAACGAAATTCCCTGAAATTCAGAAATCGCTTTTCCAAACTGATGTCTTTCTTTCGAATATTTCAAAGCTGCTTCGTAAGCTCCTTTTGCAACTCCTAAAGACAATGCTCCAATAGAAATTCTTCCGCCATCTAATATTTTCATGGCCTGAATAAAACCTTCGCCTACTTCTCCTAATCTATTCGAATCCGGAATTCGACAATTATCAAAAACCAATTCAGCAGTTTCACTTGCACGCATGCCTAATTTATTCTCTTTTTTACCAGAAGAAAATCCAGCCGTTCCTTTTTCGAAAACAAAAGCGGTCATTCCTCTAGAATCTCCTTTTTCACCAGTTCGAACAATTACAACCGAAATATCTCCAGAAATAGCATGAGTAATAAAATTTTTCGCACCGTTAACAATCCAAAAATCACCATCTTTTTTTGCAGTCGTATTCATTCCCGCAGCATCTGATCCTGTATTGTGTTCCGTCAATCCCCAAGCTCCAATATGTTCTCCTGTTGCTAATTTAGGAATCCATTTCTTTTTTTGTTCTTCGTTTCCAAAAGTCAAAATATGATTCGTACACAAAGAATTATGTGCCGCAACCGACAAACCTATAGAAGGATCTACTTTAGAAATTTCTTCTATAATAGTAATGTATTCATGATAGCCTAGTCCTGAACCACCTAATTCTTCTGGAACCAAAACCCCCATAAACCCCATTTCTCCCAATTGCTTAAACAAATGAACTGGAAAAGTCTGAGCCTCATCCCATTCCATTATATAAGGTCTTATATTTTTTTCGGCAAAATCCCTTATGGATTCAGCAATCATATTTTGTGTCTCACTGTAATCAAAATACATCATTATGGCTTTTTTTTAAAAGTCCAAATATAAGGCTATAATATTTGCATTTTCAATAGACATTCCTTTAATTTTTGTTAAATCGCTTGCATTTTTAATATCACCATTCATACTCCTGTAAATTACAATTTCTCTAGCCAAATTATATCTGAAATACGGAAACTGAGCTAATTCCTTCACCGAAGCATTATTTATATCTATTTTTTTAAAATTGGGAAGAGCTCCCACTTTAAAATTAGTATTCAATTGTTCAATAACTTCAGGCGACAAACCCCAAACGTCTTTCATTTGTTCCATAGAAACAAAACCGCCCAAACTCTCTTTAAATTTTAAAATTCGCTTAGAAATAGCATCACCTATTCCATAAATTTTAATTAAATCATCCTGAGTAGCCTGATTAATATCCTTAACAACCAATTTCTCTTTTTTCGAAAAATAGGCTGAATTTGTATTCGAAAAAAGAACAGACTTAGCCATTGATTTATTTTTAACCCAGTCTGGAAATTTAAAATAAGGAGCCATGGCAGCTAATAAAGAATCTGAAACCCCAGTTACAACTTGAAACTCTTTAGCCGAATTGACATATTTATTTTCTTTTCGAAAAGCGTGCAACTTATCTATCTCAGCAACCGACATTCCTAATTGATATCCTTTATAGTCAGTTATGAAATTAGGATTAAAAGGATACATTTTAAACGAATGCTGATTTTGTTGGTTTTCCAGCGTATTGATTTCAGAATGTATTGCAAGCCATTTTTGTTCTTCTAAATCTACTTTTGGAGTAGTTTTAAAATCAACAAAAAAAGAAACAAACTGTATTCCAATTATAACTAGAAACAGTCCCAGAATTCCTCTTTGCTGTTCTTTCGAAAATTGAAAATAATCTTTGTACATTTTTAAATTCATTACTTTCTATGCTAAATCTCACCAGCTAAATTTATAAATAATTTCAATGTTTTTACTCAAATAGAAGAACATAATTATTATTTTTTCATAAAAAACTATACTTTTGAAACATTATAACCCTAAAACACAAAACCATGTCTATCTGGAGAAGAAAACCATTGAACCAACTTTTAGCCGAAGCTGAAGATTCTGAAAAAGGATTAAAGAAAACACTAACAGCTCCAGGTCTAGTTGCATTAGGTATTGGAGCCATTATTGGAGCTGGATTATTCTCGATAACCGGTCTTGCTGCTTCATTAAATGCAGGCCCAGCCATAACCATTTCTTTTTTGGTTGCTGCTTTTGGTTGTATTTTTGCAGGTTTGTGTTACGCTGAATTTTCTTCAATGATTCCTGTTGCAGGAAGTGCTTACACCTACTCCTTTGCAACAATGGGAGAATTTATAGCTTGGATTATTGGTTGGGATTTAGTACTCGAATACGCTGTAGGAGCTGCAACGGTTTCTATAAGTTGGTCACGATATCTAGGTAAATTATTAGAAGGCTACGGAATTCATCTTAGTGATTCATATATGCTTTCTCCATTTGAAGGCGGAATTATTAATCTTCCTGCCGTATTTATTGTAATGATTGTATCGTTAATTTTAATAAGAGGAACTAAAGAATCTGCTTTTTTTAACGGAATTATCGTTTTATTAAAAGTCTCTATTGTATTAATTTTTATTGCTGTTGGATGGCAATATATCAAACCCGAAAATTATACTCCTTATATCCCTGAAAATACTGGTAAATTTGGAGAGTTTGGTTTCTCCGGAATTATAAGAGCTGCCGCTATTGTGTTTTTTGCCTACATTGGTTTTGATGCCGTTTCCACTGCTGCACAAGAAGCTAAAAATCCAAAAAGAGACATGCCTATTGGTATTTTATTATCATTAGCAATTTGTACCATATTATATATATTGTTTGCTCACGTTATGACAGGAGTTATCAATTATCAGGCTTTTGCTGGAAAAGACGGAATTGCTCCTGTTGCTATTGCAGTGGAAGCCATGGGACCTACTGGAGCAAACGGAATGATTACTCCCGCTTATCCATGGTTAAACAATGCTATTTTGCTAGCTATCTTAGGTGGTTACTCTTCGGTTATATTAGTTCTTTTAATGGGCCAAAGCCGTGTATTTTTCTCGATGAGTAGAGATGGTTTGATTCCAAAAGTTTTCTCAGAAGTTCATGAAAAATTTAGAACTCCTGCTAAAAATAACTTATTATTCATGGTAATAGTAAGTGTTTTTGCTGCTTTTGTTCCTGCAAGAGTTGTTGGCGAAATGACTAGTATCGGTACTTTATTTGCTTTTATTTTAGTATGTCTCGGTGTATTGATTATGCGTAAAAAAATGCCCGAAGCACCAAGAGCTTTTAGAACTCCTTTTGTTCCTTTTGTTCCTATTGCCGGAGTTGTAGTTTGTTTGTTTATGATGGTCTTCTTACCATTAGATACCTGGATAAGACTTATTGTTTGGATGATGATTGGTTTTGATTTATACTTATTCTACGGAATGAAAAATAGTGCTTTAAACAAAGGACAGTACAGTTTAAAAAATCAAAAAACAGTTTCGGGATCTGGATTAGGAATGGTATTCATATTGGTTGTCATTGCTTTCATACACCATAGCGACCCTAATTTAGACGATACTTATTTATTTTATTTTTCATTATTTTTCTCTGTAATCCATGCTTTTGTTTATGGCTACAGTTTCAAAAAAGCAAAATAATTAACTTATTATAATCAAAAAAAGGGACTCTTAAAAATATTTTAGAGTCCCTTTTTTATTGTATTTTAAAATTACAAATCAAATACTGATGTACGTTTTGACCTAATTAAATCCTTTAACCGAATCCAAAAAGCCAATGTCAAATAAACACCAAATCCGAGTCCAACGGTTACAAACGAAATGTAAATAAAAAACAATCGGACGCTTGTTACTCGCATTCCTAATTTATCAGCAAGGCGTGAAGAAACATGAAATCCGTATTTTTCGAAAAAAAACTTGAGTTTAATAATAGCAGACATTCTGTGATTCATTTTGTTGTTGGGTAAAATTACAAAATTATATTTTAACTGTTTTTCAATAATTCCATTCCAATAGCACATTCCAAACATTTTTCCACATTACAATATTCGTTTTTCAATTGCAATAGAGATTGGGTTTCAAATGAATTATTAGCTTTTATTCCAAAAGAACCAAACTTCTCTATAATACTATTTTTCTCAGGAGCAACCGCTATTAAAAAAGCTATTAAATCATCGGTAATTTCTTTTCCAAGACTTTTAGCATAAGCAAACTGAATAGGGATAATGGTATTAATCAATAATAAATCCACAAAAGATTTGGATAGTTTTTTCACCTTCTTCGGACTTACTTTATCAAATTGATAATGCGTTTCCCAATAAGCAGAAGTACTCACTTGAAACAATTGGTACACAGCCTCAATAGAAGAAATGCTACTAAGCTTTGAAAATAAATTTTGATGCAAATGATACAAATGTGCCAATTGCGAAAGTCGAATAGTAGGGAAATTATCCGGACGATGTTTAAAAAACTGCACTTGTCCTTCGGTTTCTGGCTCTAACTGGTATTTGTGTAACAGATAAAAATACCTAAATTTTAAATCCTTGAAATAATTATCTTCTTTATCAGAATTTAACAAAGCTGCTTTTCCAAACAAAAGTGCTTCTAAATTCTCGACTTCAAAACTTTCTTTTCTTATTATCGAAAAAGGAATTGATTTGGCAATTTTTGAAAAAGTCTCACCATTAGTATTCAATCCAAAATTTTTAGCCAGCATACAAAACAATACTGCTTCCCAATCCATATTGGTTTGTTCTAACAAATCGTAAATTGCTTTTGATTTCCGCTCTAAGCGTTCAAAAAACAAGCGTTCCTGCCAATTTTTCAAAACAAAATCATCTAAATTGCTTAATTGCTTTTCGCAAAAAACCCATGATTTTGGAGACATTAGCTTTTTATAATTTGCTAAAACTTCTTTTTCAACATAGTTTTTGAGTTCCAAAACGGGAATTTCGGTATTATTTTTTCTAAAAACTTCAGTATCGTGTTCCCAAACTACATGAAGAATCACATTTTCGTAAGCAGTATCTTTTTCATGATGATGCACATACCAATCAGAAGATTTGAGATGAATTTCTACATTCCCAGCCCATTTTTGGTTTCCAATAATAATTTGAGCATTAAAAAAATCAGGTCCAGCTTGTTCTAAATACTGACCAACATTAATGATGGTAATTTCTTGGTCACTAGAAGTTCTTAAATTTAGCGTATCAAACTTCTTGAATTTCCAGAGGTAGTGTAAAAAATCTTCTTTCATTGTAAAGACTTAAAAAATGAATACACTAATTTAATGAAAAAACTTACATGACAAACTTTAGAATATAATTTTATTGCATAAGATACAAACGGGCACAAGCTCTGGCATCGGACAATGCTTCATGGTGATTCAATTGAATATTCATCGCACGACAACAATCACTAAGTTTGGTAGGTTTTAAACCTTTGGCCTTATAAATTTTTACGGTACATTCCCATCTTGAAGCAATATTCAAATCGGTATAATCTAAACCGTAATATGCCATGGATTTCGCCAAAACATTTCGGTCAAAACTCTCGTTATGCGCTACAACCACTCTATTTTGAAGTCGTTTTTGAATTTCGGGAAATACTTGAAGGAAATTTTTAGCTCTTACCGTATCACTTGGATAAATCCCATGCACTTGAATGGTAAATGACGAATACAAATTATTAGGCGGCTTGATTAAAGTTACAAACTCATCTACAACAATTCCGTTCTCAACCGTAACAATCCCTACAGAACAAGGATGAAAAGCAGTCGCGGTTTCAAAATCAATGGCGGTAAAAGTCATAATTTTAAAAACTAATTAAAGAAATTCCATATCAATCCAAAACGAATAGTCATATCGCGATACGGATTATTAGGTGCTGAATAGTAATTATTTCCTGTGTAAGCTGCATTAAAATGTTCGGCTTTTATATAAATTCTGGTGCGTTGAATTTTAGCATTGATAAAGAAATCAAGGTTAGGATAATTTCCAATTTCTTTTTTATTTTGAATAAAAAATTCTCCAATAACGGGATTATAATCGTTAGCAAAATAATTAGTAAAATAATTCAAAGTAATTCCTGTTTGAAGAAATAAGGCTCTTTTAAAGAAATAACTAGTAAAATAAAAGGTATTACGAGTGACTAATTCTGGTACATTCAATATAGCATCCTGCTGATCTACTTTTTGATACAAAACAGTATTATTCAATGCAAATTTCCCAAAAGTAATTTCCTTATTTAATTTAAGAGACAAATAATTAATAGTTCCGCTATATTGATTGGGACTAACTATTTGCTGCAATTCATCGGTTGCTACATTTTCAAAATACAAATGATCGGTTAGTGTTGACAACTGCAACGAAGCTTCAAACCAAGGTGTTACCGCATCTCCGCTAATTACATTAATTTTTTCGTTCTTAAAATTGTTTGACCAATTGTAATCTACATAATTACTTTGGTACAAATTATAATTATCGTTAGGCAATTTATTTAGATTTTGATAACCAAAAACAAACTGGAAATCATCATTCAAATCATAATTCAACTTAGCATCTAAATTAGATAATGACTGATTTGTAATGGATCTAGAAAGTAAAAATTTCCCGTGCCACTTGTTTTTTTGGTATTCATATTGACCTCCAACACTGTTTATATTTCGGGATAAAGTGGATGGAATAACACCATCGTCTCTAATTAATATTCGATTGTAATAAAAATTACTTCGGAAATCATCAATAAAAAACTGAAATTCTCCTAATGTTGTGTTCTCGTACTTCAAAGCTGCTTTATTATACATCTTATTGTAACGCGTTTGATCCTTAAGATTTGAAGTCATAATAGCATCTCCAAATCGATTAACCGCTTGTGTTCCTACTGCCGAGATCAATGTAGGCTGAAAATATTCGAAGAATTTATTCTCATAATTCAACTGATGCATTACATATAAATTATTAGCACCCTGCGTTGGATTAACTCTAAAAGCATGATCTACAAAAATGCGTTTTGCTCTTATAAAAGATTCGGCATCTGTTAAAAAAACCTGTAAACGCTGTCTGTTTGCGAAGTCTGGGTTTTCGCTTTCAAAATTTTCTATGTTTGTAATTCCGCCATTTTCTTCATTCAACGCATCCTGAGAAACAAAATGTGCATTAAGAAGATAGCGTTTATTAAGAGTATGATAACTAGAGGTAAACCTAAAACTTCCTGTAGTTGTAAATTGATTGATATATTTCCCTTCTGAACGCAATCCTTTGTAAGCAATAGAAAAATTCAAATTTGGCGCCAAATTCAAAGTGAAAAATGAATCTACCGAATGTCCTCTTCCTATGGTTGATTTAAAAAACAATTCGGTTATAGGAGTAGCCACAGAACTATATCTAATTTGATTAGCTTCTAAAAAATTAAATTGCTTTCCTTTAAAACCAAATTCTGGATACGGCGAATAATTAGTCAAACTATACTGAAGTGTATTGTAAGGTTGTCCTTCATTTGGAAAAGCCAATAACCCGAAAAGATCTTTCCTAAGATAATTGTGACTGTATTCTCTTTCAATAGTAAGCGTGGTATCTAAGTAAGTCGTATCTCTTTCTAAAGTGATAAAACGGTACATATCAATTGTCGCTACTTGGGCAGTATCCTTGTCCTTATCATTTGTCCCTTTTAACCTGTCCGAAAAACTTCTTTTAGGCTCTTCTTCTCTTGAATCTACTTGAGAGAACAACAATGTAGGCAATACTAAAAAATATAAAAAAAAGAGAATTCTCATTCGGAATAGCTATATAATTGGGATTCTATTTCAAAACTAATATTGAGGCAAAGGTAAACGATAAAAACATATAAAAAAACAACTTAATTCTTCCTTCTTTTCCAGTAAACTATAGAATAACGTACTATTATCTTAAAAATTTTATAATCTTTGCTTTTCGAAAATATTTCTATATGCTTGCCTCTACTTTTTCTCAACTTATTCTTGAAGCAGGAACCGACGAAGCGGGTCGCGGTTGTCTTGCCGGACCAGTTACTGCCGCTGCCGTTATTCTCTATCCTACTTTTAACAATTGTATTTTAAACGATAGCAAACAACTTTCTGAAAAAGTTAGAGAAAAATTACGCCCTATAATCGAAGAACAAGCCGTTACTTTTGCCGTTACTCATTTGCTTCCAAATGAAATTGACGAAATCAATATTCTGAATGCTTCAATGAAAGGCATGCAGGAATCAGTTTTAAAATTAAATGTAGTTCCTGAATTCATTATCGTGGATGGCAATAGAAGTTTGAATGCCAAATTAGGTCTAAAAAATACCACTGGAAAACAATTCACTGCTGAAGAAATCAAATTACTAAAATCAATCCCAAATCAAAGTATCATAAAAGGAGATTCTAAATATTTAAGTATTGCTGCGGCTTCTGTGCTGGCAAAAACCTATCGTGATGAATATATGAATCGAATTCACGAAGAATTCCCAATGTACAATTGGAAAAAAAACAAAGGTTATCCCACTAAAGAACATCGCGAAGCGATAAAAAAATATGGCACTACAAAATACCACCGAATGAGTTTTAGATTGTTGCCGGAACAACTGGTTTTAGATTTATGATTTTTTCTAAAACATAGAAGTCATAGAAGTTTTTCTTAGAGCTTCACTACTAAAACTTAATTCGTTATTTACTCAATAAGTTCATTTAAGCTTTGCGAACTTAGCGCCTACTTTGTGATCTTTGCGTTTAAACCACAAACTCAGCTTCAAATAATTGAGAAAGATGTTTTAATATTTTTGCTTTCACTTCTTCCTCATCTACTTTTTCAACACCGAGTTCGACATTTAAAGTAGTCACCGCTTTTCCACGAATTCCACAAGGAATGATATTATCAAAATAACCCAAATCGGCATTGACGTTTAAGGCAAATCCGTGCATGGTTACCCAGCGTGAAGCACGTACGCCCATTGCACAAATTTTTCTGGCAAATGGTGTTCCTACTCCAAGCCAAACGCCTGTTTCTCCATCGCTACGTCCAGACTCGACACCATATTCGGCTAAAGTTAGGATAATGGCTTCTTCCAAAAAACGCAAATATTTATGAATATCAGTAAAGAAATTATCTAAATCCAAAATTGGATAACCTACAATTTGTCCAGGACCGTGATAGGTAATATCACCTCCACGGTTGATTTTGTAGAAAGTAGCATTCTTAGCTTCCAGTTGTTTTTCAGACAGCAACAAATTTTCTAAATCGCCACTTTTCCCTAAGGTATAAACATGAGGATGTTCTACAAAAAGCAAATAATTTGGTGTTGGAATTTCGGTTTCTTCTCTACGGTTTTTAATTTTCAAGTCCACAATACCTTTAAACAATTCTTCCTGGTATTCCCAAGTCGATTTGTAATCTTTAGTACCTAAATCTTGAAATTGAATAATTTTGTTCATTGCATTACTTTGAAGTGCAAAAATACGATTAAATATCCTGTTTTACCACAAAGTCACAGCTACATAACAAATAAGCGTCTTTTACCACAAATTACACAAATTATCACAAATAAATCTGTGAAAATCTGTGTAATTTGCGGTCTAAAAAAACTTATAGCTATTCAAAAACAACATTCAGGTTTAACTTCTCCGGATTTTCGGAATAGTCGGTAAATGGATATTCAACAGTTATTGTTTTTCTATCAGCGCTAAACATCGCATCAGGATTAGAGACTGATTTTACAGCCTTTGGAAAATGATATCTCAAAGTATATTTAGACGAAGCAAAAATCATTTTAGCCATTCCAGTTGAATCGGCATTTATTTTACTAAGTGCTTCTTTAGAAACAATAGCTTTACGAACAAAGCTTTTCCCATCATAATTAAAAGACAACTGAGCATTATTCATTCCTTCCAACATAGCCGCAGGATTGCTATTCTTTTCTGATTTTCCTTTTAAATCTTTCAGAGCCGACACACCTTCCATCAAACCTCCTAAATCATTTACTTTCTTGAACGGAGTATTCATTGAAAACAATAATTGTTGGGTTTCAGGATTCATTTTAATTTTCATCACAAAATTTTCCAGTTTTTTTATTGCTTCCTGCTGTTCTGGAGCTAACTTAGCGATACTATCTTTCTTTTCTTCAAAAATTTGTTTGAATGAAAAAGTAGAATCTATTGCCTTGGCATTATTTTTCATACCTAATTCATTCCCTAACTTATCTCCGGCCATAGCCAAAAAACCTCCTCCATCAACTTCTATTGCAAAAGTTCCTGAACCATCTGGCTGAACATCGATATTTTCGGTAAAATTACAGCCTACTAATACAACTAAGAAAGTAAGAAGAAGTAAAAATTTTGATTTCATTGTGCTTTTGATTTTTTTCCAAATATACAAAGTATGATTCAATTCTTTTATTCGTAATTTGAAAAGAAGATTTTCTAGTATAGCCCCGATAGTAGCGGCATCCTTTTATGACGGTGTTCGGCATAAAAGATACAGCGAATAGCGGGAGAGATTTTGATAGAAAACGGGGGATTTTCAGCTCCTAAAAATTCTAAAAATCTGCATTCTGAAATCTGCATTCTATTTGTTATCTTTGCGGTCTTAAAAATCAGACTATAATGGCATTATCAGAACAAGAAATCATCCGAAGAGAAAAACTTCAAAACTTACGCAACTTAGGAATCAATCCTTATCCGGCTAATCTTTTTCCTGTAAATCATACTTCGAAGCAGATTAAGGAATCCTTTGAAGAAGGAAAGAAAGTGATTGTTGCTGGGCGTTTGATGAGTGTGAGAGATCAGGGAAAAGCTTGTTTTGCTGAACTGCAGGATAGCGAAGGGCGTATTCAATTGTACGTGAATCGCGATGTTTTGTGTGAAGGTGATGATAAAACATTGTACAACCAAGTATTCAAAAAACTGACCGATTTAGGTGATTTTATTGGAATTGAAGGCGAATTATTTACAACACAAGTTGGTGCAAAATGTATTCGTGTAAGCGGATTTACTTTTTTAAGTAAAACGTTACGTCCGCTTCCTTTGCCAAAAGTAGATGAAGATGGAAAAGTGCACGATGCTTTTAACGATGCCGAATTGCGTTACCGTATGCGTTATGTGGATTTAACGGTAAACCAAAACGTAAAAGATACTTTTATCAAGCGTACTAAATTGTTCAACGCTATGCGTGGATTCTTTAATGATGCTGGATATCTAGAAGTGGAAACTCCCGTTTTGCAAGCCATTCCGGGTGGTGCTGCGGCGCGTCCGTTTATTACGCATCATAATTCATTGGATATTCCGTTGTACATGCGTATTGCGAATGAGTTGTATTTAAAAAGATTGATCGTTGGTGGATTTGATGGTGTATATGAGTTTTCGAAAAACTTCCGTAATGAAGGAATGGACAGAACACACAACCCCGAATTCACAGCAATGGAAATATATGTAGCCTACAAAGACTACAACTGGATGATGGAATTTACCGAGAAATTGTTAGAGCATTGTGCTATTGGCGTTAATGGTACCAGCGAAGCTACTTTTGGTGAACACCAAATTAGTTTCAAAGCACCTTATGCCAGAGTAACGATGACTGATTCTATCAAACATTTTACTGGTTTTGATATTTCTGGAAAAAGCGAAGCTGAATTATACGAAGCTGCTAAAGGAATGGGAATCGAGGTAGATGCTACCATGGGGAAAGGAAAATTAATTGATGAAATTTTTGGAGCAAAATGCGAAGGAAATTATATTCAGCCAACATTCATTACTGATTATCCAAAAGAAATGTCGCCTTTGTGTAAAGAACACCGTGACAATCCTGAATTGACGGAGCGTTTTGAGTTAATGGTTTGTGGTAAAGAAGTAGCAAATGCGTACTCTGAGCTAAATGACCCAATTGATCAAAGAGAACGTTTTGAAGACCAAATGCGTTTGGCTGCAAAAGGTGATGATGAAGCAAATGGAATTATCGATGAAGATTTCTTAAGAGCATTAGAATACGGAATGCCTCCAACATCTGGATTAGGAATTGGAATGGATCGTTTGATGATGTTCTTGACGAATAATGCTTCTATTCAGGAAGTATTGCTGTTCCCGCAAATGAGACCTGAGAAAAAACAAATCCAAATAGAATTGACTGCCGAAGAAAAATTAATCATCGATTTATTGAAATCGAATGATAATAAAGTAGAATTGGGTCAACTAAAAACACAATCCTATTTAAGCGGTAAAAAATGGGATGCTGCCATGAAAGGTTTGTCTAAACACGGCTTAACTAAAGTAGCTGTTGAAGGCGAAAGTAAAGTAGTGGAATTAGTGGGATAATTTTAGAAATTCCAAATATAGAAATTCCAAAATTGATTTTAATATCAAACCCGTCTCGTTTTTTAGAACGAGGCGGGTTTTGTGTTTAAACTAACAAAGCCGCTTTATTGTCAATATCATTTTGAGCGAGTAAGGATTCGATGTTATTGAAAGTTACCAATGCAATTTGCGTCAACGCTTCATTCGTAAAAAAAGCTTGATGTGCCGTTACCAAAACATTCGGAAAACTCATTAAACGCTGAATGGCATCGTCTTGAATAATATCTTCTGAAAGATCTCTGAAAAAAAGTTTTTCTTCCTGTTCGTAAACATCAATCCCTAAATAACCTACTTTACCTTTTTTTAATGCTTTAATTACATCCGAAGTTTGGATTAATGCTCCTCGGCTTGTATTGATAATCATTACATGATCTTTCATTATCGAAAGTGATTTTTTATCTATAAGATGTTTTGTTTTTTCATTCAACGGACAATGCAACGAAATAATATCCGATTCTTTAAAAATAGTTTCTAATGAGACAGAAGTTACTCCGTTCTTCTCCATTTCAGAATCGGTAACGATATCAAAAGCCAGGACTTTACATCCAAAACCTTTAATTATCTTGGAAAATGCTTTTCCAATATTTCCTGTTCCAATAATCCCAACGGTTTTTCCATGTAAATCAAAACCTAACAATCCGTTTAAAGAAAAATTTTGTTCCCGAACTCGATTGTAAGCCTTATGTGTTTTTCTATTTAATGTCAAAATCATTGCCATGGCGTGTTCAGCAACCGCTTCTGGAGAATAGGCAGGAACGCGACATACTTTTAAATTGTGTTTTTTAGCAGCTTCTAAATCGACATTATTGAAACCCGCACAACGCAAAGCTATAATTCGCACCTTTCTTTCTGCCAATTGTTGGATTACCGATGCATTGACAACATCATTTACAAAAACACAAACCACATCAGTATTGCTAATTAATTTTACTGTTTGCTCATTTAATTGAGTGTCAAAAAAATCTAATTCGTAATCAAAATCGGTATTGTATTTTTCAAAGAAAACTTTGTCGTAAATCTGGGTTGAAAAAAAAGTGACTTTTGATTTTATTGGTAAAATGGGATGTTTCATGGACTGTTTTTAAAAGATTGCTTCAATTTCAAAGTGTTTTCAAGTTAGGCAATAAATCCTAAAGTATCTGAGAAATAATTTTATTTAAATAAAAAAATTGAATCGTAACAAACATCCGTGTTTTCGAATACAGAAAGTAATTGCATCTAAAAATAAGACAAAAAAAAGGACTTCAAATTGAAGCCCTTTTTTTTAAATTCTATAAATATAAAATACTATTTCAACTTATTGAAAGTATCTTTATAAGTACCTGTAATTGTAACTCCATTGTTTTTAGTTACTTTCCCATGAATAGTAATTTCAGAATTAGAACCCAAGAATTCTAATTTTGCTCCACTATTCATAATAAGGTTTCCGTAGATAACAATACTTCCTTCTACTTTAAAAGTTCCGTTGATATTAAAGTTAAAATTATTGCTATTACTATTATAATTTCCTTGTGCCATAGAACCTTTCATTGTAAAAACACCGCCTGAATTAATATTTATTCCTTGTTTTACAGCAAGAGAACCACAGAAAGTTAAATTCTGATTAACATTAATTCCTTGTAAAGAAGCGCTACCTTGATAACTAAAATTATCCCCTGAATTCACATTCAACCACTGTCCTCCATTATAGGTTGGAAAATTGCTACAGTCAATAGAAGAAACGGTTACTTTTTTGACAATCTTAAGTCCGCCATTTCCACTA
The DNA here is from genome assembly GCF_041729735.1 of Flavobacterium magnesitis. Lineage (NCBI taxonomy): Bacteria > Pseudomonadati > Bacteroidota > Flavobacteriia > Flavobacteriales > Flavobacteriaceae > Flavobacterium > Flavobacterium magnesitis. Next base: position 46,512 of record NZ_JBCFQK010000014.1, on the reverse strand, counting down.
GCAACATAGATGTAATCTCCAACACTTTTTACATAATTAGAAGATCCTGAAAGATCTATTGTTCCTAATTTTTTCAACTCTCCATCAGTAGTTTTGTATACTGAAATTCCTGCCGCACCATTAGCAACATAAGCATAATCTCCGTTTACAGAAACTGCATTTGTAACTAAATCATTCTGATCTTGATCACCTGAGTCTGTTGGGACAGCAAAAGATTGTTCTAATTTTCCTGTAGTTAAATTATAAACTCCTAAACCTGAACTACCTTGAGAAACTAACACATTATTCCCTTGAAAATCAATGGTTCTTTTAGCATCAGCAACATCAACAGAAGTAGTAAAAGATGATTCTAAACCTAAAGTTCCTGCATTATAGACCTTAACTCCTGATTTTCCACTTAAAACAACTATTTTATTACCTATATGTCCCATAGCTCTTAAATCTTCTACAGGAATTGTAGTTTCTAAAACATTTGTGTTTTTATCTAATTTAGCTATAACACCATTATCTCCAGAAACTGCATAGTATTTAGAATCGGCAACAGCAAGTCCAGTACCTACATATCCTTCCAAAGAATTCAAAGTATACTCTTTAGTTAATAGTCCAGACTGAAGTGGCATTTGAGCCACAAAAGCAGGAGTTGCTACCTTATTAGAATCAGCATCTACCGCACCAGTGATATACAATTTTCCGTTATCAAAAAGCACTGTACTAATATCTACATTTGGTAAAATAGCTTGAACTACTAATTTTGGATTGTTAGGACTACTAATATCGATAATATCAATACCGCCTAAATAAGCATCTCCTTGAGTATTATACGATACATAAACATAATTATCTTTAACATCAACGTGAGTTGCCATTAAAGTTTTTCCATCATAAGTAGGAGGTTTAACCTCGGCTAATAATGACATTGGGAAAGTTCCCGCTTCGGTTTCTGCTACTTTACCACTAATACTTGAGGAAGTAACTAAATCCAATACCCCTGAACCAGTAAAATCAATTCTACCATTTAAACTTTCGGAGTTGGTATTTAAAATAACTTTTTCATCTTCACCGCTTGGGCTGTCATCAGATTGACAAGATTGAATTAAAAATAAGCCACATAGTGACAAGGCAAGTACAATTTTTTTCATCTTAATAGGATTTTGGGGTACGCAAAAATACAATAATATTTTCCAGCTATTAAAATATTATCGTTAAGCTACTTAAAAAAACGATTATAATTTAATAAGTAAGAATATTATGTTATAATTTTGTATTTGTATTTCCTGTTGGCATGTAATAAACCGAACAAATACTAACCAAAAACAGCACAAATGAAGCAACAAACGCTGGAACAAGAATCTCTTTATTATTATCCAATGCGTTATTCAAAGCGGCATACAGCAGCCAAATCTGAATAGTTACATTCAGAATTAATATAAAAATTACGGTCGAAAGAATCGCATTCAACTTATTCGGATTGGATTGATTCTGGCTTCTTCTAAAATTACTCATACTACACTATTTTTAACTTATCCCATTTTTTCTTCTTGTGCTGCCTTTACATAAATAGCATCGTCTTTGAAAAAAACATCTAATTTTGGCAAAGCTCTTGGTGGAGGACCAGCCAGTACATTTCCAGTTTTAGCATCAAAAGAACCTTCGTGACACGGACAATGAATAATTCCGGTTCCTGGCTTGTAAAAAACCGAACAAGAAAGGTGGGTACATTTCTGCTCATACGCTTTAAACTCGCCAGTTTCCAGATGAATCAAAATATAAGGAATGGTACTTCCTTCGATTACAAAAGCACGTGTTCCTCCTACTGGCACCTCTTCTTTTTTACATACAAAATGCTCTCCTTGAACTTCTTCTTTTGGATACATATAGGCTTTGGCAGCAACTAAACCGCTACCCACCATCAATCCACCAGAAACCAAGGTTAAAAATTTTGCAAAATCACGACGGCTTACATTGGTTGCTTGTTGTTTTTCAATTGGAAAATCTTTCTTCCAGTTTTTATTTAAATTATCTTCTTTTTTAGACATTTCTTAATCTCAATAAAAGTTTGTATTTCCGATTTCAAGTTTTAGCTTTCAAGTTGAGATACTTCTAACTTCCAGCTCCTAACTCCCCATTTCTTAATATATAACCAGTTCCGTACTTCCTTTAGGCATCATAATATTCACTTTGGTATTCACCACTTCTTTTCCAAAGAAGAAAGTGTTTACGGGTGTACTATTCGGACGCATTTCTTGAATTTCATCTTTGGTACCATAAAACAAAGCACCACTAGGACAAACTGTGGCACACATCGGTTTTTTACCTACACTGGTTCTATCGTAACACATGGTGCATTTCATCATCAAATCGTAATTCTCTTCTTTTTTGGGTACACCAAAAGGACAAGCCATTACACAATTAGAACATCCAATACATCTTTCGGTATTTGCAGTATGAACGATTCCGAATTCATCTTGTGAAATAGCATCGGCTGGACAAACATTAGCACAAACAGGATCATCACAATGCATACAAACCTGAACCGTAGTTTGAACCGTGGTTGCGCGATCTACATAATTAACATGAATCATCGATTCCTGACCGTTTGTTTCACACTCAGCACATGCCAATTCACAGGCTTTACAGCCAATGCAACGCTGCATATCTACAAAAAATTCTTCGTTTTTATTGAAACTGGTATAGTTCATTTTTCATCAATTCTTTATAGATTAAACACTAGCGTAAGCCGTTGATTCTTTTGAAGGTGGCGCAATTTCATGGAGCGGCTCTAAATGACAAGCACAAACTTTAAATTCCGGAATTTTAGAAATGGGATCTAAAGTACCCGGAGTCAACTGGTTTGCCGATTTTTTCCCAGACCAGTGGTACGGAATAAAAACCGTATCTTCTCGAATGGTTTCAACAATATTAGCTGGGAAAATCCCTTCGCCTCTTCGGGTAGAAACCTTGATTAATTCTCTTTGTTTAATTCCGTATTGTTTAGCTAGATTGGGGTGAATTTCTAATAAAGGTTCTGGATATTGGTCTACCAATTTTCCAATTCTTCGCGTTTGCGTTCCGCTCAGGTATTGAGAAACCACACGTCCAGTAGTCAAAATAACAGGATAATCAACACAGGTCACTTCACCCGGAAGTTTATATGGAGCAGGATTAAAATGCGCTTTTCCATCAGGTGTTTTAAACTTTTTATCTTCCCACAAACGAGGAGTTCCGGGATGATCTTCTGTTGGGCAAGGCCAAAAGATTCCCATATTATCTTCTATTTTTATATAGGTAATTCCGTTGTAATCGGCAGTTCCGCCTTTGGAAGCGATTCGCAATTCATTAAAAATATCTTCGCTGCTTTCATACGCAAATTTGGTTCTCACTCCCAAACGTTTCGCTAATTCTAAAATAATCGAAGTATCTGTTCTTGCATCTCCGGGAGGAGTAACTGCCTGACGAATACGAATCACACGTCCTTCAGCAGAAGTTGTGGTCCCTTCTTCTTCCTCTTGCAATGAACCCGCCAAAACAACATCAGCATGACGTGCTGTTTCATTTAAGAAAAAATCAATACATACATAATATTCTAACTTTTCTAAAGCTTCACGAACGTAATTGCTATTAGGCAAAGAAACCAATGGATTGAAACATATTGACAGTAAACCTTTAATTTCTCCTCTATGAATAGCTTCAATTATTTCATAAGCTGACAAACCTTTGCCCGGCAAATCTTTCTCATCAATTCCCCAAACTTCTGAAATATATTTACGATGTTCTGGATTTTCTATATCTCTGTTTCCTGGCAATTGATCGCATTTATGTCCGTGTTCTCTACCGCCTTGTCCGTTTCCTTGTCCAGTAATAGTTGCATAACCACAATAAGGTTTTCCAATTCTTCCCGTTGCCAAAACTAAGTTGATACAGCCCAAAACATTGTCTACACCTTTTGAATGATGTTCGATTCCGCGAGCATGAAGCAAGAAACTGGTACTGGCTCTACCCCATAACTCAGCTGCTTCTTGGATTTTTTCTTTCTTAATTCCCGTAATTTCTTCTGCCCATTCTAGTGTATTGTCTTTTACAGCATCTAAGGTTTCTTGAAATCCTGAAGTATGATTATCAATAAAATCATGGTCCAATAAATCATGATCCACCAAATATTTCAACATAGCACCATACAAAGCCGAATCGGTTCCGGGACGCACATCTAAGTAAAGATCAGCTGTTCTAGCCAGTGGAATCATCCTTGGATCAATTACAATTAACTTAGCTCCACGGTCTCTGGCTTTCCAAATCCAGTGGGTTAATGTTGGAAAAGTTTCACTTATATTGGCTCCAGCCACAATAATTACTTCGGCATATTCTAAATCAGAATAATTATTGGAACCTCTATCTAAACCAAATGCTTTTTTATTTCCCGCACCAGCACTCACCATACACAAACGACCATTGTAATCTAAGTTTTTAGTTTTTAATGCTACTCGGGCAAATTTTCCCATCAAATAACTTTTTTCATTTGTCAATGAAACACCTGAAAGAACCGAAAAAGCATCGTTACCATATTCTTTTTGAATGCGTTGTATTTCTCTAACTGTTTTTGTCATGGCTTCATCCCATGAAGTCGGAACAAATCCTTGTCCTTCTACTCTTTTCAAAGGAGACAACAAACGATCGGGATGATTGTTTTGTAAATAACGCTGAACGCCTTTAGGACACAATCTTCCTTCATTAAAAGGAAATTCCATCCAAGGTTCAAAACCAACCACTTTATTTTCTTTAACTGACAACTGAATACCGCATTGCATTCCGCAAAAGCAACAATGTGTTTTTACCAATTGATCGGGTTCATCCCTTCCTTCATAACCTTCCTTGGGACTGTAATTAAGGTGTGGTCCAAATTGTGCTACAATATGCTCTTCTGAAACAGGTAATTTTGCCATGTTTATATTCTTTTATCTTTCATAAATTATCCAAATAATTTTCCTCCTTCTTGTCTTGCTTGCAAATGTGCTTGTGCTAAACGAGATCTTTTTCCTTCGGGACTTAAGTCTAAATGCGAACTTCCATCTTCTCTGTCAAAATTAAACCCCAATTCTTTAGTTAGGATTTTAAGATCTTTGATATGTAAGTTAGTCGCAAATTCTTCGCCGGTATGTTCGCAAACCGCCATTCCTTGTTGCTTCCCTACTCTATGATAAATATGTGCCGCAATTTGTGCCGGACGCTGAATAATGTGAAAAAATTTCCCAAATGGTACCCAAATCAAAAACAGAATTACCGTAACAGCATGCAAAACGGCTAGAAAATCGAAAGCCAAACCTTTCATGAATGAATACGAATAAGTCAATCCCAATCCTGTAACCGAAATAGCTATCAATAAAATAAGTGGTAACAAATCGCCTTCAAAAGTTTGTGTTGCAATCAAACCAGGATTTGTCAATCGTCTTCTTAAATAATATCCCGAACCAAAAATCACCATATACGAAGACCAGTTTAAGGCGTGAAATGTCATGAATGCCGTTACCGAATCCAAATCAAATTCCATTAATTTGAATCCAAAGAAATGCGCTTCATAAACAGAAATAGAATTGGCAGCCATGCTAAAATGCACCCATCCAAAAGTTAAAGGAATAGTTATTAAAAAAGCCGAAGTACAACCCACAGCAATCATAAAATGCGCGAACCAACGGTATTTTCCTCTTGGATAAATAAATTTTTGAAAAACGATATTTGAAATTGTTTCTTTGGAAGCAAACCAAAAATGAGAAAATATTTTTCCTGTAAAAAAAAAACAAATCCCTCTTTTAAAATACATCCAGGTGGGCGGTCTTTGCAACCAAACTGTATAGCGATACACGATACCAAAAAAAGCAAACACAGTTCCAAATAAATAAGTAATTAGAGCTGCATCAAAATTTTGCAATTTTCTGGAACCATAAAACACCAACACAACCATTAGTATAGATAATACTGTTGCAATAAGTAAAGCTTTTATATTATACTGTCTGTTTTTCATTTGATACAGAATATTTTCTAGAATTTTAAACTTCTCTATTTATCAAAACTAAAATAAATGAAATTATTTTTAAGTAAAACTAAACAAAACTACGTTAAAATACTTAAGTATTTTCCATATAAAACAAAAAAAATACAAACTGTGAAATTATTTCGACAAAAAAACAAGTACTATTACTTAGTTAAAAGAATTTAAAGAACAACATTCGATGCTAAATTTCGCTTTATAACTATTTCGAACCTCCTATTTTATATAATGTGCAGCTAGGAATTCAACAACAAATTAACGGTTGCATTAATAATTTTGTGTTAACGATTAAACCTTATTTCATAATTACTATCCTATAGCAGTAAATTTTAACATTAATCAAAAAAGAAAAAAAATGAAAAAATTAATTATTGCCGCATTATTAGTTGTTGGAGTATCTAGTTTTGCTCAAAACAACAGTGACAGACCACAGAGAGGTAATTTTTCTCCAGAAAAACGCGTAGAAAGATTGACTACTCAGTTAAATCTTGATGCTAAACAACAAGAACAAGTAAAAGAACTTTATGCTGAACAAGCTAAAAACAGAGAAGCCCAAAAAGGGTTCTCTAGAGAACAAATGCAGGAAGAGAGAAAAAAAACTGATGAAAAGTTAAAAACAATTTTGACTCCAGAACAGTTAAAAAAATGGGAAGCCAATCAAGCAGAAATGAGACAAAGAATGGGTAACCGACAAGGTGGTGGAATGGGCGACAGACCTCAAGGAGGGAACATGGAAAACTAAAACAAAAAAGCTTCGAGAACCAACTCGAAGCTTTTTTTTGCTCTTTTATTTATAATGTTTTTGAAACTTTATCAATTGCGTTTATGGTAAAATCTAAATCGTCATAACTTAAAGCATCCGTGATAAACCAAGTTTCATAAGCCGAAGGAGCTATGTAAATTCCTTCTTTCAATAATCCATGAAAGAATTTTTTAAATGTTTCATTATCTCCTTTAGCAGCAGTTTGAAGATCAATAACGGGACTGGCATCAAAATGTACCGAAATCATCGAACCTATTCTATTGATAGTATAAACGACATTGTTGGCTTGTAATACTCTATGAATTCCTGCTTCTAAATAAGCTGTTTTTTCTTCTAATCTTTGAAAAATAGCCGCATCATTATTTAACGATTCCAGCATTGCCAAACCAGCAGCCATTGCTAATGGATTTCCTGACAAAGTACCCGCTTGATAAACCGGTCCAAGTGGCGCTAAATAATTCATAATTTCGGCTCTTGCAGCAAAAGCACCAACTGGCAATCCGCCACCAATTACTTTTCCGAAACAAACAATATCTGCATTGATATTTAATAATTCCTGAGCACCTCCTTTAGCTAATCTAAAACCAGTCATTACCTCATCAAAAATCAATAAAATTCCGTTTTCCAAACACAATTGGCGTACGCCTTCTAAAAAACCTTTAGTTGGTGGCACACAACCCATATTTCCTGCAACAGGTTCAACTATAATTGCTGCAATTTCGTTTGGATTTGCTTCGATTAAACTTCGTAGATTTTCTAAATCATTGTATTTTGCTAACAAAGTATCTTTAGCAGTTCCTGCTGTCACACCAGGACTATTTGGAGTTCCAAAAGTCATTGCGCCACTTCCTGCCTGAATCAGGAAAGAATCAGAATGACCGTGATAACAACCCGCAAATTTTATAATTTTATCTCTTTTAGTAAATCCGCGCGCTAATCTTACGGCGCTCATACAAGCTTCCGTACCTGAATTTACAAAACGAATTTTATCAATATTTGGAACCATCGATACCGCCAAAGCAGCTATTTGAGTTTCTAATTCTGTTGGCATTCCAAAAGAAGTTCCTAACTTAGCTCGTTCGGTTACTGCCTGAACTACGGGTTCAAAAGCATGACCTAAAATCATTGGACCCCATGAATTAATATAATCAATTAATCGGTTTCCATCTTCATCATATAAATAAGCTCCTTTGGCTTGTTTTACAAAAATAGGCGTTCCTCCTACTGATTTGAATGCTCTTACTGGCGAATTTACGCCTCCTGGAATTACTTTTTCTGCTTCAGCAAATAGCTGACTACTTCTTTGATATAACATTTTTAATTTTAGAATTTAGAGTTTCGATTTCAGATTTATTTTAGAAATTCAAATCTTGAATTGGTTCTAACTCATTAAAATATTTTTGAAACTTAATTTATTCTCAGTTTTTGACCTATAGAAAGTGTATTGTCTGAGAGTTTATTTTTTTGTTTTAAATCCTCTACTAATACATTGTATTTTTTCGAAATAGAATATAAGGTATCGCCTTTTTGAACCTCATAATAATCATCATTTCTCGAACTGATATTCACTGCTCTTGAATTTTGATTATCGGCAGGTACAAAACGAGTTCCTAAAACCTGAGCATCGTATTGTCCTAAATCATAACGTTCAATGTACGAAATCAATTTGTCCGGATATTTGGGATCAGTAGCATAACCTGCTTTTCTTAAACCTTTAGCCCAGGCTTTATAATCGTCTTTGTCTAATTCGAATAAAGCGGCATAGCGACCTCTTGTTGTTAAAAACAAAGCGTGATCTTTAAAAGATTCAGCTGCTTTATTGTATTTTCTAAAACATTCCTGTCTGGCATCATCATCATGTTTTACAGAATCTCCTTTCCAGTCGGCATGGCATTTTATACCAAAATGATTGTTAGCATGCTCTGCTAATCTTCCTCTTCCCGCACCAGATTCTAAAATTCCCTGAGCTAAAATAATACTCGCAGGAATTCCATACGTTTTCATATTACTAATGGCAATATCTTTGTACTGCACCACATAATTACTAACAATGTCATTGGTAACCACCGTTCTCGAAGTCGATTCAATTACTTCGTTACGGCTTTTAGGTTTAGTTGTGCTTGTTTTTTTGCTTCTAGGAGAATAGGTAGTGTTTTTACTCGCTGTTTTTTTTGTAGTTACAATAGGGGATTTTGTAGCGTGACAGCTGATAAGTGTTAGGGCAATAAATAAAAGTAGGCTTTTTTTAAACATTGATAGCTATTATTGGTAATTGTTTCTTTTTTAGTTTCACATTCATCCCCTGAATTCCTTGAAGTCCTCCAGTGTGAATGAGCAAAATATTGGATTGAGCTGGAAAATAATTCCTTTGTATTAAATCTATAACGCCAAAAACCATTTTTCCAGTATAAATTGGATCTAAAGGAATTTGATTATCATCATAAAACTGATTTATAAAACGAATTAAATCTTCATTTATCTTGCCATATCCACCAAAATGATACTCCGTTATCAGCTCCCAATTTTTATTTTGCACAAAAATACGGATTTCATCTTGTAAAAAATCCCCTTTCAGTGCTGGAAATCCTAAAACTTTTTGATGTGGCAAAGCACTATTAATTATTCCCGAAATGGTTCCGCCCGTTCCTACTGCACAACAAATATAATCAAACTCATGGTCTTCGGCTGTTAAAATCTCTTCGCAACCCTTTATTGCAAAAGCATTGGTTCCTCCTTCGGGAATCAGAAAAAAATCACCAAACTTCAATTTTAAATCTTCTAAAAAAGCTGTTTCGTTTTTTAAACGATAGGCTTCCCTAGATACAAATTCGAATTGCATTCCGCATTCCTGAGCAAATTTTAAGGTGGGATTCTGTGTGATTTCATTTTTTAATTCATCACCTCGAATAATTCCTATAGATTGAAAACCATTTTCTTTGGCTGCAAAAGCAACAGCAGCTATATGATTCGAAAAAGCACCTCCAAAAGTGAGTAGCGTTTTTTCATTTTCAGCTTTCGCCTGAAGCAAATTATACTTTAGTTTTCGAAACTTATTTCCCGAAACAATAGGATGAATTAAATCTTCCCTTTTGATGGTAACGGAAATAGAATTAGGAAATGTTATTTGCAGTTTTTGATTCAAAGCATTTTTTCACAAAGGTAAAACTTATAGTCCTAAAATAATGGAAACTTTTTTAGCCCCGAATTCACGAAGAATCTTATTATCTCTATGATAATTTTATCACCGCAGATTCGCTGATTTTTTTCTTTTTTGAATTTAAAAACAGCTATTAAAAAATCTGCGAATCTGCGGTATTAAAATCTCCTAAACTTTGCAAAAACTTTGCAAGCTTTGCGGTTAAAGCTCTACTTATTTCGATTGAAACAAATACTTCCAAAAACTAAAAAAGCGTCTTTTTTTAAGATAACCCATATCAGATTCATTGCTATATGCCTCTCTTTCAAAAGAAATATTTCGATAGGCACGATTTTTGTTATTATACTGTAATAAGCGAACAAGGTATTCAATTGCATACCAAATAAAAAAAGGGAGGATCAATAATTCTAATTGTTGTCTCAAATGAATGCGTTCGTGGTTGACAAAAACAGCATTGTTTTTATCTTTTGGGTATTTTAAAAATACAAATGGATAAGCCGTTAAACCACGGAAACCCTTTGGTATTAAATACTTGTTAACAATAAAAAACATTGGTCTTTTAATTTATAAATTTGTGTAGATAAACAACAAAAACTGTTAATGTTAGAACAAAGTAATGAAAATAAATTAATAGAAGGCGAAGATTTCTATTATACACCCGAAGGATACAAATGTTTTACAGAAAAGTATCATTTAAAAAGAGGGTATTGTTGTAAAAGTGGTTGCCGTCATTGTCCTTATGGATACGACAAAAAAACAGGAACAAATAAGAAATCATTATAAAACAATTAGAATCTATTCATCTTATTTTAGCGTATATAAGAATACAACCCATTTTATTCATAAATTTAACAATCAAACAATTGCATTATGAAAACACTCAAAATACTACCGCTATTATTTATTTTTCTATTGAGTTCTTGTAGCTCTGTAAGGGTTTATTCTGATTTTGATAGTCGTGCTGATTTTAGTCAATACAAAACCTATGCTTTTCACAAAAAAGGTATTGACCGAGTTCAAATATCCGAGTTAGACAAAAAAAGAATACTACATGCTATTGACAATGCTTTAAGTCAAAAAGGAATGACTAAAAATGAAAATCCTGATTTACTAATCAATTTTTTCACTAAAGAGCGAGAACAAATTGACGTAAACCAATTCAACATGGGTTGGGGATACGGATGGGGATGGGGATGGAATCCTTTTTTATGGGGCGGCGGCAACACCTTTGTTTCCTCATCAACCCAAGGAACACTTTACATTGATTTAATCGACGCTAAGAAAAAAGAGTTGATTTGGCAAGGTGAGGGAATAGGAACGCTAACCGAAAACCGAAGAGAGAAAGAAAAACAAATCAACGAATTTGTTTCTAAAATCCTAGCGCAATTCCCTCCTACTGAAACAAAAAAGTAAGTCTTTTAAATTTATAAATCATTTTTCTTTCTCCAACCCTAAAGGGTGAAAAATTGATTCAAAATTTTCAAAAGTGCTAACTATAAAATGATATATTTGTAATTCAAAATTAAAACATGAACAACACGATTATTATAAACATTGCTATTACCATTATTATTCAACAATAATGACGGAGTGTTATGTAAATCAGTAATCAAAAATACAATTTATAACCTCCTTTTTCAGGAGGTTTTTTTATACCTAAAAACATGAATTTATTCCATCAAATACAAGAAGCCAAGCAACAATTACAAGGAGTTGTAATGGCAACCCCTTTATCTGAAAATTTAAATCTTTCTACTGAATTTAAAGCTACTGTTTTATTAAAAAGAGAAGATTTACAAACTGTTCGTTCTTATAAAATTAGAGGTGCTTACAACAAAATCAGCACACTAAGTCAAGCTGAAAAAGAACAAGGTGTAATTTGTGCAAGTGCTGGAAATCATGCGCAAGGTGTTGCTTATTCTTGCAAATTGTTACAAATAAAAGGCAAAATCTACATGCCTAAAACCACGCCGAAACAAAAGCTAAAACAAGTCAGTCTTTTTGGAGGTTCTTTTGTCGAAATTATGCTTATTGGAGATACTTTTGATGATGCTTATGCCGCTGCAATGACTGATGCAACCTTTAGCAAAATGACTTTCATCCATCCTTTTGATGACAAAAAAGTAATAGCAGGACAAGGGACAGTAGGTCTCGAAATTTTAGAAAGCTATCAAAAACCTATTGATTATGTGTTTGTTCCCATTGGTGGTGGCGGATTAGCTTCGGGGCTTTCGGAAGTTTTTAAACATTTAAGTCCTAATACTAAAATCATTGGTGTAGAACCAGAAGGTGCGCCTTCGATGAAAACTTCTATTGCTAACGGCAAAGTGAGTGTTTTAGAAAATATAGACAAATTTGTAGATGGAGCTGCCGTAAAACAAGTGGGCAAAATGACTTTCGAAATTTGTCAAAAAAACCTAAGCGATATTGTCCTTGTTCCCGAAGGCAAAGTCTGCACTACCATTTTACGTTTGTACAACGAAGAAGCTATGGTAGTAGAACCAGCTGGTGCTTTGAGCATAGCTGCATTGGATTTTTATAAAGAAGAAATTAAAGGAAAAACCGTCGTATGTATTGTAAGCGGAAGCAACAACGATATTGAACGCACTGCCGAAATAAAGGAACGTTCTTTGCTTTATGAAGGATTGATGCATTATTTTATGATTCAGTTTCCGCAACGTCCTGGGGCTTTAAAAGAGTTTGTCAATGACATTTTAGGGCCTGATGATGATATTACCTATTTTCAGTTTACAAAGAAAAACAGCCGCGAAGTCGGGCCAGCCGTTGTAGGTCTTGAACTCAAAAACAAAAACGATATTGTTGCCATAAAAACTAAAATGGACAACAAAGGTTTTGAATACAAATACCTCAACGAAAATCAAGACTTATTCCATCAATTAATTGGCTAAAAACAAGCTAACTTTGTAATTCATTATACCAGAAAACATGAGCGATTTAGCTGACATTAAAAACCTTGACGATATCAAATTATTGGTAGACACTTTCTATACTAAAGTGCAAAAAGACAACCTAATTGGACCTATTTTCAATGAAAAAATTGGTGACCAATGGTCAGCACATTTAGAAAGAATGTATCGTTTTTGGCAAACTATTTTATTAGAAGAGCACACCTATTCAGGCAGTCCGTTTCCTCCACACAAACATTTGCCTGTAGCAAAAGAACATTTTAACCGTTGGATGGAAATTTTCACCGAAACTATTGACAGTCTTTTTGCTGGAATCTTAGCAGAGGAAGCCAAACTCCGTGCTAAAAACATGGCAGAAATGTTTTTCTATAAAATTGAGTATTTCAGAAATGGTGGGCGGAATTTTTTCGAAAGCTAAATCAATTACATTTTCACTTGTTGTCCTAAATCTTTTTCATTTTCAATGATTTGACCTTCGTATTGTAAAGTCCAACCCATCGTATTGGTTAATATCAAAATTTTAGAAAGTTCACTAATGAGTCGGTTTTTAGCATTCGATTTTAGTGTTGATTTTTCTATTTTCTTGGCCAAATTAGCTTTTACTGATTTGTTGATTTTATTGTAATCGTCTCCTGTAAAAGGATTCAACTTGCTTTGTTCGACATCATAAAACTGAATGTCAGGACTGATTTTTATTTCTTCTTTTGGAATACTTACAATTGTGATGGTTTTGTTTTTCTCATCAATATCGTATTTCATTTTTTGCAAATCATAAGCTACAGTAACATCAGCATTGACTACAATCAATGCTTTCTTTTCGAAAGAAACCATGTTCATCAGGTATTTTTGCTGATTTTTATAGGTAATCACTTCTGAGAAGTGTCCTTCGGTAACTACTAATTTCCCAACATTTACAATTTGTTGCTGAATCAAATTGGTGTTGTAACTAATATCGGCTTCGTCATTTTTCTTGAAATCACAATATTTGAATAACAACAGAACTGTTGTAACAAGGATTACGGCAATGACTATCTTTTTTATCATAACTAAAATTTCATGAATGGATATTGAGATTCCAATTTAGTGATTTTTTTTCGGAGATTCGTTTCAAATTTTAAATGACTTTCCGAATTAGGATTGAATGGCTTGTGTGCCAAACTTTTTTGGATATTTTCAACTTCTTCCATTACTCCAAAAACCGAATCAGAAATACTCACTACTTTGAATCTTTCCCAAATATAATCGACAGCCAAAGCACTTGGATGCAACATGTCTTCAGCATAAAAACGATAATCACGTAATTCGTCCATCATGATTTCGTAACTGGGAAAATAGACGGCAGATTTTAGATTACAGATAACAGAATCCCCTAAAACGTGATGAATTACGCTAATTAAATGCGCTTTACTTCTTTGGTTTTCTACAAAACCATCTTTGATGTGGCGTACTGGCGAAACGGTAAGAGCGAATTTGGCATTTGGATTTATCGATTGAATCAGGCTGAGCGTATTCTGTATAGCTGTTTGAATCATTTCGATTGAAAGTATTTCTTTCGAAAATTGTTTTTGAGGTAGTTTATGACAATTGGCAACAATCTGATTGTTTTCAATATTTCGATACACCCATGAAGTACCGTAGGTAATTAGAAAATGTGTTGATTTGGTTATTTGCTGATTTGTTGCAACAACTAATTCATTTAATAATTTTAAAAAAACTTCTTTATCTGGATTAGAAAGTTCCGAATGCACTTCGAAACAATGCCATAAATCATTGTGAAAAAAAATATCTTTTTCGGTAAAAAGCTCTTTATTTACGGCTCTTTCGATTAATTTCTCAATAGAAACAGGATTGAAAATAATCCCAAAAGGATTGCAGCTATTTTGAAATTTATAATACTCTAATTTTTGCGCCATATTGACTGCAAAACAAGAACCTAATGATACCATTTTAGCATCATAATCAATAGGAAACGGATTCTGTTGAACAGGAATTTGGGTACGAAATTGCATTAAGACTTTTTTCCAAAATTAAGTATTATAATATGTCTTACATAAAGTTTTTTTGAAAATGATCTCAATTTTAAACCATATAAGTCATATAAGTTTTTTAACCTTATATCTAACTTATATAACTTAAAGTGTAACGACTGCTTAATTACAAGTTCATATAAGCATAAAGGCAAAATAAGAAACTTATATGGCTTATATGTTTAGAAATAACCTATAAACCATATAATATTAATACAAATACTGGATTTTAGAATAATTTGGATTAATCAAACTCTCCTCTGCCACTTGTTCGGTTGGATAATTATCGGTATCGTATTTAAAAGTCGTTTTATACATATTCGCCGAAGAAATAATTTCTTCGCCAGAAACAACCGTAGTTTCAGCAACTGTCATCACTACATTGTTTTTAGAAACCGAAGCATCATGGTCTAACAATTTATCGAATCCTAAAATACTAAAATAAGGATTATTGAAAGTATCATAATCAAAAGTAGTTTTTGAACTAGAAACCGTATTTTCTTCTCCATCATCAAAAACACGTTCGTCTTTAATCAAGTTATTATTTTTGAAAAACAAGTTCCCATGATATACTTTTTGCTGTTGGTTTTGAGTATTTACATTGATTTTTTCATAGTAAACCGTCTCATTGGAATTGTGTGTGTAATTAATCACATAGTTTTCAGAAGAAGTTACTTTGACTAATTTTTCTTTATTATAAGTATAATTCAAAACAACATTCTGTTGAGTTGCTTTATTATAAGTTGTGATTTTAATGATTACGCCGTCTTGGTACGTATAATCTATTTTTTCTTTAGAATTTTCAGCACTAATAATTTGATTCTCATTGTAAGTAAACACTGAATTCTCAGCAATACCATTTTGAGTAGATTCGATTATTTTGATGAAATTTTTAGACTTTTCGTCTTTGTCATTGGCACAAGAGCTGAGAAGAACAGCTGCGATGGAAATGAAAAAAAATATTTTGATGTTATTTTTCATGACTTATAGGTTAATTTGAACTTGAATTATTTGGGACTCCAAACATAAAGATTAAATACAGCTAAGCCAACAAAACAAGTTCAACGACCTAAAAACTCGTTAAAGAGAACGTTCCTTAAAAGCTTGCACAACAAAGCACTACTTTTAAAAAAAGAGCTACTATATAGTTCTAAACAGGCTTAAATAAAGTGATTAACCAAAGAACATTGAGTTACAAACTACCTGTTTTAACGACTAAATACATTGGCAAAGCGATTCAAAGAGTTTTTTCTCCTTTCAACGATTTTAAGTTGTTTACTGATTTTTTGCCTCTACATTTGCCCCAGAATACTACTATAATACACTATGAAAAACATCTTCAACCCTATTTACAGACAAGATTACCTAGAAGGTTATTCTACCGGTATAAACCCTTATTCTGAAGTAAAAAACAATACTCCTAATTCGGCTTTTAACGAAGGTTTTAATTCTGGAAGACAGGATTATGAAAACATAAACGGTAGCGTTCTGGATGGTATTCCGAAAAAAATAATCAGCGAAAAAATTCTGGAAGAATTCCTTTTAGCAGGTTTGTTAGGCATCAACATTGATACTGACGGTTATACTCATTTTCAAATAAGTATTTTACTTAACTGGTATCAAAGTGGCATTGAAAAATACGACCCCAAACAAAATACCTATCTTCTGGATATTCTTGAAGAAAACGGAATTGAAATAAGCAATTCCGAAAAATAAAATTTCAAACCCTAACTAAACGAAGAAACCCTTTTAGAATGCTTTGGCAAACTAAAAGGGTTTTCTAATTTTATAAAACTAAAGATTACTTCACGAAATCAATTGCTTTTGATAAAGCTTCTGGAATCCCAGCAGCATTTTTACCTCCTGCAGTCGCAAAGAACGGCTGTCCTCCGCCTCCACCTTGAATAAATTTACCTAATTCACGAACTACCTGACCCGCGTTTAAGTTTTTCTCAGCCACTAATTCTTTAGAAATGTAACAGCTTAACATTGGTTTTCCTTCTTCGGCTGTAGCCAAAACTAAAAACAAATTATTCCCTAAATTTCCAAGTTCGTAAGCCAGATCTTTTGCTCCTTCGGCATTCAAATCCACTTGTTTCGCTAAGAATTGAACTCCATTAACTTCCTGAAGTTCGTTAGCTAATTCGGCTTTCATATTTTTAGCTTTCTCTTTCAACAAAGCTTCTAATTGTTTTTTCAACTTAGCATTATCCTCTTGCAAAGAAACTACTGCTTTAACCGTATCCTGTGGGTTTTTCAATGCGGTTTTAATTTCGTCCAACAATTCTTCCTGCGAAGCAAAAAATTGTCTTACACCATCGCCTGTAATTGCTTCAATACGACGAATTCCTGCTGCAACTGCTCCTTCAGAAACAATTTTGAAAGACCAAATATCAGCCGAATTGTTCACGTGGATTCCTCCACACAATTCCATACTATCTCCAAATTTAATCGCACGCACATTATCTCCGTATTTTTCTCCAAACAAAGCCATCGCTCCTTCGTCTAAAGCTTGCTGGATCGGAATGCTTCTTCTTTCAATTAATGGCAATTGCTCCTGAATTCGAGCATTTACAAAATCTTCTACTTGCTGTAATTCTTCATCCGTTACTTTAGAAAAATGAGAAAAGTCAAAACGTAGATTTTTTGGGTTTACCAAAGATCCTTTTTGTTCCACATGCGTTCCTAAAATACTTCTCAACGCCTGGTGCATCAAGTGTGTAGCCGAGTGATTTTTAGAAGTCGCTGCTCTTAAATCAGTATTTACTTTAGCTACGAAAGAGGCATTTACATTTTCTGGCAATTTTTTAGTAAAATGCAAGATTAGATTATTCTCTTTCTTAGTATCTATAATTTCGATAGTTTCATTTGCCGAAACCAAAGTTCCTTTATCCCCTACTTGTCCACCACCTTCTGGATAAAATGGTGTTGCGTCTAAGACAATTTGGTACAAAACACCATCTTTTTTAGAATCTACTTTGCGAATACGCGTAATTTTTACTTCGTTTTCTGTTTGGTCATAACCAACGAATATTTCTACATTTCCATCAACCAGAATTTTCCAGTCGTCAGTAGAAACTTCTGAAGCCGCACGAGAACGTGATTTTTGTTCCTGCATCGCCTTATCAAAACCAGCTTCGTCTAAGCTGAATCCTCTTTCTCTAAGAATCAAAGCGGTTAAATCAATTGGAAAACCAAAAGTATCATACAATTCGAATGCTTTTGTTCCTGCAACTTCTTTTCCTTCGGTAGTTGCAATTACATTATCTAACAATTGTAATCCTTGGTCTAAAGTTCTTAAGAAAGAAGCTTCTTCTTCACGAATTACGTTGGTAACCAATGCTTGTTGTTTTTTAATTTCTGGAAAAAATTCACCCATTTGATCGGCCAAAACAGCCACCAATTGATTGATAAAAGGTTCTTTTGTTCCCAAGAAAGTAAATCCGTAACGAATAGCACGACGTAAAATACGACGAATTACATAACCTGCTCCCGTGTTAGATGGCAACTGTCCGTCAGCAATAGCAAAGGCTACAGCACGAACGTGATCCACCACTACACGAATAGCAATATTGGTTTTGTTTTGCTCTTCTGATATATTTTTAACTTCGTTTGAAGTATATTTTAATCCTGTAATTTGCTCCACTTTTTCAATAAGCGGTGTAAACACATCAGTATCATAATTAGAAGTTACGTTTTGCATCGCCATACACAAACGCTCAAATCCCATTCCAGTATCTACGTGCTGCGCTGGTAATTTTTCTAATGAACCATCGGCTTTACGGTTGAATTCCATAAATACGTTGTTCCAAATTTCCACTACCTGTGGATGATCTGCATTGACTAAACTGAAACCTGAAATTGCAGCTCTTTCGGCATCAGTACGCAAATCGATATGAATTTCCGAACAGGGCCCACAAGGTCCCTGATCTCCCATTTCCCAGAAATTGTCTTTTTTGTTTCCAAGGATAATGCGATCTTCAGACACGAATTGTTTCCAAATATCAAAAGCTTCCTGATCAAAAGAAACATTCTCTGCTTCGTTACCTTCAAAAACAGAAACATACAAACGGTCTTTGTCTAGTTGCAACACTTCTGTTAAAAATTCCCAAGCCCACGGAATAGCTTCTTTTTTGAAATAATCTCCAAAAGACCAGTTTCCTAACATTTCGAACATCGTATGATGGTAAGTATCAAAACCTACATCTTCCAAATCGTTGTGTTTTCCTGAAACACGAAGGCATTTTTGCGTATCGGTAATACGATTGCTTTTAGGCGTGGCGTTTCCTAAAAAATACTCTTTAAACTGCGCCATACCTGAGTTATTAAACATCAGGGTTGGATCGTCTTTTAGAACAATAGGTGCCGAAGGAACAATTAAATGTCCTTTACTTTCAAAGAATTGTAAATACGCTTTGCGAATGTCTTGTGATTTCATTTATATATTTTTTTGCCACTAAGGCGCTAAGGCACAAAGTTTTTATTTATTTTTTGTAAAACTCATATCAATTCAACAATTTTTAAATCATCAAATTTTTAAATCTTTCAATCAATTTTATGTTATATTTAATACTAAAAAAAGGGCGTAACAACTAAAACATTTATTAAATTTGTTGCAATGTGCTTTTTTAGAGGTGCAAAAATAGGGTATTTTAAAATATGGCGAAAGTAAAATATTATTACGATTCTGAAAATCTGGCATATCGAAAAATTAAAGTCAAAAAAAGAAAAAAATTTGGCTTTGCCGCCTTATTTTTATTGGCTTCAGCCTTATTTGGTTTTATCTGTTTTGTAATTTTATTGAACACTCCTTATTTTGACACACCAAAAGATCGTCTGTTGCTTCGGGAAATTGAAAATTTAAAACTGAATTATGCCGTATTAAATAAAAAAATGGATCAGGTAGATCATGTTGTTGAAGCCATTGAAGAACGAGACAATAATTTGTACCGCACCTACTTTAATACTGCTGCTATTCCTGAAGAAGAAAGAAAATCAGGTTTTAAAGATGCCAACCGATACAAATTATTAGAAGGTTATGACAACAGTAAACTAGTTTTAGAAACCACTAAAAGAGTTGATGTTTTGACAAAAGAGCTGGCTATTCAATCTGAATCATTAGATTATATTTTAAAATTAGCCAAGGAAAAAAATAAATTATTAGCTGCCATTCCTGCCATACAACCTGTCAGAAATGAAAATTTAAAAAGAATGGCATCGGGTTTTGGTTACCGTACTGACCCTTTTACTAAAGTAAGAAAAATGCATGAAGGCATGGATTTTACGGCAAAAACTGGAACTCCCGTTTTTGCAACTGGAGATGGTGTGGTAACACAGGCTGACAATCGGGCTTCTGGTTTTGGAAATCATATTGTGATTAGGCATGGTTATGGATACGAAACTTTGTATGCCCATTTGAGCAAATACAATTGCAGAGCGGGACAGCGTATTAAACGTGGAGACATTATAGGATATGTGGGAAGTACAGGACGATCGGAAGCACCGCATTTACATTATGAAGTTCATAAAGATGGCCGAGTGGTAAATCCGCTTAATTTTTATTACGGTAATATTTCGGCTGTGGAATATGTTGCTATTTCAAAACTGGCCAATCAGGAGAATCAGTCATTGGATTAACGATTTTTGATTGTTAATTGCTGATTTTAAAATTAAAATATTGGATTTTGGAATTTATTAATTTGGAATTTAAAAAAATATGCAAATAGATTTACAACCTGGCAAAAGATACTACAGTATCGGCGAAGTGGCGAAAGCCTTTGACGTCAATGCTTCGTTAATTCGTTTTTGGGACAGTGAATTTGATATTCTTAAACCAAAAAAGAATGCCAAAGGCAACAGAATGTTTACTCCGGAAGACATTAAAAACCTCCAACTCATTTTCCATTTGGTCAAGGAAAGAGGATTTACGCTGGAAGGAGCAAAAACTCATTTGAAAGAAGGGCAAAAGAAAACACTGGATAAGTTTGAAATCATTAGCAAACTGGAAGCCATCAAAGTACAACTGACAAATATTAAAAATGAACTTTAGTCAATTTCAATAGCAAAGTTCAATTACAATATCAATTTTAAAATAAATTAAAAACAATAAATAAACTTTAAATTAAACAAAACATGGATTTTAAAAAATTTTTACCTTGGATTATTTTAGCTGTTATCGTTATTGGAGGTTATAGCTGGGTTAAAGGAATTAATAACACTGCAGTGACTTTGAGTCAAGATGTAGAACAATCTTGGGGAAATGTCCAAACGGCTTATCAAAGACGTAATGACTTAATTGGAAACTTAGTAAACACTGTTAAAGGAGCTGCTGATTTCGAAAAAAGTACTTTGACTGCTGTAATTGAAGCTCGTGCCAAAGCGACTCAAACTACTGTTGATCCGTCTAATATTACTCCAGAACAATTGGCTGCGTTTAATTCTGCTCAAAGTGGTGTAAGCAGCTCTTTGTCTCGTTTATTAGTTACTGTAGAAAGATACCCTGATTTAAAAGCCAATCAAAATTTCTTGAAATTACAAGACGAATTAGCGAGTACAGAAAACCAGATTTTAACTGCCAGAACTCGTTTTAACGAAGCAGTAAAACCGTACAACACGCATATCAAAACATTCCCAAACACTTTATTTGCAGGAATTTTTGGTTTCCAAGAAAAAGCGTATTTCAACGCAGTTGAAGGTGCTGATAAACCTGTAGAAGTACAATTCTAATCCTCCCCAACCCCTCCAAAAGAGGGATTTTTAAAAGGAATTAAAAAATAAAACAAATGTCAAAAGTAGAAGATTTTTTAACCCAAGAGGAAGAACAAGAAATTGTTGAAGCTATTCGAATAGCCGAAAAAAAGACTTCTGGTGAAATTAGAGTCCATATTGAAAGAACAACTTCTCTGGATGCCTATGATCGTGCGATGGAAGTTTTCCACGAATTAAAAATGGATGAAACCCAATTACAAAACGGCGTATTAATCTACCTGGCAGTTGACGATCATAATTTTGTGATTTGTGGAGACAAAGGAATCAACGATGTTGTTGAAGACGATTTTTGGAACTGTACTCGAGATGCTATGGTGGCTCAATTCAAACAAAACCAATTCAAGCAAGGACTTGTTGACGGAATTTTTAGAGCTGGAGAACAGCTTAAAAAATATTTTCCTTGGCAGGAAGGCGACAGCAACGAATTGTCTAACGAAATATCAAAAGGATAATGCATAAAGCAGTAAGCAGTAAGCAGAAAACAAAAAATACGCGACAGAAGGTAGAAGGCAGTAATCAGATGGCTAAAACGGCATGGAATCTATTTTTATGTTTCGTTTTATTGCTCAACAGCAGTTTTCTATTTGCACAATTTACAATCCCTGAAAAACCCAGTTTACAAACCTCGGTTTATGATTATGCGAATCTTTTTAATGCGAATGAAAAAAAGCAATTAGAAGAAAAACTGGTTCGCTATTCAGATACTACTACAACACAAATTGTGGTTATTACGGTAGAAAGTTTAAAAGGCGAAGACGTCAGTTTACTAGCAACCAACTGGGGACAAACTTGGGGAGTGGGTGGAACTGAAAAAGATGACAATGGTGTCATTATTCTTATTTCTAAAAACGATAGAAAAATTGCCATTAATCCCGGTTACGGATTGGAAGACCGACTGACAGCTGGAATTGGCGGAGAAATTATTAGAAACATTATCCTTCCAGAATTCAAAGCCGGTAGTTATTATAAAGGAGTTAATAAAGGAACTGATGCTTTATTTGACGTTTTTAAAGGCAAATACAAAGGAACTCGAAAAGCTAAAAAAGAACAAGATTTTCCTACTCTGCCTTTTGTAATCATCGTTGTTTTTATTGTTATTTTAATTTCCAGAAACAAAGGCGGGGGTAATGGCGGAAATTCTGGAAATCGTGGCGGTGGTGGTCCAAGTTTATTAGATGTAATTATCCTGAGTAATCTGGGTCGCAATAGTGGCGGTTTTGGAGGAGGCTTTGGCGGTGGTTCTTCTGGTGGCGGATTTGGCGGCGGCTTCAGTGGTGGCTTTGGCGGCGGAGGTTTCTCTGGCGGTGGGTCTAGCGGAAGTTGGTAAAATCCATTTTTACTTCATAAAACATATTAAAAAACAAATAACCCATTTGCTATAACGAATGGGTTATTTGTTTTTTTAAAAATACTTGACTCCTCTATAAAATTATTTATCTTTATCCCTAATTTTAGCTATAATACACCAACTAACTCTATATGCTTTCACACAAAACTAAATATGCTCTTAAAGCCCTACTCTATTTAGCTGAGCAAGATGCCAATCATATCTCTAAAACAATAGATATTGCGGAAACTGCTAATATTCCTAAAAAGTTTTTAGAGCAAATTTTATTGGATTTAAAACGCGGGCATTTAGTAGGAAGTAAGCAAGGGAAATTTGGTGGTTATTACCTGCTGAAATCTGGAAACGAAATTACTTTAGCCGATATTCATCGCTTATTTGATGGTGCTATTGCATTATTACCTTGTGCTTCACTCAATTTTTATGAGCGCTGTTCAGACTGCGTTAGTGAAGCGGAATGCTCACTACGACACGGTTTAATAGCTATTAGAGAAGAAACTTTAAAAGCCATGCAAGGCATCACTATCGCTTCATTAATTAAAAAATAAAAAAATATTTTTATAATTCTACTAATTTTATAGAATTAATTATATATTTGCATCGAAATTCAAAATTTTATCTAAAACAAAAATTGAAACGCATGAAAACGTATCGAACAACATTGATTTTTTCGGAGGATCATTCGAAAGGAAATAAAACTAAAATTAGAAATACTACAAATGTGGTAATGATGTGTATGTGCTAGTAAAAAAATTTAATTTTAAATTCGACTAATTACATATAACATACATACAAAATAAACAATGAAGACACTTTATACAAAATCAATTATAACATTAGCATTTTTACTTACTTATTCTATTTCTCAAGCACAAAATATAGTAACAGGAAATGTAAAAAACAGTCAAAACCAAGCCTTAGCTGGTGCTAATATTTTATTAAAAGGAACAAAACACAATACTACTACAGACGCTAATGGAGACTTTTCTATTGATGTACAAGAAAAACTTTCATTTTCTCTTCTAATACAATATGTGGGCTACAAAACGCAAGAAATAGCTATTAATGAACCAACAACAGATTCATTACACATCCAACTTATCGAAGAAAATGAATTAGTTGAAGTGGTAATTTCTTCTAGAAGAAGAATTGAAAAAGCACAAAACGTTCCTATTCCCATTTCGGTGGTGAGTGGAAAACAAGCCGAACAAGCAGGTGCTTTTAACGTAAACCGAATTAAAGAACTAATTCCATCAGTACAGTTGTATTCTTCTAATCCTAGAAACACAGGAATTAACATTCGTAGTTTGGGTTCTCCTTTTGGACTTACTAATGATGGAATCGATCCTGGTGTTGGTTTCTATGTTGACGGAGTGTACTATGCACGTCCAGCGGCAACTACATTAGATTTTATTGACGTAAGCCAAATCGAAGTTTTACGTGGCCCACAAGGAACATTATTTGGAAAAAACACCACTGCAGGAGCTTTTAATATTACAACTCGCAAACCAAGTTTTACTCCAGGTGCTGATTTTGAAGTTAGCTATGGTAATTACGCTTTCTTACAAGCCAAAGCCTCAATTACAGGAGCGTTGAGCAAAAAAATTGCAGGACGTATTTCCTTTTCAGGTACTCAACGTGATGGTTTAATTGATAATGTAGCAACAGGAAGAGCAACTAACACCTTGAACAATCAAGGAATTAGAGGACAATTGCTGTATGTTCCTTCAGAGAATACCCATATTACATTAGCAGCAGACATCACCACACAACGCCCAGATGGATATGCTCAGGTTATTGCTGGAGTTGCACCAACTCAAAGAGCCCCTTACCGTCAATTTGATGCCATCATTGCTGATTTGAATTACCAACTTCCGAGCTTGAATGCCTTTGACCGTAAAATTGATCATGATACTCCATGGCGTTCAGGACAAGATTTAGGAGGAGCGTCGCTTAATATTGATACTAAAATTGGATCAGGAACACTGACCTCAACCACAGCTTGGCGTTTTTGGAACTGGGATCCGTCAAATGATAGAGATTTTACAGGATTACAAGTGTTGGCAAAATCACAAAATCCATCGAGACAAACTCAGTTTACTCAGGAATTGCGTTATGCGGGACAAATCTCACCTAAATTAAGTGGTGTTGGAGGTATATTTTTTATTGACCAAACATCAACAACCAATGGTACCGAAGAATCTGGAAGTGCACAATGGCGATTTTCTCAAAGTACCACCAGTACTAATTGGCAAACTCCTGGTCTTTTTGAAGGCTATGGAATACGAACCAACGCTAGTATTCATGCTATTAGCGCGGCTGTATTTGGTCAATTGGATTGGGAAATAACAGAACGTTTGCATCTTTTACCTGGTATTCGATACAATTATGACAAAAAAGACGCCGATTACGATCGTAAAACTTATGGAGGATTAGAAACCAATGATCCTGATCTTATTGCTTTAAAAAGACTAGTTTACACCGACCAGAATTTCGCAAAAGACACTGATGCTACAGACTTTTCAGGAAACATAACCCTATCTTATAAAGCAGCTGACAAAATTAATGCCTATGCCACTTATGCTAAAAGTTATAAACCTGTGGGTGTAAACGTAGCTGGACTCCCTACCGTTAATGGTCAACCTGCTCTTGATCTTGCAGTAATTAAACCTGAAAAAGTAAATCATTATGAAGCGGGTGTAAAAACATCGCCTTTTAACAATGCTATATTGAACGTAACATTCTTTAATACCGATATTACTGATTATCAAACTAACGTTCAGGCGGCTGAATTAGGGGTAAACCGTGGTTATCTTGCCAATGCGGATAAAGTACGTGTAAGAGGTGCTGAACTGGATGCTAGTTTTGTAATCAACGAACACTTTACCATCAACGGAGCGTCAACTTATACTGATGGAAAGTATATTAAATTTACCAATGCGCCACTGCCGTTAGAAGAAACCGGATCAGCCGTATCCTTCAAAGATGTTTCTGGAAGCCAATTGCCAGGGGTTTCAAAATGGGCAGGAAGTTTAGGTGGCGAATACACTAAATCAGCAAAATTCTTTGGGAATTTAGGTAAATTTTTCATAGGAATTGATTCTTATGCTCGTTCTGAATTCTCATCTAGTCCATCTGCTTCCAAATATTTAGTAGTTGACGGTTATGCACTTTTTAATGGTCGTTTTGGATTTAGAGCCTCCGAAGGATTGTCTATCAATTTCTGGGCACGTAATATTTTAGACAAAGATTATTACGAACAATTATTGCCTGCTGGTGGAAATGCAGGACATTATGCAGGAGTATTGGGAGACCAAAGAACCTATGGAATTACTTTGAAATATACTTTGTAAACCCGTTGGATGAAATAATCAAAAACGTCAGTTCGAGTATTTTTGTGCAATGAAATGAAGCAAAAAATGTATCGAGAACCGTTTTAAATTGTAAGTTTTCTTGTTCTCGATACGATTCTACCAGAAAGTGAATCACTACCATTGACATTATTATTAAAAGAGAAAAATTAGACCTCTAATTGACTAAAATTTAGAATCATAAAAGAATTTTGATCAATGAGATAATCTTAAAAAATTGTACACAATGAGAAATATTAAAAGGATCGCTATATTCGATTTTGATTTAGAAAATGGGAAACAAAAACCCTATCTACATTTATATTACGAAACATTTGGTTTACCACTTGGAACGGCACCTGTAATAGTTGTCAATCACTCTCTTACCAGTAATTCATCTGTGGCAGGTGAAAAAGGTTGGTGGAAAGAAATTGTTGGAGATGACAAAGCCATAGATACCAATTTGTTTACAATTATAGCTTTTAATGTACCTGGAAATGGCTATGGCGATCCCGAAGCCAATCTAATTGACAATTATCGTGACTTCAGCATTCGAGATGTGGCACGTATATTCTGGGAAGCTTTATTCTTCCTGGATGTTAATGAAATTTACGCTGTAATTGGTGTAAGTTTAGGTGGAACAGTTGCCTGGGAAATGGCCGCTTTACAACCAGACAAAATTGAAAATCTGGTTCCTATAGCAACCGACTGGAAAGCGACAGACTGGATAATTGCTAATGTTTTGATTCAGGATCAAATACTTAACAATTCTAAAAATCCTATTGCAGATGCCCGAATGCATGCTACCTTACTGTATCACAGTCCTACATATATCAGTCAGTTGTACGAAAGAGAAGAAACAGATGAAGCTTTTTCGTTTAAAATTGAAGAGTGGCTTGTGGACAAAGGAAGCCAACTCCAAAGCAGGTATCAACTGGCCGCTTACAAGTTTATGAATCATTTGCTAAAAACAAATGACGTGACACGCAACCGAAATGACATTACTGTAATAGCCCGCAGAATTGAATCGAATATTCATTTGGTTACCATTGACACTGATTATTTATTTACAACCGAAGAATGCGACAAAACCTATCAAAAAATAAGAAGCGTCAAACAAAATGTGTTTTACCACCCAATTCAATCGGAATACGGACACGACGCTTTTTTAATGGATTTTGATCAATTGTCCAGTATTTTAAGACCCATTTTAAATAATCAACTAAAACAAAATTATGTCAACTTATAGAATATAACATCGCCCTTTTTGGTATCCGAACCAAATGTTTCTAACATTAGTCAACTCAAAGCAGACGAACATCTAATTGAACTTTACACACTAAATAACGGCAGTACCCCTATTACAATTCAAGAAACCGCATTTGGAAAACAAAATACAGCAAAAAGAGTATCCTTAATGATATTTTAAGAATTGCCGAAAGAAAAAAAACAGCAGTATATAGTTATAAATGCTAATGTCATAAAAACAAATTGCCCAATCCCAAGATTGAACTCTTAAGATTGGGCAATTTCTATTTTGCTCCTTGACAAATGCAATTTAATATAAAAACAATATACAGAAAAAGATATAACTTACAGAAACATTACTTTATTCTGCTAAAAAACAATACTTTTTTATTTATCAAAAACTATTTACTCTTAGAAACTTAGAAAATAATTTTTGAAAGTGTATAAATTGAAGTTAGTATAATTAAAATCCCAACAGTTATCATCATGGTTTTAGTAGGCAATTTTTTTGCAATGTACGCCCCAAAAGGAGCTGCCAATGTACCTCCAACTATAAGCCCTAAAATAATTTGCCAACTTTGGATACCAGTAAAATAAATAAGAATACCGGCACTGAAATACGTGACAAAAAATTCGGCTGTGTTTACCGTTCCTATTACTGTACTAGGTGTATTTCCTTCTTTTATTAAATTAGAAGTTACAATAGGCCCCCAACCTCCTCCTCCGATTGCATCCAAGAAACCTCCAAAAAGCGCATAAATTGGTGCATTTTTCAAATTGGTTTTTACAGCAAGCTGTTTCTTTAAAGCTTTAAAAATAATAATTACCCCCAAAAAAAGTAAATAAAGACTAACGTAAGGTTTTATAAATTCTCCATCAATGACAGAACCCAATAAATATGCCCCAACAGAAGCACTCAAAACTCCTGGAATGATTAACTTTAAAAACAATGCCTTATTAAAATTACCAAACTTGATATGGGACAGCCCTGACACTCCCGTAGTAAACACTTCGGCCGTATGTACTGCCGCAGAAGCTAATTTTGGAGAAAGTCCAAAGCCTAACAAAACAGAATTTGAAGTAACACCATAGGCCATTCCTAAAGCTCCATCAACTATCTGAGCCAAAAAACCTGCCAGCAAAAACCATAAAAATGTTTGGTCGAATGTTAAATCTTCCGCCGAAGCTTCAGGCAGATACTTAATAAGTACAACTGAAATTAACAAAAGTTTTAATGCTACAATTACAACTGAAATATGTTTTAATTTAATTTTTTCCATTTTAATATGTGTTTTTTTTATTGAATATGATAGAAACAATACAGCCTTGAATTCCCAATTTCCGCTACATGATATCGTAATTGGAAATTGTTTTTTTTTAATATATACTATTTCTACCGTTTTAGTATTATTTAAACGCAAAGATAGAAACTTTATAAACTCTACCAAATAAGTAGATGTTTATTTTTTAAATAAAGTATTTGAAGTTTTTTAGAGAAACTAAAAAAGCCCAAGGATTAAACCCTGGGCTCTTGAAAATTTATTGTTTGTTATCGTTTGCGGGCGCGGTTTACACTGTCAGTTTGTCTATCGCTCGTGTGCAAAACCGAGCGATCAGCTGACTGTTACATTGCTTTATTATCGCTTCCTTTTAGAATAAAGGTTCTCCATTTAAATCCGTAGTAAGTAATTCACTCATATAATCGAAAAAAGGTCTCATTGCTACAAATGTTGCAATCACTTCTTTCTGAAAATCATCCGATAAAACTTCCTGGTCTGTAAATTTTCTCTTCACTACAAATTGTTTTTTCTTAATCAGATTAATTGCAGGATGATTTTTATCGAAGCCTTTTGGAGCAGTTTTTACTCCATCTTCTCCTTCAAGCTCACCGAAATATTTTACGAAAGTATTGTCGGAAGTAATTTTTTCGATTGCTGTTGTATCCATTTCGAATTCTTTACGGATACGAAGTAAATCTGCACTATTGGGAGCCCAAAATCCTCCACCCACAAAACTGTTATTTGGCTCTAAATGAATATAATAACCACCTCTTAACATGGGTTTTGTACGGGAATATCCAGCTCCAAAATTAGTTTTATACGGAGATTTATCTTTAGAAAAACGAACATCTTTGTAAATTCTAAAAATATGGATACCTTGTAAACTATCCTGCTTTTGAAGTTCGGAATAAATGTGTTCGAAAAAAATTTTATTTTCTTTCACAATCAAATCGTATTCCGGTTTGTGCGTAGCAAACCATTCCCGATTGTTATTTTCTTCTATCTGTTTAAGAAATTCAAATCCTCTTTTCATAATACGATACAGCTCAAAAGTTCGAATATTTTTCTCATTTGTTTCAAATCTTAATTGTTTTTTATCATAGAATGCGCTATCCGTTTCAAGATATTTACTGCATATCCGAGCGGTCGGGGTTTTCAAATAAACTAGCAATAATTAATGTTTTTTACCACAATTACAAGGTTCAATTAAATTCGGCTCATAAAAATTGATTAAGGATTTAGCAGCTTCAATGGTTGAAATATAGTCAAAATCCAATGTATCAATATACAGTTTTTCATAGTAGTTTACATTATGATCTATATCAGATTTAGCATGTGTAATATCATTCCGTAGTTCAACCAGCTTTTTTATTTCTACGTATTCTTTTCTACTCATAAAATTTCTACTCATTACTTGATTAAGAGGATGTTTTAATTTTTCTTCAAGACTTAAATGACGTAATATTTCATATTTATTCATTTTCTTCTTTTTCCATCTCGGGTTATCAATTATGAGTTCTTTTGGAATTTTGGAATTTACAAATGCTTCAATTGAATTGGATAATGAACTTACAAAGCTCGTTACTACGCTATAAAAACCAAACATCAGATTTTGAACTTCACCGATTTCATATATGGGTTTCTTTATTTCTGAAAAAAGGTTTGCCCGGAATTCTTCGATAGAACTTAAAAAACCTTGAGCATTTGAAAAATAAATTACAACTGGATTTGGCTCAGGTATTGGAATAGGAGTTCCATTTATTATGTACGTGAAGCATTGAATAAATTTTTTATCATCTGTAATCACATGTGCAACTTTTTCTTTAGGAATAGAAAGTCCAGTAGTTGGAAACTTTGGTAATTGTTTAAGAGCAAATTCATATGCATCGTCTGTCATTTGATATTCACTAACGAATTTACGTTTAATGTGCTTCATAATTTTGGAGTTATCTTTATGTATTGTATTTGGTTTCATCTACATCTTCAATAAAATGGCTTATAACGTTCTGGCACTACGGGTTTGGGACTAAATTAAGCCCATTCTTAGGATTTGCCAAATCATCCCAAATACAAAACCTTTTCCATTAAGCCTAAAATCCTAATCTGGACAAAGGGCTGTTAGCTGTTGTTTTATTTACTTGTTAAGAATTCTTCTAAAAACTCTGAGGATTTTCTTAATATCTCTAATTCAATTTTCGATATTTTATCTGGATGAAAATGCATAACACCATTTCTAATAATTCTAATCTTATGAAGGTTTTTTATGAAATTGATTTTATCAAAAGGTAAACTTAATAATTGCCATATTTCTTGATTTTCAAGTATCATGAGATACTCACCAAATGTCATATCACTAATTGAATTAACTGACCTTCCATCGTCTATAGTTATTAATTTTTGAATATCTTCAAGAATTATTTTATCATCTAATAATAATCGTATATAATTTTCAATTTGTTCAAGTAAAATAAAAGGCTCTATTTGTTCAATAAACTCTTCGTTTAAATCTGATGGAGTGACAGGTCCTTTAATTTTTTTTTCTTTGTCTCTAACAAAAACAACTCCTGTTTTTATAACTTCTTTGATTGCATCAAAAAGAGGGGTATTTTCTTCTAAAACAGTAAATTTATCAGACATAAAATCTTTAACACAGTCAGATTTTTTTTCGGTTATTAAACCTTTTGCTATTGTTTGCCAAGTAATAATGCCTAATACAGTTCTATCATCATTCATTATTGGTAATTGTGTAAAATCATTTTGCCATAAAAGTAAATATGCTTCATCAATTTTCGCATCTCTTTTAACGGAAACTGGAGTTTTAACTGATGCTTCTAAAATTGACAATCTATTAATTGGATCAAACTCATCAGTTGAATCATCTCCTTTTTTAATTTTTACTTTATCTTTTTCTTTTAATTCAATAGTATCATAAATCCATCCACTTTGGTAGCTTGGAACTACAATCATTTTTTCTTTGTGTAAATAATCGTTTATTCTCCAAACGTTTCCACTTGTTCTTTTTTCATAAAATTCAAATAACCATAAAAAATCTTTTTTTGTCATTTCTCGCCCGATTCCACAGGCTTTTATTTCTTGAACTAAATCTATAAATTCTTGTCTTGGCATATTTTATTTTTTACATTTTCTTTGGTAAAATAACAGCTAACTAGTTTGTATATTCTATAAAATGACTCATATCTACTCAAATGATGGTGACTTTGTGTCATTACAATAGCAATTACATTCCGAAAATAAACATAATATTTTTCCTAAAACCAGAAATCCTACAAACAACAAATAAACTCGTTTATTGGTAAGAATTACCACAAAAAAAGCCCAAGAAATAAATCTTGGGCTTTTGTTTTTTATTTTTTTCCGGATTTTAATTTCCAGAGGTTTCTATAAACGCATCCACATCCTGTGGGTATTGTAAAACTTAAAAAATATTTCAGCTAATTTAGCCTATCAACTCTTAAATCGTATTATCTTCAAATTTGCAAATTTCCCTCCTGAATTATCCCCTACAAAGAGACCAATTTTACCATCAGAAAAAGAACTCCATAGCTTTACTTTCAGAACTGGATTAGGATTTTTTTCGACAAAAACTGTTACTTCTGTAGCACTAATTTCAATTCGCGCATGAAACCATCCATTAGGATCCGGAGCATTAGGAATCACTTTTTCAAATTCAGCATTTCTTTCTTTCCTCAATTTCTCCCAAGTGAATTTGGGATGAGCAATATATTGCACCGCATGAATTCGTCTTACAGAATCCTGGGCATAAAAATTAAACGGTCTAAAATAAACCGCTTCATATATCGAATCATTTTGACCGTGAAACGCAATACCCAGAAAACTTTTCTGAAAAACATCCTGTCCCTTAAGATCAATTTCGATACTTCCTTTTGAGAAATTTTGGTTTTGAAGCCAGACAATCCCTTCCCCTTGCCGTTCGTTTAGTTCCAGTCCTTGGTATTTTTCATCATTCAAAGGGCTAGCAATTCTATTTGCAATATGAAGTCTGTTCTTATTAATTTCAGTATGCAAGTTTATTTTCTTCACCTTCTGTGCTGAACTCGTTTCGATTGTAAGTAAAAGCACAAAAAACAACAATATCTTTTTTCCCATAATGTTATATTTTTTTTTTAAATCACAAAAATTATTGAGCATCCTTCACACAACGAAAACCCAAATGGTTACAAGCACTTGTTGTTTCTCCTTTACCTCTGCTTCCTGCCACATAACGAATGCAATATTCATCACTGCACAAATAAGAACCGCCTCTTTGCATATGTTTTTCTACTCCAGGTTCTTCGGGATCATGACTTTCTAAAGGGCCTTGTGGATTAGCTTGAGCACTGTTTTTATAATAATCAACATGGTATAAATCGCTACACCATTCCCATACATTGCCTTCTAAATCATAGATTCCATAAGGATTTTTTGGAAAAGATTGTACTGGAGCTGCCCCTGTAAAACCATCTTCGGCAGTATTGTTATTGGGGAAAGTGCCCTGAAAAATATTAGCCTGCCATTTTCCATTGGGTTTCAATTCTTCTCCCCAGTAATATTTAGTAGGCTCACGTCCTGCACGAGCAGCAAACTCCCATTCGGCTTCCGTTGGTAAACGTTTGCCTGCCCATTTTGCATAAGCCTGAGCATCCGGATAACTGATTTGTACCACAGGATTATTTTCGAGTCCCACAATAGTACTTTCAGGTCCTGATGGATGTTTCCAGTTAGCCCCGGGCACATATTTCCACCATTGTTGTATATTTCCTAACGAAACTTTATCCTTAGGAGGAGAAAATACCGCTGAACCAGGAACTAAATTCTCAAGTGGAACTCCCGGATAATCAGCTGGATTTAAAGATCTTTCGGCAATGGTAATATAATTAGTTGCTTTTACAAATGCTTCAAATTGTGCATTGGTAACTTCGTGTTGATCCATCCAGAATCCTTTTACACTTACAGTATGAACGGGCTGTGCATCGGGATAATCATTAGTTCCCATATTGAATTCACCTCCTGCCACCCAAACCATTCCATCAGTGGATTTATTTTTATTTTCATTAGAATTATTGGCAACAGCTTGTAACAACAAGGCTTTCTTAGAAGTATTTGACTTGCACATTGCTTCGCAGCTTGTTACAGCAACTGATTTACTTTGCTGGGCTAAACTGGAATAAAAACTACTTAAAATAATACCTATTATTAAACGATATATTTTCATGACATTATTATTTTCGATACAATTTAAAAATCAATACCGCAAAAGGGACAACCGAAGCAGCCCCTTTTTACTAACTAACACTAACAAACCATAACATGCATTATACCAATTCAAAAAACAGAATTGGCTATTGAAATTAT
The DNA here is from genome assembly GCF_041729735.1 of Flavobacterium magnesitis. NCBI lineage: Bacteria > Pseudomonadati > Bacteroidota > Flavobacteriia > Flavobacteriales > Flavobacteriaceae > Flavobacterium > Flavobacterium magnesitis. The sequence goes on along the minus strand of NZ_JBCFQK010000014.1, from coordinate 12,234 downwards.
TTTTTTGCAGCTGCACCTGGAATCAATTCGTTTCCTGGTCTTATTTTGCTGTATTCTACCACACCTGTTGTATTAGCCCATTCAAAATATTTAGCTGAAAGATCATTTACAATTGCTGCATTTTGTTGGGCTACATTTGTTGTTTCTCCTCTATCGGCTTCTAAATCATACAATTCCCATTGGTAAGACGGATAGATAGAAACCAACTTCCATTTTCCTTCTCTAACGGCTCGGTTTCCTGCTCTTTCCCAGAATATTGGAGCACCACGATTTACTTCGGAAGCACCGTCAAATAATACAGGTAATAAACTTTTTCCTGGCAACGGATTTGATGTTACACCATTCAGTTTTGTTGGATATGGAATTCCTGCCAATTCGTAAAAAGTAGGAGCTAAATCAATAAGATGTCCTGTTCCTTTGTCAATACGACCCGCCTTAATTTTTGACGGATACCAGGCAATAAAAGGAGAACTAAACCCGCCTTCGTGCATATTGTTTTTATAATCCTGTAATGGGGTATTAGACAAATAAGCCCAGTTTTGTTCCTGATAATCAAATGATCCTGAAGTACCAACTGGCCCGTCATTTTTAACCAAACCTCTTTTTAGAGGATTATAGGTATTGAAACCACCTTGTGCACCATTGTCAGAAATAAAAACAATCAGCGTATTTTTATCTTTTTTCAAAGCCTTTAATTTCTCTAATACTTTCCCCACATTTTGATCCATGTTGTCTACCATGGCTGCATACACTTCCATTTTAGCTTTCCAGAATTGTTTTTCGTCATACGTTAACTTATTCCATTCTGGCACTTCGGGATCTCTTGGAGCAATGGTTTGGTTTGCTAACAGAATCCCATTTTCTTTTAGTTTCTGAATTCTTTTCTCTCTTAAAACATCCCAGCCTTCGTCAAATTTCCCTTTGTATTTAGCAATATCAACTGCTTTTGCCTGTAGTGGCCAGTGAGGCGCTGTAAAAGCTAAGTACAAAAAGAAAGGTTTATTTTCTTTGTTTTGTTCGTCCAAAAACTGCACCGCATTGTTCCCTATTTCATCTGTAAAATAATAGGAATCTGCTTTTGGATGCAGCTCTTCATTATTGCGGATTAAAGCCACTGGATAAGGAGATTTTCCAAAAGGCAATCCATCCGTATTAAAATAATTAGCCGCTCCTTTTAAGATTCCGTAAAACTTATCAAACCCTCTTTGATTGGGCCATTGGGCTTTATCTTCAGAACCCACGTGCCATTTTCCCGACATCAAAGTACTATAACCTCCTGAACGAAATACTTCTCCTAATGTTAAAGATTCTTTGTTCAAATAACCCTGATACGCTGGTAATCCTAAATTGACATCAAAATATCCCACTCCTGCTTTGTGCTGGTATTGCCCTGTTAAAAGTGAAGCTCTTGTTGGTGCACAAATGGAATTATTATAAAATTCGCGCAATCGTGTTCCTTCTTTAGCTAATTTATCCAAGTTGGGTGTTTTAATTTCTGAACCGTAATTTCCTAAGTCAGAATATCCCATGTCATCCACCATAATCAGGATGACGTTTGGTTTTGAAGTTGTGGTTTGTGCCTGACTAAATAAGCCAAATGCCAATAAAATATTTAGGGTAATAAAAGTTTTTTTCATTTTATTTGAATTTTAATAGTTATCTAATTATCATTTCCAGTCTGGGTTTTGTTCTAAATTTCGATTCAAGTCCAATTCACGCTGAGGGATTGGAAAGTGAATGTGTTTGGGTTGTGCATTGGTTTTTCCTGCTGCCTTTAATTTGGTTACAAAATAATCCGAACCTCTTCGAGCCAAATCAAACCAACGCTGGTATTCAAAAACCAATTCTTTTCTTCTTTCTTCAAAAATGGCTTCTCTAAAATCGTCTTTACTTAATGCTGGTGCAATTTCTGAAAGCAACGGAATCCCTGCTCTTTCCCTTACACGATCAATGGCTTCATAAGCTGCTGTTGATGGTGCATTTTGATATTCATTTGCTGCTTCGGCATAAATTAACAATACTTCTGCAAATCGAATAATCGGTGTGTTTTTTGAAGACTGTCCTGGCGAAGCTGGTGTTGTGGAATCAAAATATTTATTAAAATGCGGGATGGTTGTATAGGTTTTCCCATCCGTTGGGCTTACAAATTCAACAGCAAAAGTGATATACTTACGGTCATCATTTTCTGCAAAAGACTCAAAAAGTCCACCAGCTGTATGCAAAGCATCCGCATGATCTCCTGCTATTCCCGGAACGGAAGTTGGAGCAGATGATGATGCCAACATATTTCCATTCCAGTTAGAAAGTCCTTTAAATTGGGCTGAGTAAATGTGTTCTTTACCATTTTTAGTCGCTACATTAAATACATCAGCATAATTTTCGAACAAATCATACAGCCCACTATCAATTACTTCTTTACTTTTTTCCGCTGCCAGTTGCCATTTCTTTTGTGTCAAATACACTTTAGATAAAATACTTTTAGCAGCACCAGCTGTTGGTCTTCCATTAATTTGTTGTTGTACTGGTAATGCCTGGGCATCCAGTAAATCCCTTTCAATTTGGGCATACACTTCTGCTTCTGGTGTATTGGTTACATTCAAAGCTTCCGCTGTTAAACTCTTGGTTTCATGCAAAACCAATGGTACATTACCAAACCATCTTACCAAATTGAAATACAACACTGCTCTTAAAAACTTAGCTTCGTTAACTAAATCTTGATCTTTTTGAGAATTTAGATTTGGATTGTTCGAAATATTATCAATTGCAACATTTGCTCTGTTGATTCCATCATAGCTTTGACGCCAAAGTTCTAGCATACGGTCATTTGAGGCATCATGCGTTAGATTCGATAGGGCTCTAACATGCGCATTCCTGGCACGTGGTCCTGCTTCATAATCATCCGTAGCCATTTCTGTAGAAATCTGGATTAAACGATTGTACAAAGTATGCGTCCCACTGTTCATTGCATTATGAATGGCAATTACAGCCGCCTCTGCATCGTCTGTTGTTTTATAAAAATTGTTTGCTGCAATAAATGCTTTTGGATCTTCGTCCAAAGAATTACAAGCACTGATTGTAAAAAGAATCAGTAAACTTAATATGCTTATTTTTTTCATGATGTTTCTTTTAGAATGTTACACTTAAACCAGCCGAAATGCCTTTAGAGGCTGGATAAATTCCCGTATCTGTTCCCGGAGAAATAGAACTTCCGTTAGTTACTTCCGGATCAAATCCGCTGTAGTTTGTAAAAGTGATTAAATTCTCTCCTACCAACCTCAGCTTTACAGCAGTCAATTTGAATTTCTCTATTACTGTTTTAGGTAAATTATAACTCAATGTGATGTTTTTGAATCGAACAAACGAACCGTCTTCCACAAATCGGTCTGAGAATACTGGTGCCGGATCCAACTTAGCACGAGGTGTAGTTGTACTTGGATTTGTTGGTGTCCAGGCATCTAAAGCCGATGTTGAAGCATTTTGCTGTCCGTTAAACAATTCTAAAGCTTGTGAATTTCCGTTCAGGATATCATTTCCAACAGACCCTTGTATTATAACTCCCAATTCAAAATTGCGATAGGTAAAGTTATTTGTGAATCCAAATGTGAAATCAGGCTGTGCGTTACCAATAGTAGTTCTATCAGCAGCAGTAGTAAATACGCCATCACCATTGATGTCTTTGTATAGACGATCCCCAGCTTTTGGAGCAGCATTTCCCGTAAAAACGCCTTTGGTTGCTACATCAGCCGTTTGCAAAATTCCATCCGTTACTGCTCCATAAAATGAACCTAACGGATCTCCTACTTTCAAGATGTAATTTCCAAAAGTGTAAAACTCAGCATCACTTCCTAAAGCCAAAACTTTATTTTTATTGAAGGCAATATTGAAATTAGAAGTCCAAGATAAATCGCCGTTGCTTAAAGAGGTATTAATTCCTAACTCAATTCCCTGATTTTGTACTGAACCAAAGTTTTGCAAAGAAGAAGTAAATCCGCTAGTGTATGGAATTTGAACATCTAACAATAAATTCTTAGTCGTTTTGCGGTAAGCGTCAAGGGTAAGAAACACTTTATTATTAAAGATTCCTAAATCGATTCCTGCATCAAACTGGTTGGTTAATTCCCATCCTAAATCGTCATTTGCAATTCTTGTTGGTGTAAACCCAGTGTAAATTTGGTCACCAAAAAGATATTTCACACTACTCAATGTAGACAATGATTGATATTCTCCTATTTCCTGATTTCCTGTTGATCCGTAACTTGTTCTAAATTTCAAGCTGCTTATTGTATTAGACAACAAACTAAAAAAGTTTTCTTTATCAATTTGCCAAGCTGCTGCTACAGAAGGGAAATAGCCCCATTTATTATTTTTTCCAAAACGGGAAGAACCATCGGCTCTAATACTTGCTGTAAAATAATATTTAGAATCATAATTATAATTCAACCTTGACAAATACGAATTCAATGCCCATTTACTTTCTCCCGAAGTAGGAATCAATGCCAGATTACCGCTTTGTAAACTATGGTCTGAAGTAATATCATTTACAAATTGTTGTGATCCTGTTGTAACAAAATCTCTAGTAGAACTTTGTTGTGTATAACCAGCCAAAACATTCAAACTGTGTACCTCTGAAAACACTTTCGTATAGGTTAAGGTATTTTCATTCAACCATGTTTTGTTGGTACTGTTTCCAATTTTGGCCTCACCATTGGTAATCAAACCCTCATAGATGGTAGAAGGAATATAAGTACTTTCTTTGTTTCCAATAAGATCCGTTCCAAAAGAAACTTTTAAAACTAAGTTTTCTAACACATCATATTCGCCAAAAACAGTTCCTAAAACTCTTGTATTAACCGCTCTGTTTTTACGTTCGTTTAACGTAGCAATTGGGTTTGAAAATATATTTTCGAAAGGGTTTCTTAAGGTATAACTACCATCACTTTCATAAATTGTAGCTGTAGGAGGCATACTTAATAAAGCTGTTACCAATCCTGATGGCGCTACTTTAGATTTAGTTTCTGCTATAGAAAGGTTTACTCCAAATCTTGATTTATCGCTTAATTTTGAATCCAAATTAATTCGACCACTCAAACGTTCAAAACCCGTATTTTTTATAATTCCTTCCTGATTGAAATAGTTTCCAGAAATAGCATATTTTGTTTGATTGTTTCCTCCTGAAATACTCAATTGATGATTTTGAGTTTGTGCAGTTCTAAAAGCGGCATCCTGCCAATCCACACCTTTTCCTAATTGAGCTATTTGTGCCTCAGATAAATATTGATTTGTCCCTGCTGCCGGATTGGTATCAAACAAAGCTGCATTTCTAAGTCTTGAAAAACCAGCAGCATCTAATACTGAGACTTTTTTACGAACTTCATTTTGTCCTATGGAATAATCATAATTTACAGCCATGATATTCGATTTTCCTTTTTTAGTAGTAACAATCACTACTCCATTTGCTCCTCTGGAACCATAAATAGCAGTTGAAGAAGCATCTTTTAAAACAGTAATCGATTCAATATCTGCTGGATTAATTGCCGAAAGTGGATTTGTAGAAGTTCCGCTTAAAACTCCTGAAGTCACATCCGAATTATAAATTGGGAAACCATCAATAACATAAAGTGGCTCGTTCCCTCCTTGTATCGAGCTTCCTCCACGAACTCTAATACTCAATCCTGCTCCAGGCTGACCCGATGTTTGCGTGACATTTACCCCCGCAACTGATCCTTGAAGAGCACTTTCTAAACTCCGCTGAGTAGATCGCAATGCCTGTTTAGAAACAGTTTCGGCTGCTCCGGTGTAATCTTTTTTCGAAGTAGTTCCATAACCAATTACTACTACTTCATTTAGTTCTTTTACATCTTCTTTAAGTGCAATTTGTATGAATTTATCATTTACAATTTGTTCTTTGGTAACATAACCTACCGAACTAATTACTAATGTATAGGGAAAACTTTGACCAGTTTGAAAACTAAATTTCCCGTCAAGATCAGTAATTACACTATGGGTAATTCCTTTAATTTGAATAGTAACACCCGGAATAGGCTGCTTTGTTATTTGATCTATAATTACACCATCAAGGGTTGAATTTATTGTAGGTTTTGTGCTTTGTGCATTAATTCCCAGTGAAATTAGAAAAACACTTAGCCATGAAAGTATATTTAATTTTTTTTTCATTACTTTGTTTTGGTTTAAATAATAAGGATCCCTGAAGGCTGAGTAATCAACTTTCAATTTCCTTTTAGAGATGAACAATTCTTTTTTAAACTTGCCATTTCTGTTGCCGCAGAAATGGCTTTTTTTATTTACAGCACATTCGTTTTTTCATTTTGTTTTATTTGATTATTACTTCATTTTTATCCATAACAATTCAATCCTAAAAATTCAGGATAACCATCTTATCAATATTTTAGAGATTGTAAATTGAAGCTATTAGCAGCAACAACACATCAGACAGAGAAGATTGTCTAATTGTACTGATTCTTGCATATTCAAAAATGAGATGTTTTTGATAGTCTTCATTTTTTTAGTATTTAAAATTATATTTTATATTCTACTAATTTGATAGAACAAAAGTATATTTAAAAAAGGGATTCACAAAAAAAATATAAACTTTTTTTTAAATAAAAAACAAAACAACTGATTACAAGAACGTTACACAAATAAAAACAATTTCTATTCAATCAAAAAGAAATGTATTTTATGATTATATAACCCTTTTACGCAAAAAAAAGCAGCAACAAACTTTACGCTTGCTACTGCTTCTTTTTAAATTTTATAAACGAATTAGTTTCTATTCTTTAAGCTACCAATCGACAGGAACTGCTTTTTTAATCGTAAATTAGACCAAATTAAAATCCCTTTACGAGCTGTAATACAACAGCGTGTAAAGGGATTTTAATTATGCTCTATTTCACAATTATTGCCAACTTTCAATAATTTCCTGCACCTCAGTTTGGCTATAAATTTTTCCTGTCTTTATGTCCTCTTCTGATTCATTAATAATTTCATGTTGCTCTTGTTTTAATTTTGATGTACTCCTATCTTTAAGCAATTTTACTTGTGCTCTTGCTTCTTCTAAGGTAACTGGCGACTGCTTGGATAGCATCTCCATGCCTAACTTGGCCCTTTCCTGAAATGATATTTTGTAGTTCATGTTTCATGAAATTTTAATAATACAAAGATAAAGATTTTATTGGTATGAATGGCTTGCTCTGATTTGTGGGCAACAGTTTACTTTTTTGCAATTACCAATCTGAATTAACTCCTTTTTTAATCGTAAATAGTTCTTCAAAATGAGGATTGAGTAGTTCTGTCACATTATAACCCAATATTGATTTTCTGATTTCTCCATTATTTTTCAGAAAATGACTCTCAATAGCGTATTCCTGAATCGCCTCCTTCTTACGAATTGCTCGGTCATAAAACCGAATATTAAATACTGAAACACGGTATTTTCCTTCCTTAGTTTCAATTCTAAAATCTGCTGTTAACTCCTCTAGTTTTCTGTCGGCAAAATTAGTTTTACTGATGTAACCAGTGGAATCACTAACAAAATCCAAACGCAGATTATTTTTTAATGCCGAAAAAGGACTTGCATCTTCATAGACCAATCTCCACACTATTAAGTTGTCTTCAACTACAAAATTCTTATTTTGGGAAAATCCTATTGCATTTAGGAACAATACAACTATTATTACAATTCTTTTCATTTACTTGGGTTTTAAAGGTTACTCACGTTTAAAATCCAAACCAAGAATCAGACCAAAATCAACTGTGTTTTCCTATAAAATGAAAAAAATCCCGATTGCTCGGAATTTTTGTTTCTTATTTTTCTTCGTGTGCACAGATTGCATCCCGAAACTTCGGGACTACGCTATCCGTTGAACGAGATATTTTGTTATATCCGAGCGATTGGGCTTTTAATGTATGCTATATCTCAGCTCTCTTTTTTTAAACGCTTCAAATCCGCCTTCTAAAATTTCACATACGTGCTCCCTTATCCCTTGCGAATGCAAAGTTTCTTTTATTTTTTCATCTTTCTTTTTTGTCATTTCTAAACTACCTTGGATATAGTCAAATTTAAAATCTCCTTTATTTGGTGAATTTACACCGTGTTGGTTTGATACGATTACTAATTCACTGTCTGCACCAACGGCAATATTTGGATTGTGAGTAACTATAATAATTTGTCGTTCTTTTTTCTTTCTTTTAATGTATGTCACCAATTCGTTATAAATAGCTCTATTATCTAAGTCGTCTTCTGGTTGATCTATAAGAATAGGACAGTCCTTATTACTAAAGTCTAATAATAACATTAATACAACAAATGCTTTTTTACCTTCTGACATTTGCTTAAAAATGTCTTCATAAATTATATCATAAGTGATTTTAAATAAGTTTGTTGATAAAATTTTCTGAGCAACAGAAGCTGTGGAAAATCCACCTTTTAATGTTACTTCATTGTTGAGCAATAATTCAAAAAGTTCAAATACCGCACTAAAAAAATCTTCGTAAGATTTAATTGGTTTGTTTACTATTTCTTGTCCTTTGTGACTTTGTTGATTAATACTTGATTGTAAAATTTCACGATACTTATTAAGACTTAATGTTGGTTTAGCTTTAATTTCAAGTTTATCTGATTTCAAACTAAGTTTCTCTTTTATTGAAACAATTCTGTTGTAATACTCACGAAAGTCATTTTTTACAGTATCTTTAATTTGACTATATTGTTCAATGAGAGCCTTTTCTTGTGTTTTGAAAGTTCCAATTTCGAATAATTTATTAGTCTGAATTTTCAGTTTTTCTTCAATCTCTTTGTATTGTTCATTATTGTTAAAAACGCTAACTCCTTTTGCGTAAATAGGATTTTCAATAATTTGATTGTTAAATAAATTTAATTGCAGAATTTGTTGTTGTAATTCTAAAACCAAACCATCAATATTTGCAGACCAAGCAGTTTGAAATTGTGTTTTCAAATTTTTATAAATGTCAGATAATGCTGTTTTTGTGGGATCTATTAAATTAACAAAATCAAATTCTAAATTATCATTAGTAATACTTTGACCTTTAAGGCTATTTAGTTTTAGAATTTGATTTTCCGTAATAGTTATTTTGTTGAAATTTTCATTGTATTGCTGAATTAAAGAATTGTAAATTTTTATTTCATCTTCCGAAATTTGAATTTTACTTCTTAATTCTTCTAGAATTACTGTCAATTTTGCTTTTTCGCTATTAATACCATCTTCATCACCAAGGTCTTTTATACTTAGTTTTAATTTGTGGAAATCACTTAAAGTCTGGAATAATTTATTTATTTTTCCAACAATTTCAGTGTTATTGTTTTTACTAAAGTTGTGGTAATTGTCAATTTCATTTTTTTTCTCTTCGTCTTGAATAATAATTTCCTCAATTAAATTATCTAGGTCATTATTTGTATTTTTAGCTAGACGATGCATATAACTTTGAGGAAAATATTCAATGTTCCTCTCATTATTTTCAATACCGTCTTTCCAAGTTACTTTTAGATTTGAAACTATTTGAGATACATAGTTTGAGTAGTCTTCATTTTCAAATTTTACTTCTTTATCGCTATTTAGTTTTTTTGCAATCGAACCGAGTAATATCGATTTTCCAGTAGAACGACCTCCAATAATTGTATTTAAATTTTGGTTAAGCTGGATTTTAATTGGAGAGAAATCGGTATGAGTAATGGTAATATTGTCTATTGCTTGATAACCAGCTTTTTCTTGAGGTTTATTTGCTTGAATACGCACTCTTTCCTTAGGCTCATATATAACTTGTTGTAATCCTTCAAATGTTTTATCAGCCTTAATCCAACAATTTTCTTTTAAACTATATTTTCTGATGTTATGATTATCAGATGCAATAATCATTGGAATATGCTTTTTAATTGCAGGAAATACAATTTCTAAATATCCTTTTTTATCTTCGATTTTACCTAATTCGTAGAAGTCAACAAGTTTTGCAATATCTATTTTTTGAGCAATTGAATGGGATAGTGAATTTGTAATATTTTCAACGGAATTTGTTTTGCTTCCTGCGTGAATTGTCACAATACCACCCAACTCTTTAATTAATTCAATAGTGTCTTTAAGAACACAATAAACTTCATTAATTTTTTTGCTTTCACTTTTAATTCCAAAAAGTGCTGTTTTGTTTTCCAATTGTCCCCAAATAGTTTCTAAATTCGATTCTTCTGAAAAAATTCCAATATAATGTATAGGTTCTCTATCTCTCAATTCTGCAAGAAATTCAATTCCTGGCAAAACGGTTATGCCTTTTTCTTTTCCAAGTTCTTGAAGTTCTTTAATTCTATCAACGTCAATTATGTGATGGTCAGTCACAGCAACAACTGATATATTGTTTTCAAATAATCCGTCAATTATATCTTGGTTCGTTACACTTCCGTCTTGATAGTCATAAGAAGAAGGAGTATGAAAATGTAAGTCCCATTTTCTCCATTCTGAGCCTCTGTAAATTTCATTCATAGTTTTGGATTTTTTTTCAAACCTAATCATAATAATTTTCTTAACAATAGAAATCTACAAATAACTAATAAATCCGATAAACGACAACAAATACTACAAAAAAAGCCCAAGAAATCTAATCTTGAGCTTTTACTTGCTGTTCTAACAAAAAAACCACCCCGATATGGAGTGGTTTTCAATATTATTTCTCTCTAATATAAATGTCTATTGGAACACCTGATAAATCCCAGTTTTCTCTAATTTTATTTTCAAGGTAACGTTTGTATGGTTCTTTAACATACTGTGGCAAGTTGGCAAAAAACACAAACTGAGGCGTTGGCGATGGCAACTGCATGCAATATTTAATTTTCACATATTTCCCTTTAGTCGCTGGTGGCGGATACGCTTCAATTACTTTCAACATGTATTCGTTGAATTTTGAAGTTGGAATACGTTGTTGTCTGCTTTCATACACTTTTACCGTAGCTTCCAGTGCTTTCAACAAACGTTGTTTTGTTAAAGCGGAAACAAACAAAATAGGCACATCCGTAAATGGCATTAATTCTTGTTTGATTTTTTCTTCGTAATCACGGGTTGACATGGTATCTTTCTCCACCAAATCCCATTTGTTTACTAAAATCACCACTCCTTTTCGGTTTTTTTCAGCCAGCCAAAAAATACTTTGGTCTTGTCCTTCAAATCCACGGGTCGCATCAATAACCAAGATACAAATATCAGCATGCTCAATAGCACGTACCGAACGCATTACCGAGTAAAATTCTAAATCTTCCTTAACCTTCGCTTTACGGCGAATTCCCGCTGTATCGACCAAGTTAAATTCGAAACCAAAACGGTCAAATTTAGTATCAATAGCATCACGAGTGGTTCCTGCAATATCAGTAACCATAAAACGATCTTTACCAATAAGTGCGTTAATGAAACTAGATTTCCCAGCATTTGGACGTCCTACTACTGCAAAACGGGGCAATACCACTTCTTCCTGAACAGGTTCTGGTTTTTCAGGGAAAGATTTAATTAAAGCATCCAATAAATCTCCTGTTCCACTTCCTGAAATACTGGCAAATGTGTAATATTCACCTAAACCCAGGTTGTAAAATTCAATGGCATCTTTTTCACGCATGGCGTTATCCACCTTATTTACTGCTAATAAAACAGGCTTAGTCACTTTACGCAACAATTTTGCTACCGTTTCATCCATTGGAGTAATTCCTTCTTCTACATCAACCACAAAAATAATAACATCGGCCTCGTCGATAGCCAATTCCACTTGCTTGCGAATTTCACCTTCAAATACGTCATCCGATCCGCGAATATATCCACCGGTATCAATTACAGAAAACTCTTTTCCGTTCCACTCGCTTTTTCCGTAGTTTCTATCTCGGGTAACTCCCGAAACCGAATCTACAATAGCTTCTCTTCTTTGTATCAGCCTATTAAAAAGGGTTGATTTCCCTACATTAGGTCTTCCTACTATCGCAACAATGTTATTCATTTTATCTAATTTAGATGTCAGATTTTAGATTTTAGATTCCGTTTTGATGAAATCGCATTCATTTATAAATCTAAAATACTGTATTTTAATTTTTTGCAAAGGTAGTTAAAAAAGTGGCTAAGCCGCTAAGTTTCTAAGTACCTAAGCTTTTTATGTTTTTTTAGAGCTAATCCTGCTATGCGTTTCAATCTTTTCCTGGCAAAAAAGCCAGAAAAAGGATTTCCACTGCTATCA
>NZ_JBCFQK010000013.1:0-114771 GCF_041729735.1 Flavobacterium magnesitis | reverse complement strand
ATGCAATTCTGCGCTAACGTTTGCGTATATCCGAGTAATCTGGGTAGTTATTTTACAGTTCCTTAGAGTTTTCAATAATTATAATTTCGGCGATCAATCTCAATAAATAAATTTCTGTCAAAAGTTCTTTATCGTCGCGGAATGGTGTGTATTTACTTTTGTCGGTTTCTTTACTATGAACAATTGAATTTCTTGTTAGGTAAATTCGTTTTGCAAGATTTTTATAAACTTCATTAGTATTTGCATTTTCAAAATTTACTCTGTTTCCTCTAGAAAATGGGACTTCATTACTCTTAAAGTATTCAATAAGTGTTGGAGAAATAGTAGTCAATTCACTAGCTAAATATGGAATATCTTTCACGAACTTTTTAAGTGTTAATTCCAAAGCTTCAGGTTCATTTAATTGAAATTCATCATTCTTATATTTTAATCGACTTTGTATTAAAGCAACAAGACCTGAAATATCTTTACCTCTTTTGTATGAAAAGCTTGGTTTAGTTAATTCTGTTCTGATACTATTTAAAATGTCGTCATTATATATCTTTTCATAGAAATGTTCAATAACGTGATAAAAAGATAAAAACTGATGATCAATACTTTCGCTTGAAATACCTTTTTGATAATGAAGTATCAGTTCATTTAAATAAACTCTTTTTGGTGGTTCTACATCTGAAAAACTAGATCTTCTTAGTCTTCCTAATTTATATGGCTGTGTAAATTCATCCATAAACCTAAGAGGTTGTATTGTATAGTCAAGATTGTATCCTAAATTAAAAAGAAAAGCATATACAAGTTGCTCGAAATCTGCTTTTTTCTTAGTTGTCTCTGATTTTATTTGAAGTGTTTCTATACGTGGGACTATTTCTTTAATTACATCTAAAACGCTAAGTTCAAACAAGATTTCTTGCTGGTTTCTCTCTCCGTCATATATTCTTCGAAGTCTGTGAGGAACAATACCATTTCGTAAAATCTTAGGAGTGTTTTGTTTAGCAAGATTTGAAAGGAAAAATATTAAATATTTGTCTGTTGGTTTGTCAATTTTATATTCAATTTTGTTAACTAGGTCTTTTTGTTCAATTTCACGAGCTAGCATCATTCTCTCTTGTCTAACTAATACTTCTAATGAGAAGTAGTCAGTGAGTTCAACATCTTGGTCTGTAATCATTATTGATAACTCTTGAATTAATTGAGTAACTAGATTCTTATCAAGTATAGCAGTTTTATCAGAAATGATATTAAATACAATTTTTTCATCTGTTTCTTCCATTATTGTAAAGTTGAACAGGGAAGTAATTGCATCTCTAATTTCGTTTATTGTCATATGTTTTTTTCTGTAATTTTTTTATAATTACCGCCAACTCGTTTTATTGGAGTCATAAAACGGCTCCAATCTACCTAAAATTGGGGTCCTTTATCTGATAAAAGCCCAGCGTTTATTCTTTTTTCAAATATAGAAAATAATACTTACAAAGTGGAATTTTAATTTTTTGGGTCATTTAAGGTGTTTTTATGCTAAGTCCAGTAAAATAAGGTATCCGAAGCAAAAATAATGCCCTCCCACGAGCTTCGGACAGCCTCCTAGAAGCTTCGGACTCCTACTTATATACTTCGGACTGCCTTCTATAAGCTTCGGATTTCCATTTATATACTTCGGACAGTTTGATTTAAGCTTCCGTTATATTACTGTATGCTTCGGACTGGTTTTTATACTCAACTCAGTATTGGTTGCTGTCTTAGAACCCTGTTAGAGTTTAAAACTCTAACAGGGTTGATTGTAAAGATGTGTCCCATCTCTTTTACTGTTTCCACACCAAAACATCCGCTGTTTTCATGGATTTTGTTCCAATGATAATTTCAGCATTCGCAGGGAGTTTCATTTCATATATTTTATCCGAATAGTTTACAGCAATCCCAAAACCATCGCGGTATTCTACTAGTATTCCTTCCGGATAATTTTCAATCGGGATGTGTTGTTGTTGGTATAATTTGGTTAAAACTTGTTTCTCCAAATCTCCTTTTTTCGAATCAACACCAATATAAGTTACTGTTCCTTTTCCTAATTTACGCGAAATTATAGCAGCAGTTCCAGCATAAAAATCGCCTTGGTATGTTCCCCAGATTTCGGTTCCTTTGTTTGGTTTTAATAAATCGCCCCAGCTTACCCATTCAAAATCCTGATTGTTGAATTTAATTTTGTCTGGGGATTGTGGCATCAATAAATCATAAGATTCAATTTCGGAACCAATTAATTTCCACATTGGTTCGTAGAATTTAGCTTCCCAAAGATGCCCTTTTCTATTTTGAATTCCTGAACGACAGCTCAATACTAAATTTCCTCCGTTTTGAGCATACCCAGTCAATTTGTCAATCATTTCCTGATCAATCATTTGGTAAGCAGGAACAACTAATACAGGATATTTAGAAAAATCAGTAGTATCACGAACAAAATCTACAGGAGCACCAAAAGATTTTACGGCTTTGTAATACTTTAAAAAATGATTTTCAGTATTCCATTGATTCGTTTGTTTGTTCAGTTCAATTCCCATTACGTTATCAGTATTGAAAAGAATTCCGGTTTTGCGTTGCAAATATTCCTTAGGTAATTGGGCTTTAGGATTTTGTTTTTTTCGCAAAGTATTGATGTCTTTGATAAATTGGCTGAATTCAAGACCGCCAGTTGTTGGCGTAACGCCATCAGTACCTACAATTCCGTAGTGAAATTGTTCATAGCCATACAAAGGCGCACGATAGCGATAGGTACAAGTAAATTTACTTCCGCCAGCAAAAACATGCCACAACCAAAGTCTCATGGCTCCCGGTAAAGGTTGCGGATTAATACTTCCCCAGTTTACTTGCCCAGGCTGTAATTCCATAACACCATAAGCGCCTTTCATTGGACGGAAAAAGTCATTTGCCATAGTAATTCTGGAATATTCGCCTACACGGTAGCCTTTTGGCCCAATTCCTAAATCGCTTCCATAAACCATATAACGAGTGTAAGAAACAAAGTCCAGTTCTTTACTTGCGCCTACATAACCTACATCGTACATTGGAATGTAATTAGAAGTAATCCATTGATTTGGGTTTGAATATTTACGGATTTCTTTAGTTTGCTCGTCCAGGAAAGTAGCGGTTTCGTTATCAGCAAAACGATAATGATCCAATTGGGCGTGTAAATTCATTCCCCAAAGCGAATGCAACGGAATATTAATTTCGTCAAAATTACTGTATGTACCACTCCAAAAACTGTTTCCCCAGGCTTCGTTAAGGACATCGATAGTTTTGTATTTTTCTTTTAGCCAATCGCGGAATCGTTGTGGTGCATCTTTTCCATAATCTAAGAAACGACGCGGTTCATTATCTATTTGCCAACCAATTACATTTTTATCATTACCATATCTTTTAGCTAATTCAGCAATCATTTTCATTGAATACGTTCGGTAATAATTACTAGAAAAAGTAGCATGTTGGCGTGTTCCATGATCCATTTTAGAACCATCTTCCATAGTGGCTAATACTTCAGGATGCTTGCGAACCAACCAAACCGGAGGCGTAGCAGTAGAAGTACAAAGAATTACTTTGAGATGGTATTTTTTAGCTAGTTCTAAAGATTTATCCAGCCATTTAAAATCGTATTTTCCTTCTTCGGGTTCGAGTTGCGCCCAGGCAAATTCACCAAAATGAGTAAACTCAAATCCCATTTTTTCCATGTTTTGAAAATCGCGTTCCCATTGTGCAGGATTCCAATGTTCTGGATAATAATAAACTCCAACGGTGGTTAAATCTTTTTTTGGAAAAAATTGCTCCATTTTTTGAGCAAAAGTTGCAGTACTAAATAGGAGTAGCAATGCTAGAAAACATTGAGTAGTTTTTAGGTTCATAATAAAATGGTTAGTAAATAGTAATTACAAATCTAAGTTTTTTTAGTTATAAAGTGTAATTTTCTCACTTAATTGTCAGGGCAAACGAGGAGTTTTATTTTGACACGAATTCCACAAAACATACAGATTATTACTTGTTTTTTATTGGTTTTAAAAATAGTTAAAACTATGTCTTTAGTGCATTTTCCTTTCAGGTTTAAAAATATCCACCGCAAATTCGCAAATTATTTTTCACTATCGAAGTCTTTAAATTTGCGAATTTGCGGTAAATTTTTGCTTTAACTTCGCAGATTTTCAGTCTGCCAAAACAAATCTATAGACTGTACTTAGTAGTTTAATTACACGAATCATTAAAATTGATAGAATTAGTGAAATTCGATTTGAATTATAAAAATTAGTGACAATTGGTGGAATTCGTGGCGAAAATTTTTAAAAGTGAATGTCGTGCTTCATGGTGTAAATCGAAAAATCTTTATAAAGTGCTGAGCGGCTAGCCATTTGTCTTAAGCCAATTCGACCTTCCAGTAGTGAAGGCTGATTTTTAAGACTCCAAGTGAAAAGTTTAGAATTGTTTTTTCCTGCTACTTTAAAATAGAGTTTTTCATTGGTTTTGATCACTGTAATTGTATAGTTTTCATCCGTTTTAAAAAGTCCAGTTTCAAAAAAAGGATTCGGGATTTCAGTTGTAGCATTAAAATTTTGTCCTGAAATTACAGGATATTGGCGTACTCTGATGTAATCTTTTGTTTTATCGATATTGTTGTTTTCGAATGAAGCATAGCTGATATGTAGCGCTTTCATATTAGTAAAATAGGTTTTCATTGCTGGAATTTCTCTTAAATGATTCCACTTTGAAATATCCTTAACATAAGGAGCAATGCCAGTACCTGTTGCCTGAAGGTATAAAATAGTTGCCCATTTGGTAGCCGAATCTTTTCGGCAAAAGTTGTATTCTATTTTTAGATTTCCTTTAAAGGATTTCTTTGTCCATAATACCGCATGGTCTGTATCCGTTCCTGCTTTTGCTCCAGCATTAAAGAGCATTCCAGCTTTGGTATTTTTAATATTGGCTTGAAGTCCGTCCAAAAACCATTTGGCTTGCCAATTTTTTGTGCCGCTATCCTGAAATTGTAATTGCCATTTATTAGATTGATTGAGATTGTCAAAATCTTTGGTGTTCTTTTCCTGAGCCTTTAATAATGCAGATAACAATAAAATCAGAATAAGAAATGGCTTTAGGTTCATGTTTAGTGTTTTTTAGAACTTTATAATTTTAGTTTCATCATAATATCAGTCTGTTCTTCATTGCCTAATTTAAAAATGTGTTTGTCAAATTCAACAAAACCATTTTTTTGATAAAATCGTATTGCTCTAAGATTCTGTTCCCAAACACCTAACCAAACATATTCCATGTTTTTCTTTTTTGCGACCTGGATGGCTTTGTTATAAAGCAATTGTCCGACTTTTTTTCCATGAAATTCCTTAGACACATAGATTCTTTCAATTTCCAGCGCTTTATTATCTTTCAATTCCGTTTGCGATACTCCAAAATTGACTTTTAAATAACCAATTGTTTCATGGTTAAGAATCGCAAAATAGAATTTTGAATCTTTATTATTAAGTTCTGTAGTTAATTTTTCTTTAGCGAAACCTTCCTCTAAATATTTCTTCATATTCTCTTCAGAATTAGATTCTGAAAACGTTTCATGAAAGGTTTTTTTACCAATTTTTTGTAACTGCTCAATATCATTGAGTGTGACTTCTTTTATTATTATTATAGATTCCATTTGTGATTGTGTTTTTTTCGAAAATAGCTCCTTTGTTTGAAACAAAACTAACTAAAAACACCATATTTTAGAAGTATAACAGAAAGAATAATGTCAATATTCGCTAAGGTTTGAAGAGAAAATTTAATTTTCAATACATTCTAAATTCTTGATGAAGAAAGTTTCGGGCTGATAGGTTTTTCCGTTTAATTCAGAAACTAGTTCTTTTTTAATGACATAATCTTCGATGTCAGTTAAATATTTTATTCTCATTAAAGAAAGCGGAGAGTTTTTTAAATCTTCCATTGTACCTTTCATAAACATAAAATTCCCAACGATTATGCGGTTATCAAAACCATTTTCATCCCTAATCATACTGCCACAATATTCCATGTTAGTATGAACCAGAGTAATTACTTTCCCATTATTTAATTGCAAATAAAGCTTAGAGTTTTTGTCAAAACATTTGGCTCTGATAAAACCTTTGCTTTTTTGAATAAGCTGTACATTTAGTGTAGGCGTTCCATCAGTTAAAGATAAGGTGTAGAAAATATAGCTGGATGTTCCAGCAAAATTTTTCTCTGAAATAAGGTATTCTTTGGTTAGTTTGTAAGTTCCTATGGAGTCTGTTATGTTAGTAGCATATTCGCAAAGTATTTGTGCAAATGTATTTAGAGACAGGAAGAAAAAGGCAATAAGTAATAGTTGTTTCATTATTATTTTATTTTGGCGCAAATTAATACAATTTTGTTATTGTTTTCATCTGTTGTAAAAAAAGAATATAAATTTCCACCGTCTTTAATTTTCCATTTTTTCCGAATGTTTTCTACTGTTTCAGGAAAATTACGAGTAGTGATATTGAATTGTTTTCCACTCATTTCGTTTTTCAACTCTGTTTTATGGTATGGAAAAGAAGTTGTGATTTCGAAAATTCGCCCTGGAAAAGCAATGATTCCGTCGGCAGTGTATAAATGCGAATGTTTGTGTAATTTACTGATGTTGTAATTAACAGACACTTCATCAAAACCGCCTGATTTCATGACAGCACTATTGGGTTCGTACAAATATTTTTTTGGTAAACTATACGTTGGAACTACCGATTCCTGATTCATTAAAAACTCAAAAACATCAATAGTTCCTTTATTGATATTGACTGTTTTTAAAGTGATTTCGCCCGAATATTCTTTGTGTAATTCCCATAAAAGTTCTTTTACTTCATTTTCTAAAGCTACAATATGAATGGCTTTTACGTTTTTTAATTCAGATAATCCAGCAGAAAGATCTAATAATGGTGCGGTTTTAATTAAGATAGCATTGGTGTTTTCGAAATAAAAATCTAGATTTTCGGGAACATTTGGTAAACAGTCCTTCAGCATAAAAACTTTGCCTTTGGCGTCATTTCGTCTCGAAGGATCAATGTAAATCCAATCCCATTTTCGATTCAGAGTTTTTAAAGTTTCAAAACTATCACCTGCATAGCATTCGATATTTTTAACATTGAGTTGTTCGAAATTGTGTTTGACAATAGCCGAAAGTTCAGGATTGATTTCACAGTGTGCCACCGATTTTATGTGGGTTGCAAAAAAATAATCGTCTACGCCAAAACCACCTGTAAGATCAATTAACGATTCTCCTGAAACAATACTGGATTTGTAAAGAGCCGTCTTTTCAGAGGAAGTTTGTTCAACCGAAATCTTACTTGGATAAATGATGTTTTTGGTGTTAAACCAGGTTGGAAGTTTGTTTTCAGCCTTTGATTTTGCTGTAATCTGATTTAAAACAACAGCAAAATCAATTTCTGGAAATGGATTTTTTTTCAACGCTAATTTTGCAACATCAGTGTTGAGATTGGCGTTTATAAATTGTTGTATTTCTGTTTTTAAAATTGCTGAAGTCAACTTAAATTCCTCTTGTTAATACTTTTACTACGGGGTTTTCTGGGAAAAATTCTTTTGCAACCACTTTAATAATGGTGTAAAGAGGCACTGCTACAATCATTCCTAGTACACCAAAAAGGAAACCACTCGCCAAAATTATAATAAAAATTTCCAAAGGATGAGAGTTTACACTGTTAGAAAAAATCAATGGTGTGGTAACATTATTATCAATTATTTGCGCAACAGAATACCCAATCAACACATATAAAGTTGTGGATAACATATCGCCCTGAGATTGTGGATCCAAATGACCGAGCATGGTTAAAACAGCAACTAAAATGGTTGCAATTAGTGGACCAATATAAGGAATAATGTTTAGAAATGCAGTTATAAATGCAATGATAAAGGCATTTTGTACTCCAAAAATAAGCAGTACAATTAAATACAAAACAAACAAAATGGTGATTTGCCCTATCAAACCAATAAAATAACGGCTCAACAAATGATTGATTTTTCTAAATGAACTTAAGATTTTATCTTCGTGTTCAGCAGGTAAGATCTTTTTAGCATTTATTGTAAAAAGCTTTTTGTCTTTTAGGAAAAAGAAAGAGATAAAAATGATAGAACCAATTGCCATTCCAATGTTTCCAAGAGTTCCTAAAAATGAGTTGAGGAAATTCGGGATGAAATTCAAATTGATTTTTGAAGCAATATTGGATTCTTTTAGCAAGTTTTCGGTATCAATATTACGATCTGAAAAATAATTGTTAAGTTGTTCAGCAAGTTGCGTCAGGTCATTTTGAAGTTTTTCAGTGTCTAATAGTGACAAATTTTCACTCTGAGAAATAATTAGAGGCACAAACATCATTATGAAACCGGCTAATAATAAAATGAAGAATACCATAGTCACTAAAACGGCTGCAATGTGGTTGAATTTCAATTTTGCTTCTAAAAAGCGTACAATTGGATTTCCAATCATAGTTACAATTAATGCGATAAAAAGAAAATAAATAACGGGCTGAATCAGGTATAAAATGTACATTAATAGTACCGCTCCAGCAGTGATGATTAAGGCACGTAGAATTCCGTTACCAATGGTTTTTGATGTTATCATAATTGTGTTTTAGTTTATAAAGATAAAAAAATATCAAACCAATTTGGAGGTAAACTCATATAAAGCAATACTTGCTGCTTGTACCACATTCATACTGCTGTTTTTTCCAAACATATTGATGTGTACCATTTGATTTGAAATAGTTAAAACTTCATCGCTTATTCCGTTGATTTCGTTGCCAATAACAAGCGCTATTTTTTTGTCAGAAGGCAATTCGACTTCTTTTAACGGTTTACTGGTTGAAGCGATTTCTAATGCAATTATTTCGTAATTATTTTGTTGTAAATAAGCAATTAAGTCTTTGTTTTCTTCAATTACCGAATGTTTTACATGCAAATGAGTGCTTCTTGAAGTTTTGTTTATTTTTCTAGGATTTAGCGGAATATCCTTTCCTGTAAAAATAATTTTTTCGATTCCAAAAGCTTCTCCAATTCGAAACAACGAACCAATATTTTGTTGAAAATAAATATGGTCGCAAACTAAAGTAATAGTAAAAGTAGTTGGTTCAAACTGATTTTCTTCGTGTTTTAATTGCACTTGAATTTAGTTTTTAAAGATGTAATTAATAATATTGGCACCCATTTTCAATGCTTTTTCGCGTACGGCAATAGGATCATTATGCACTTCGGCATCTTCCCAGCCATCACCTAAATCAGATTCAAAAGTATAAAAGAGGACTAATCTATTGTCAATAAAAATGCCTAAAGCTTGTGGACGTTTGCCTTCGTGTTCATGGATTTTAGGCAATCCATTCGCAAAAAGATATGGTTTTTGAAAAATAGCGTGAGTAGCAGGAATTTCGACTAATTCTTTATTAGGAAATATTTTTTTTATTTCTTTTCTAATGTATTCATCCATTCCGTAATTATCATCAATATGTAAAAAACCACCAGCTTTTAAATATTTTTGAAGATTAACCACATCCGAATCACTAAAAACTACATTTCCATGTCCCGTCATGTGAATAAAAGGATAAGAAAATAAGTCAGGGCTACTCAGTTCTACCGTTACTGGTTTTGGATTTATAGTCGTATTGATATTGCTGTTGCAAAAACGAATCAAATTAGGTAGAGCAGTAGGATTAGCATACCAATCGCCACCACCGCTGTATTTTACCACCGCAAGTTCCTGAGAAAAAGCAGTGAAAGAGATTAACAGTAAAATAAAATATATTCTTTTCATTTTTTAGTCCTTAGTGGTTAGTCTAGTCATTGCGAGGAACGAAGCAATCTCACTACATTTTTTGATTCAGTTCATATTATATCAATTTTATAATCAGTAATTTACTTGTGTTAGTGTGATTGCCACGCTATCGCTCGCAATGACTTATTCATTAAAAAACACCACACTATGACAGGCAACAATGGCTGCTGTTTCGGTTCTTAACCGGGTGTTGCCTAAAGAAACTGGAATAAAATTATTTTGTAAAGCCAGCGCAATTTCTTTAACCGAAAAATCACCTTCTGGACCTATAAGCAACGTAATATCTTCGTTAGTTTTTAAAACTGATTTTAATGTTTTTTTATCCGTTTCCTCGCAATGGGCAATTAATAAAGTACCGTTATTTTTTTGGTTCACAAATTCTTTAAAAGTAACCGCTTCGTTCAGTTTAGGAAGATACACTTCATTCGATTGCTTCAATGCCGATAAGATGATTTTATCAAAACGTTCTTTGTTGATTACTTTTCTTTCGGAACGATCACAAATGATAGGTGTGATTTCCTGGATGCCAATTTCAGTAGCTTTTTCTAAAAACCATTCGTAGCGGTCGTTCATTTTTGTTGGAGCAACAGCCAGATGCAAATGAAATTTTGGTGTTGCTTTCTTTTCGAATGAATTAATCTGCACCGTGCATTTATTGTCAGAAGCCAGGGTAATTTCGCATTCGAATAAAAAACCCAATCCATTGGTTACAAATAAAATATCGCCGTCTCTTTTTCGTAAGACTTTGATAATGTGCTTGCTTTCTTCTTTGTCAAAGAAAAAGTTTTCAGTTTGTTCGTCAATATTTGGGTTGTAAAATAATTGCATAGTTTAGAATTGAATTCGCGCTTTAGAAACAACTGAAGCGTTTTCGAAATTTTGAGATAAGAATTTTTGATAACCTACAATTCCAATCATTGCAGCATTATCGGTTGTGTATTCAAATTTTGGAACAAAGGTTTTCCAACCGTATTTTTGTTCGGCATCTTTTAGAGTTTGTCTAATTCCTGAGTTTGCCGAAACACCTCCGCCAATCGCTATCTGGTTGATTCCGGTTTCTTTCACCGCTAGTTTTAATTTGTCCATTAAAATTTGGATGATAGTATGTTGTATTGAAGCACAAATATCGTTGATGTTCTCATCAATGAAATTAGGATTCTTTTGTTTTTCTTTTTGAATGAAATATAAGATTGCTGTTTTTAGACCTGAAAAACTAAAATCCAATCCAGGCACTTTTGGTTTGGTAAATGGAAAAGCTTTTGGATTTCCCAAATTAGCATATTTATCAACCAAAGGACCGCCAGGATAAGGAAGACCTAGAATTTTAGCACTTTTATCAAAAGCTTCTCCAACTGCATCATCAGTAGTTTCTCCAATGATGGTCATATCAAAAAAGTCATTGACTTTTACAATTTGTGTGTGTCCGCCACTAATAGTTAAGGCTAAAAATGGAAATTCGGGTTTTTCAAAACCTTCTTCGTCTATAAAATGTGCCAAAATATGAGCGTGCATGTGGTTGACCGCAATAAGTGGAATTCCTAGAGCCAGAGCCATTGATTTTGCAAAAGAACTTCCCACAAGTAATGATCCCATCAAGCCTGGGCCTTGTGTAAATGCAATGGCCGAAAGCTGTTCTTTTTTAATATTTGCTTTTTTTAAAGCAGCATCAATAACAGGTACAATATTTTGTTGATGTGCTCTTGAAGCTAATTCAGGAACAACTCCTCCATATTGCGTATGAATTAGTTGATTTGCTACAACATTTGACAATACTTTGTCGTTACATAAAACGGCGGCAGCAGTGTCGTCACAGGAACTTTCGATAGCAAGAATAAAAACCTCGGGATTTAGCATAAAAAGGCACAAATTTTGAATTAACTATGAGAAACCGATTTAATTTTTTTTAATTTTACGGCGCAGCCAAAATTAAAGAATTTTTATTAAAGGATTCGCTCTTTCCTTGGGCAAAATAATATTTCATAAATAAATAATAAAGTATATCAAAAAAGCGATTAAAATAACTTCGAGTATAATTCTTGGGCTCATCATCTTGTTGCTGATGCTTGGTATCGCTTTAACATTACCAACAGTTCAAACTAAAGTGGCTCAATATCTAATGAATCGTATTAATAACGATTTTGGTACTAATATAAATATTGATAAAGTTAAGGTTTCTGTTTTTGGTGGAGTTAAAATTCAAAAAGTATTGATTTTAGATCACCATAAGGATACTTTGATTTATTCGAAAATTTTAAATACCAATCTTTTAGACGTCAATGCAGTTTTAGAAGGCGATTTGTTGTTTACAAAAATTAGTCTTGATGATGTTGTTTTTGACTTGAAAACTTACAAAAACGAGGAGAAAACCAATATGGATGTCTTTATCGCTGCTTTTGATTCTGGAAAACCGTCTACAGGAAAACACACTCTTTTAAAAACAGATAAAGCCTATATCAATCGCGGTCATTTTAGATTGATTAATGAAAATAGACCAAATCCAAAAGACGTTGATTTTAAAAATGTCAATATTGAACTGACCGATTTTAAATTAGAAGGTCCTAATGTTAACACCAAAATTAATAAATTGTCTTTTTTAGATTACAGAGGCTTGTTTGTTAAAAAATTAAGTTCTGTTTTTACTTACACCAAGAAAAAAATTCAACTGGAGAAACTGGAAATAGAAACTCCCGAATCTAAAATAAAAGCCGAAGTAAAGTTGACTTATACAGTTGAAGATTTTGCCCATTTTATTGATAAGGTTAAGTTTGATGTCAAGATTAATTCGGCTTCTATAGCAACAAATGATATCAGGAATTTTTATAATGAGTTAGGAAAAAATCAGTTTTTTTATATCAATAAAGCCGATATTAAAGGAACTTTGAATGATTTGTATATTAGTAATTTGCGTCTTGTTGATTCTAGGAAATCACGTATTGACGGAGATATTAATTTCAAAAATATTTTTGGGAACAAGGAGCAGCCTTTTTACATGGACGGCGATTTTACAACAATCAATTCCAGTTATGATAATTTGGTTACCATTTTGCCTAATGTTCTGGGGAAAAAGCTACCTACTCAATTAAAAACGCTTGGCAATTTCAACATGGAAGGAAATGCTCAATTGAGTAAAACTGCTCTGGATGCGGTTTTGAACATGAATTCAGAAATAGGTAGAGTTCAGGCGGTAGTTTCGATGACTGATATTGATTTTATTGATAGAGCAGCTTATAATGGAAATGTAGTTTTTGAGGATTTTGGTATTGGTGCTTTTTTAAATCGTAAAGATTTAGGGAAAGTAACTATGGACGTCAATGTTGATGGAAAAGGATTTACAGAGAAGTTTTTAAATACGCAATTAAAAGGTATTGTTAGTAAAATAGATTATAATACCTATACCTACAATAATATAACTGTTAACGGTAATTTTAAGTTGCCGTATTACAAAGGACAAATTTCAGTAGCAGACCCTAATTTGGCAATGGAATTTGATGGTTTGTTGGATTTAAGTGCTAAGGAAAATAAGTATGATTTTCAAGTGAAAGTTGATCATGCTAATTTGACCAAATTAAAATTTGTAAAAGACACCGTCTCTAATTTTAAAGGAGATGTTGTGGTACAACTTACCGGAAATACCATTGAAAATTTACAAGGAAATGTTTACATCAAAGAAACATCCTATCAAAATGTAAAGGATACTTATGTTTTTGACGATTTCAATGTTAATTCTACTTTTGATGCAAACGGAATTCGAACTATCACTATTAATTCTCCTGATATTGTTGATGGAAAAGTAGTAGGTCGTTTTCAGTTTAGTCAGTTGGGGAAACTGGCAAGAAACTCTTTGGGAAGTTTGTACACTAATTTTAAGCCCGAAAAGGTTAATAAAGGGCAGTTTTTACGATTTAATTTTACCATTTATAGTAAAATTGTTGAAATTTTATATCCTGAAATTGAATTAGCGACGAATACCGTTTTAAGAGGAAACATTCAGGCCGATAATCAGGAATTTAAGATGAATTTTAAATCGCCTAATATTAAATATGCTAAAAATAGCTTTGACAATATTAGAGTGGCTATTGACAATAAAAACCCATTGTATAATGCCTTTGTGGAATTAGATAGTATTAAAACGCCATATTATAAAGTTCGAGATTTTAGTTTGATTAATATTACTACTAATGATACTTTGTTGTTTCGTTCAGAGTTTAAAGGTGGCGAAAAAGGAGAAGATTATTTTAATTGGAACTTATACCATACTATCGATAAAGACAATAACAATGTGGTGGGTATTAGTAAATCGGAGATGAAATTCAAAGAAAATCTATGGTATTTGAATGAGAAAGATACTCCTGATAATAAAATTGTTTTTGATAAATCTCTGAATAATTTCGATTTTGACGATATTATTTTATCTCATAAAGAGCAGTCTGTTTCGCTTCGAGGAGCAATAAATGAGAAGTCTAAGAAAGATTTAGAGCTCAGTTTTAAGAATGTCGATTTGTATAAAATAACACCTTTAAGCAGTAAGTTTGTTTTTAACGGAAATTTGAATGGATCGGTTCATTTTAAACAGAATAATCAAATTTTCAAACCGACTGCTTCGCTAGTTATAGATAAATTGAATATCAATAAAACCGATTTAGGAGTTTTAAAATTCAATATTGAAGGAGATCAAAATCTGGAAAAATTCACCATCAACTCGTTTTTAGAAAATGAAAATGTAGAATCTTTTAGAGCCAATGGAAATTTTGAAGTGGTAAATAAAAAAACGGTTCTGGATTTAAAAGTTACGTTAGACAAATTTAATTTAGGGATTTTAAGTCCATTAGGAGGTAATGTATTATCTAACATTCGAGGTCAGGTTACAGGAAATTCAATAGTTACTGGAGATGTAAATAAACCAAAAATAAGCGGTCGATTGTTTGTAGATAAAGCAGCACTGACCATTCCGTATTTAAATGTAGATTATCAGTTGAGCGATCGTTCGATAATTGATTTGATTGACGATAAGTTTTTATTGAGAAATAATACACTTACTGATTCAAAATACAATACTAAAGGCGTATTGAACGGTCTTATTGAGCACAATAATTTTACCGATTGGAAATTGGATTTAGATATTAATTCTAAAAGATTAGTTGCTTTAGATACTAAAGATTCTGAAGATGCGGCTTATTATGGAACGGCATTTATCAATGGAAATGCTTCTATAAAAGGTCCAGTAAATGCTTTGTTCATTAAAATGGTAGCAAAGTCAGAAAAAGGTACAGATGTTAAAATCCCGATTAATCGTGCCGAAAGTGTAGGCGAAAATTCGTTTATACATTTTTTGACGCCTAAAGAAAAGTACAATAACAAAATGGGTATTGTAGACAATAGCCGACAATATAATGGATTGGAATTAGAGTTTGATTTGGATATCACGCCTGATGCTGAGGTAGAAGTAATTTTAGATCGAAATTCAGGTCATGGAATGAAAGGAAAAGGGTACGGATCGTTATTGTTTAAAATTAATACTCTTGGTAAGTTTCAAATGTGGGGTGATTTTCAGGCTTATGAAGGAACGTATAATTTTAAATACGGCGGATTAATTGATAAGAAGTTTGATGTTAAAAAAGGCGGTTCAATTACCTGGGAAGGAAATCCTATGCGAGCTCAGTTG
This sequence comes from Flavobacterium magnesitis, assembly GCF_041729735.1. Taxonomy (NCBI): domain Bacteria; kingdom Pseudomonadati; phylum Bacteroidota; class Flavobacteriia; order Flavobacteriales; family Flavobacteriaceae; genus Flavobacterium; species Flavobacterium magnesitis. The sequence continues at coordinate 99,268 of NZ_JBCFQK010000013.1, read as the reverse complement.
AATTTACAAGCGGTTTACAAAACTATTGCTAATCCAGCGGTTTTATTAGATAATTCATCCTTTAATAGAAAAGTACCCGTTGATGTGGTTATTGGTATTCAAGGAGATTTAGCCAGTCCGGAACCTGATTTTAATATTGAGTTTCCAACAGTAAGTAATGTTTTGAAATCTGAGATTCAGTATAAATTATATGATAAAGATGTAAGACAAACTCAGGCTTTGTATTTGCTTTCTTCAGGTGGATTTTTAAGTCCGGAAGGAGTAAATCAATCTGATTTTTCAGGAAGTTTGTTTGAAACAGCGTCTAGTTTGTTAGGTGATATTTTAAAAACGGATAGCGATAAAATTAAAGTCGGATTAAATTATGTTTCGCCAGATCGAAGAATTGGAAGAGAAACTGACGGTAGAGTAGTGGCTACAATTTCTTCAAAAATCAATGAGCGAATTTCGATTAATGGAAAAGTAGGGGTTCCGTTTGGAGGAATTAATGAGTCGGCTGTTGTGGGAGATTTAGAGGTGCAATATCGTGTAAATCAGGATGGAACAATGAATTTAAGATTATTTAATAGAGAAAATGACATTAATTATATCGGACAAGGAATTGGATATACGCAAGGAGTGGGATTAACTTATGAAGTAGATTTTGATACTTTTAGAGAATTAGTTAATAAAATATTTAATAAGTATGCTATCCGAAAAGTAACTCCAAATACCAATGAATATTTTGATGATTCTAATGTAACTCCTGAGTATATTAATTTCAATAACGAAAAAACTCCTAAAAAGAAAGAATCTAAGAATAATTCAGAGGCAGTAAAAACAGATGAAGAGTGATAATTTAATTTTTTACTTCTTAAGTATTTTCGAAAATACTCATTTGCTAAAGGCGTTAAATAAACATTAATAATAAGTTATTCTTAGTTTAATTCTGTAAAAATCGGTTTCTGTTAAAAAAAAACTGCGTTTTTTTGTTTTTTGTGAAACTTATTAACGAAAACGTTTGAATTTAAGCTAATTAGTTAAAATAACAAGGTATACTCCATTAAAGTAATTAATGTTTCTTAATTTTACGTTTCAAAACTAAAACTATGCTAAAAACAATAAAAAAGATAGGCGTTCTAACTTCAGGTGGAGATTCACCGGGAATGAATGCCGCAATACGTTCAGTTGTTCGAACTTGTGCTTATCATAATATAGAATGTGTTGGTATTTACAGAGGATACCAAGGAATGATTGAAGGAGACTTCAAAGAAATGGGGCCTCGTAGTGTAAATAATATTATTAACAAAGGAGGAACAATTTTAAAATCGGCACGTTCGTCTGAGTTTAGAACTCCTGAAGGAAGAAAGAAAGCACATGATAACTTAGTAAAAGAAGGAATTGAAGCTTTAGTAGTTATTGGTGGAGACGGTACATTTACAGGAGCTTTGATTTTTAACTCAGAGTACAATTTTCCTGTAATGGGAATTCCGGGAACGATTGACAATGATATTTACGGAACAACTCATACTTTAGGATACGATACCGCTTTAAATACTGTAGTGGATTGTATTGATAAAATTAGAGATACAGCCAGTTCTCATAACCGTTTATTCTTTGTTGAAGTAATGGGTAGAGATGCCGGACACATTGCTTTGAATGCAGGTATTGCAGGTGGAGCTGAAGAAATTTTAATTCCTGAAGAAGATTTAGGATTAGATCGTCTACTGGAATCTCTTCAAAAAAGTAAAGCATCCGGAAAATCATCTAGTATTGTTGTCATTGCCGAAGGAGATAAAATAGGTAAAAACGTATTCGAATTAAAAGATTATGTTGATGCTAATTTACCAGAATATGATGTTCGTGTATCAGTACTCGGGCACATGCAACGAGGAGGATCGCCATCATGTTTTGATAGAGTTTTAGCAAGTCGTTTGGGTGTGAAAGCGGTAGAATCATTATTAGATGGAGTTTCTAACTTCATGGTAGGATTAAAGAACGATACGGTAAATCTTACTCCTTTATCGTTAGCAATAAAAGGGAAATCAGAAATTGATAGAGAATTATTAAGAGTTTCTGATATTATAACAACTTAATAAAATTTGTAGCAAAATTAATTATTAAATTAGCCACAATTTTTCAATTGAATAATAAACAATAAATAAATAAAGAAAAGAAATGTCAAAAGTAAAATTAGGAATAAACGGTTTCGGAAGAATTGGAAGAATTGTTTTTAGAGAGTCTTTTAATAGAGACAATGTAGAAGTTGTTGCAATCAACGACTTATTAGATGTAGATCACTTAGCTTACTTGTTAAAATATGATTCAGTTCACGGTCGTTTTGATGGTGATGTTGAAGTAAAAGAAGGAAAATTATACGTAAACGGAAGAAACATCCGTATCACTGCTGAGAGAAATCCAGCTGACTTAAAATGGAATGAAGTTGATGTTGATGTAGTTGCTGAATGTACAGGTATTTTTACAACTATCCAAACGGCAAATGAGCACATTAAAGGTGGTGCTAAAAAAGTAATTATTTCTGCTCCTTCTGCTGATGCTCCAATGTTTGTAATGGGTGTAAACCATGAAACAGCTAAAGCTTCAGATGTGGTAGTTTCTAACGCTTCTTGTACAACAAACTGTTTAGCTCCATTAGCTAAAGTTATTCACGATAATTTTGGAATTGTTGAAGCATTAATGACAACTGTTCACGCTACAACTTCAACTCAAATGACTGCTGATGGTCCTTCTAGAAAAGACTGGAGAGGTGGACGTGCTGCTAGCATCAACATCATCCCTTCTTCTACAGGTGCTGCAAAAGCGGTTGGAAAAGTTATTCCTGAATTGAATGGAAAATTAACTGGAATGGCTTTCCGTGTTCCTACTGCTGACGTTTCTACAGTAGATTTAACTGTAAAAGTAGCTAAAGAAACTTCTTATGAAGAAATTATGGCAGTTTTGAAAAAAGCTTCTGAAACTTCTTTAAAAGGAATTATGGGATATACTGAAGATGCAGTTGTATCTCAGGATTTTATCTCTGACAAAAGAACTTCAATCATTGATGCTACTGCAGGAATTGGGTTGAACTCAACTTTCTTTAAATTAGTATCTTGGTACGATAATGAGTACGGATACTCTAGTAAATTAATTGATTTATCTGTACATATTGCAGGTTTAAAATAATATTTTACAATTTTAGAAAATCCCGTTATTTCAAAGTAACGGGATTTTCTTATTTATTGCCTCTTTAATTAATGTGAAAAGCACATTTTTAATTAAAGAAAAACTAATCCAAAAACTGAAATAAAATGAAATTAATAGTTGATAGTGGTTCTACCAAAGCCGATTGGATTGCGATAGACGATCATGGGAAAATATTGTTTACTACTCAAACTTTAGGATTGAATCCAGAAATCCTTGAAGGGGATGAAATAATTGCTCGAATAGATGATCGATTTGATATTCAACAAAGTAAAAAAACAGCAACTCATTTGTTTTTCTATGGCGCTGGTTGTGGAACTGATAGAATGAAAATAGCTTTAACAACTGTTTTTCAAGCTTATTTTCCAAATGCTAAAGTTGTAGTTGAAGAAGATACGTATGCAGCAGTTTATGCCACTACTCCAAAAGATGAAAAAGCCATAGTTTGCATTCTGGGAACGGGTTCTAATTGTAGTTATTTTGATGGAACTCAATTGCATCAAAAAGTACAATCATTAGGATATATCGTTATGGATGATTCTAGTGGAAATGTTTTTGGTAAAGAGTTAATTAGAAAATACTATTTCAATAAAATGCCTGCAGAATTAGCAGTAGAATTTGAAAAAGATTTTGATGTTGATCCTGATTTTATCAAAAATAAATTATACAAAGAAGCAAATCCAAATGCGTATTTAGCCACTTTTGCTAAGTTTTTAATTCAGCATAAGGACACTGAATTTTGTCAAAAAATTATTCGCAAAGGGATGAAGTCTTTTGTGAAAAATTATGTGCAACAATATGATAATTGCAAAGAAGTTCCTGTGCACTTTGTAGGTTCAATTGCTTATTATTTGAAAGATGAATTGCAACATACTTTTGATAAGTACAATTTACAATTAGGAAACGTATTGAGAAGACCTATTGATGGTTTGATTTCTTATCATGTTGCTAATAAATAATAATTTATGGAAATTGCTATTATTGCCCATGACGGGAAAAAAGTAGATATGGTTCAGTTCCTGAATAAGAATATTGAATTATTACGACAAGAAAAAATTAAACTTATTGCTACAGGAACTACTGGAGGCAAGGCAGAGAAAGCGGGTTTTAAAGTTAAAAAAATGCTTTCTGGTCCTATGGGAGGCGATGCGCAAATTGCAGCTCGCGTAGCAGAAGGAAAAACTAAAATGGTCTTATTTTTCAAAGATCCATTGGCTAGCCATGCTCATGAAGTCGATATTAATATGTTGCTTCGTGTATGTGATGTACACAATGTGCCGATAGCAACTAATGAAGCTTCGGCACAATTGTTATTGAGTGCTATAACACTGCTACCATAGAAATTTCAATATTTACATTTTTTGGCAAACAAGCCACTTGAACCGTTTCACGAGCTGGAGCGGTTTTTTCGTTAAAGTAAGAACCGTAAACGGTGTTGATGGTGCCAAAATCATTCATATTCATGATGAAAATAGTCGATTTCACTACGTTTTCAAAAGTCATTCCTGCAGCTTCTAAAACTGCTTTTAGGTTTTCCATAACCTGCTTTGTTTCGGTTTCGATAGTAGCAGTTACTAAAGTTCCATCGATAGGATTGATAGCAATTTGTCCTGAGGTATAAAGCGTATTTCCTGAAAGTATCGCTTGATTGTATGGTCCAATAGGAGCAGGTGCTTTTTCGGTAAAGATTATTTTTTTCATGATAATAGTATTTTATATGAAACGAGTTGTTGTTGAGTAAAAGAATTAACGATTATTGAAATTACGTTTTTCCCATTTAATATCACTTAATATTCCTGATTTGATTCCAATAAAGAAATTCCAGTTGGCATTAGGCCCAAAAGGCATCCAGTTTAAAGACATTCTCCAGCTGGATAAATCACGTTCAAACCGCATTTGAGTGTAAGTTACACCTTTTTGAACAAAATCGTATCCTGTAGAAATACCTACTTTCCATTTAGGAGTAAGATCAGTATTAGCCGAAATCATTATGGAATTACCTGTAATTCTGCTTTCTCGATTGTTATTACTGTAAGTTAAGGCGTAAGCAAATGTCATGTCCCAAGGCAACTTAGCATTAAAAAATTCTGAAACAACATCTTCTCCTTCTTCTTCGCTGCCATCAAATAAACTTTGTCTGTTATCATTCAGATCCGTTGCGGTACCAAAAAGGTCGTCTTCTCGACCTCCGTTCCGAGTAGTTTGATCATCCTTTGCTTTATTCTTTTTGTCATCCTTGTCTGTACTCGATATGGCATAATTCAAAGTAAAATTGGTACTGGTCATTCTAAACAAACTTCCTCCGTTTTCAATATTGTATTTATTAATTCTTCGCCCTGAATTGTCAATAGCATACGGATCTAATGTAGCGGCAAAATTGGCATTTAATTTGTTTTGGAAAAACTGTGCTCCGGTACTTACCCTAACTGGTGACCAGGCTAGTGCAGTAACTCCATCAGCATCTAAGTTATAACTTGTAGAAAGGTTCAAGTTGTTTAATAACATGACTTTCTTAGGTTCTGTTTTAGTCGAATCCTTATCAGTAACCTTAGCTTCAAAAGTATTGCTAAGGCTAATTCCCATTGTATTGGAATTGCTTAATCCCGGAACTCCAAAAATACCGCCTTCAAAACGCGTGTATTGATTATCCATAGTTCCACTGGCATCAGAAGCATAAGTATCGTAGTATTTTTCAAAACTCGGTGTGTAAGCATAAGAAACAGACGGTCGCATGACGTGTCTAATGGCTTGTATTTTTTTGTTTTCACCAAAATTGAATGTTCCGTAAATAGTAGTTCCTACACTGGCTGAAAAATTGTAAGTTCTAAAAGCATCAAATCCATTTACAGTTCTATCAATTACGGCACTTTGATCAATATCGTATTCTTTTCGGATGGTTTTGGCGTACCAAATTTCTTCGTAATTAACCGATGTTGAAGCACTAAAATATTTGAATAATTTAAAGTTGGTACTTAAAGGAATACTATGTTGGAAACCAATTTGAGCATCTCTAAACATTTCGGGTTTGAAAAACAAAGAATCTGTTGTGGTAATGTTGTTTCTACCGTTTAAGTTGTATTGTAAGTTGATATTTTTAAAGAAACCTTTCTTTACACCATCTTTTCCAACAAAAGGATACATCCTGTCCAAACTAAATTGCAAAGTAGGCAGCGTCATATTGATAGACTCCGTTTGGGTATTTTGCGAATGTGTTGCTGATAATGATAATCGAGCCTGAGGTATAATATTGAATGTTTTAGAATAAGAAACAGACGAACTTAAGGTGTTGTTAAGAGAAGAACCAATGTTGGATTGGTTAATCGACTGCTGGAAATATTTACTACTTCCTAAGTTCACAGATGCTGAAAAGCTCGAATTGGGATTGGCTTTAGTATCTCTAGAATGAGACCACTGGATGTTGTAAATATTTTGTTTGGAATAATCTGGATAACCTCTTTCGCTATTAATAAGGTTTTCAAAACGGACATTTACGTTTCCTCTAAATTTATATCGGGTAGCATAAGAGGATTCAAATCGCATACCGTAACTTCCATTAGTGTAATAATCAGCTAATACGGTTAAATCGTAATGGTCGCTGAGGGCAAAGTAATATCCTCCATTTTGCAATGAGAATCCTCGATTATTGGAGTCATTATAACTGGGGAGTATCAATCCAGATACGCTTGTTTCTTTGCTCATTGGAAAAAAAGCAAAAGGCAAAGCAATAGGAGTAGGCACATCGGCAATAACTAAATTGGTTAATCCTGTAATGACTTTTTTACCAGGAATGAATTTTACTTTGCTAGTCTGGAAATAATATTCTGGATTTTCTTTATTGGTAGATGTTGTAAAACGAGCGCCTTTTAAAAAGTAAACCGAATCGTTTTCTTTTTTTGTAATAGCTGCTTTTACATTAAATTCACCTTGATCAGTTCTCGAATTCCAAATCAGCGCTTTTTTAGTCTTGAAATTAAACCGAATTGAGTCGGGTTCTATAACATTTTCGCCTTGTTTGAAGTTAGGATATTGAGTGTATTTGCCAGTGGAATCTTTAATTCTTCCAGCATAAACCTCATTTTTTTGATAATCCATGATGATTTTTCCCGATTTTAACTCTATATCTTGGTAATAAAGTTCGGCATTATCGTACAAGGTGATTAACTTGTTTTTTTGATCAATTTTAGCATATTGATCGGCTTTGTATTTTACTTTTCCGTCAAGAAATGCCTTTTTAGGTTTTATACTGTCTGTCTTAACACTATCTTTTTCGACTCTTATACTATCACTAACAGTGATTTGGGCCTTTTCATCTGTTTCAATTCCTTTTTTTTGTAGGGGAATAGCAAGGGGAATCATTTTTTTTACTATATCTTGCGAATATATGTTGGACGCTCCAAATGTCAAGAGAAATGATATTAAAACGATATGAAATAAGTTTGTCTGCAAAGGGATAAATGCTATTTTTGTAAAATTATGGCTTGTTTTTTGAAGTGTCAAACTTACAGATTATTTTTGGGCAAAAATAGTCAAATAAAAAAATTATAGCCGTACTGTTTAATTAAAATTAACTTTAGATTTATGTTTGTAATTACTAAAATAAAAGTTGTACTAACTTTTTTACTTCTCTTACTCTCTTTTACTAATTATGGCCAGTCTAGAAATTTTAAAGTAACCCTCGATGCAGGTCATGGTGGACATGATTTTGGTGCTTCTTATAACGGTCATGTGGAAAAGAATATTGCCTTGGCTGTGGTTTTAAAAGTAGGTAGAATTTTAGCAGCAAATTCAAAAATTGATGTTATTTATACTCGAAAAACAGATGTTTTCATTGATTTGGTCGAAAGAGCCAATATTGCTAATAGAGCTAATGCGGATATTTTTGTTTCCATTCACTGTAATGCTAATAGAAATACAGCGGCCGATGGAACTGAAACCTACGTAATGGGTATGACTAAGATTGCATCTAATCTAGAAGCATCTAAAAAAGAAAACTCGGTAGTTACATTAGAAAAGGATTATAAAAGAAAGTATGAAGGTTTTGATCCAAATTCTCCGGAAACCATGATTGGTTTTACTTTAATGCAAGAAGAGTATTTGGATAATAGTATTTCTCTAGCTAGTAAAGTGCAAAATGGTTTTGCGGCATTAGGCAAGAAAATTAGAGGTGGCGGTGTTAAACAAGCTCCTTTTATGGTGCTTCATAAGGCTTATATGCCAAGAATTTTAATAGAAATGGGGTTTATTTCTAACTATCTGGAAGGAAATATTCTTGCTTCAGAAGAAGGACAAAATGATATTGCAAGAGCCATTGCAGATGCAATTATCAGTTATAAGAACGAATATTTTGGAGGAGGAGAATCAGAAGTAGCTGTAAAACCTTCAGAAAGAATTGTGGAAACTCCACCAGCTCCAGATACAGTTGCTTCTAAAAAAGCAACTACAGTTCAGGCAAAGGCAGATGTGATTTTTAAGGTACAATTAGCTCTTTCAAGTAAAAAATTAGAGTTAGTTCCTAAAAATTTTAAAGGTTTAAGAAATTTGTCTATAGAACCTATAGGTAAAAATTACAGATATTTTTACGGTCAAACTAGTGACTATGAGGTTTCTAGGAAGCTTTTAGACGAAGCGAAAGCCAAAGGATTTAATTCTGCTTTTTTAGTAGCTTACAAGAATGGGATTAAAATAGATATTCAAGACGCAATTAAATAACGACAAGTTCTAATATTTATATTAAATTTGCACTAAACACTTATATTTTGAAACTAACAAGAGAAATTAAGACTGCAATTTTAGTAATTGCATCAATATTATTATTTATTTGGGGTTATAGTTTTTTAAAAGGAAGAGATCTTTTTAATAGTTACACCACATTGTATGTAGAATATGATAGTGTTGAAGGTTTAACTCCATCTGCACCAGTAACTTTAAATGGTTTGGTTATTGGTAAAATTGAGCAAATTACAATCAATCCTACTGATGGTAGATTATTGGTCGAATTGCAAATTAAAACTGAGTTTCCTATTTCTAAATCGAGTCTTGCTATTATCTATGAACCAGGATTCATTGGAGGAAAGCAAATTGCTATAGAACCTAATTTTTCGGATAAAACAGTTGTAGAAAGCGGAGATAAATTGAATGGGAATATGCGATTGGGGATGACCGAATCATTGAGTAAAAAATTAGTTCCACTTCAGGATAAAATAGAAAAAGTATTAATTAATGCTGATAATCTAATTTCTGGAATTAACAATGTTCTTGACAAAAAAACACAGGAAGATTTAAAGAAAAGCATAGCCGAATTGAGTAAAACAATGGAGCAATTCCATCAAGCTTCTGCGGGTGTAAACTCTTTATTAGCTCAAAACAAAACACAAATTAACGGAGCGGTTACTAATTTTAATAAAATGTCTAGCAATTTTGCTAAAATTTCTGATTCTCTAAACAAAGCAGATTTAGGAAAAACAGTTAAAAATCTAAATGCTACTTTAGCAAAAGTTAATGGTGTGATGGCGGATTTAGAAGCAGGAAATGGTACTATGGGTAAATTATTAAAAGACGATGCGTTGTATAATAATTTAGCTAAAACTTCTAGAGAATTAGAATTATTACTTCAAGATGTTCGTTTATATCCTACAAGGTATATTAATGTTTCTGTTTTTGGAAAGAAAAATAAGCCATACAAAGGACCAGCAGCTAACGATACCATTTCGAAGTAAAAAAATAGCATAATATGAGTTATTTAGACAATATATTATTTGCAATAGTTTTAATTGTTGGGTTTGGCTATTTTATTTCGAATATCAAAAAAATCTATAGAAATATCAATTTAGGAATTGATGTAGATCGAAAAGACAATTCAAAACAACGATGGAATAACATGGCAATGATTGCTTTAGGGCAATCAAAAATGGTAAAAAGACCTATTGCAGGAATTTTACATATTATTGTCTATGTTGGTTTTGTTATCATCAATATTGAATTGTTAGAAATTTTTATTGATGGATTATTTGGTACGCATCGAGTTTTTGCTTTTTTAGGTTCTTTCTATGATGTGCTTATTGGTTTTTTTGAAATTTTAGCCTTATTAGTAATTGTTGCGGTAACCATTTTTTGGATTAGGAGAAACGTTATCAAATTGAAACGTTTTATCCATCCTGATTTAAAAGGTTTTCCTAAAAGTGATGCTAATTACATTTTATATTTTGAAACCATATTGATGTTCTTGTTTTTGTTCATGAACGCTACTGATTTTCATTTGCAATATGTTCCTGGTGGTTATTCGCATTTTATTCAAGCTGGTTCTTATCCTGTAAGTCAGTTTTTAGCGCCATTATTTAACGGAATGAACAACGACTCAGTAGCTATGCTTTTTGAATTGTTCTGGTGGTTGCATATTGTAGGGATTTTGATATTTATGAATTATTTGTATTTCTCAAAACACCTTCATATTCTATTAGCTTTCCCAAATACCTATTATGCTAATCTAAAACCATTAGGAGAATTTGATAATTTAGAAGCGGTTACTAAAGAAGTAAAAATGATGATGGATCCTAATGCAGATCCATTTGCAGCTCCAGCACCAACAGAAGGCGAAGTTCCAGCTAAATTTGGAGCCAGTGATATTCAAGATTTGAATTGGGTACAATTACTGAATGCTTACACTTGTACCGAATGCGGAAGATGTACATCGGCTTGTCCTGCAAATATAACAGGTAAGAAATTGTCTCCTCGAAAAATCATGATGGATACTCGTGATAGAATGGAGGAAGTAGGTAAAAATATTGATGCCAATAAAGGTGTTTTTGTCGCAGACAATAAATCATTATTGAACGATTACATCACTCCCGAAGAACTTTGGGCCTGTACTTCTTGTAATGCTTGTGTGGAGGAATGTCCGGTAAGTATTAGTCCATTGTCTATTATTATGGATATGCGACGTTATTTAGTAATGGAACAAAGCGCTGCTCCAACAACTTTAAATGCCATGATGACTAATGTTGAAAATAATGGAGCACCTTGGCCATACAATCAACAAGACCGATTGAATTGGAAAAACGAAATATAGTTGAAAAGTTTAAATGTTTAATCGGTTAATCGGTTAAACGTTTAACCGATTAACCGATTAAACAAAAAGAAATGTCAGAAAATTTGATAGTACCTACAATGGCAGAAATGCTGGCTCAAGGAAAACAACCTGAAGTTTTGTTTTGGGTAGGTTGTGCAGGAAGTTTTGACGATAGAGCCAAAAAAATTACCAAAGCATTTGTACGTATATTAAATAGTGCCAATGTTTCATTTGCTGTTCTTGGTACCGAAGAAAGTTGTACTGGAGATCCGGCAAAAAGAGCAGGAAATGAGTTTTTGTTTCAAATGCAAGCCATGATGAATATCGAAGTGCTTAATGCTTATGAAGCTAAAAAGATTGTTACCGCTTGTCCGCATTGTTTTAATACATTAAAAAATGAATATCCTGAATTAGGCGGAAAATACGAAGTGATTCATCATACCGAATTTTTAAAATCTTTGCTGAACGACGGAAGATTATCCATTGAAGGAGGTCAGTTTAAAGGAAAGAAAATTACTTTTCATGATCCTTGTTATTTAGGCAGAGCCAATAAAATATACGAAGCACCTCGCGATTTAATTGAAAAATTAGATGTAGAATTGGTCGAAATGAAACGTTCTAAAGCTAATGGTTTATGTTGTGGAGCAGGAGGAGCGCAGATGTTTAAAGATGCCGAAAAAGGCAATAAAGAAGTCAACATCGAAAGAACCGAAGATGCTCTTCAAACAGCTCCCGATATTATTGCAACAGGATGTCCGTTTTGCAATACCATGATGACAGATGGGATTAAAAGTAAAGAAAAAGAAGGCGAAGTAAAAGTGATGGATATCGCTGAGCTAATTGCTAATGCACAGGATTTGTAAACGGAGTTCTAAGTTACTAAGAATCTAAGTTTGTATGATTTAATATTAGAGTGATTAAATCTGAAATCTAAAATCAACAATTTAAAATCTAAAATCAAAATGTACGTACCATTTGAAAATTTACCAGAAGAATCCAGAATTTGGATTTATCAATCGAATAGAAAATTTTCGGATGCCGAATTTTCTGAAATCGAAAAAGATTTGCAACAGTTTCTAGAAGGCTGGGCTGCACACGGTACTAGTTTAGAAGCTTCTTACCAGTTAAAATACAATCGTTTTATAATTATTGCAGTAAATCAGGAAGTTCAGGCAGCTACAGGTTGTTCCATTGATGCTTCGGTAGTTTTTATTCAAAGTCTAGAGCAAAAATACCAAGTTGATTTATTGGACAAAATGAATGTAACTTTTAAATTAGGAGAACACATTGCTCACAAACCATTGATTGATTTCAAAAAAATGGTAAAAGACAAAGCAGTTACCGAAAATACTATTGTTTTTAATAACCTGATTAACAATATTCAAGAATACAATGAATCTTGGGAAGTGCCTGCAGCAGACAGCTGGCATAGTAGGTTTTTTTAATAAAATGACAAAAGGAGAATTTTTTCTCCTTTTTTTATGCTTATATATTGTCTGATTAATAAGTTAGTTTTAAGTTAATTTAATTCTTTTTTATTGCTTTTTGAGTACTTTCGTAGTACTAAAATTTATACATGAAAATAGCAATAGTTTGTTATCCAACCTTTGGAGGAAGTGGTGTTGTGGCTACTGAATTAGGTTTAGAATTAGCTCGTTTAGGACATGAAGTTCATTTTATAACTTACAGTCAGCCTGTACGTTTGGCTTTATTAAGTCCTAATGTGCATTATCACGAAGTAAATGTTCCTGAATATCCTTTGTTTCATTACCAGCCTTATGAATTAGCTTTATCGAGTAAATTAGTCGATATGGTTAAGCTTTACAAAATAGATGTGTTGCATGTGCATTATGCTATTCCTCATGCTTATGCCGGTTTTATGGCCAAGCAAATGCTTAAAAATGAAGGAATTGAAATTCCTATGATTACTACGCTTCATGGTACTGATATTACTTTGGTTGGAAATCATCCACATTATAAACCAGCGGTGAGTTTTAGTATCAATAAATCAGATGTAGTAACTTCTGTTTCTCAAAGTTTAAAAGAAGATACGTATAAGTTATTCAATATTAAAAGGGATATTCATGTAGTTCCTAATTTTATCGAATTGGATAAAAATATCAAAGATTATAATATTCCTTGTCAGCGTACGCTTATTGCAAAACCCGAAGAACGAATTATTACCCATATTTCTAATTTTAGAAAAGTAAAACGTATTCCAGATATTGTTCAAATATTTTATAAAATTCAACAAGAAATTCCAGCCAAATTACTAATGGTTGGTGATGGTCCTGAAAAGGAAAAAGCCGAATTGTTATGCCAGGAATTAGGTATATTAGATAAGGTAATCTTTTTTGGGAATAGTAACGAAATTGATAAAATTTTAAGCAATTCGGATTTGTTTTTATTGCCTTCTGAAACCGAAAGTTTTGGATTAGCGGCTCTGGAAGCTATGGCTTGGGGTGTTCCTGTTATTTCTAGTAATTCGGGTGGATTACCTGAAGTAAATTTTGAAGGAGTTTCAGGTTATTTGAGCAATGTAGGTAATGTTGATGAAATGGCCGAAAATGCTTTGAAAATTTTAAAAGACGATACTGTTTTGGCTCAGTTTAAAGATAATGCCTTATCAGTTGCTAAGAAATTTGATATCAAACACATTTTGCCTTTGTATATTGATATTTATGAAAAAGCACTTAATAAGTATGCTAAAAAAAGCAAACATTTGAGTAAACCTCTTAACGATTAAATTACTAAAAAATGAAAAAAGGCATTCTTTCCGTATGTATAGTTTTAGTATTGTTTTCGTGTAAAACGATAGTAAAAGTACAAGATGAGCAACAAGCTTTATATGAAGTTTTATTGCAGCAAAATAATGGCGGAGGAAATATTAATTTTTATGAAATTCTATCAGAGCCAAATGAAATAAAAATGCTTTTGAGTGATGAAAAGCTAAAAGGAAAAATAACTGCTGACGATGTACAAAAATCTAATTTTTTGATTTTAAACATGGGTGAAAAGCCTACCGGAGGTTATGCCATAACAGTAGATAACGTTGTGGAAACCGATAATCAAATCATTATAAAAGTAAAAGAAATAACTCCAGAGCCTGGAGCTATGTTAATGCAGGTTATTACATATCCTTACACTATAGTGAAAGTGAATTCGAAAAAAGAAATAATCGTAAAATAGAAAATGCCACTGAAAACAGTGGCATTTTTAGTATAATCTTTTTTTAGATTAGAATTGGAATCTAATACCTAAAGCGATATCTGGACCAAAATTATCATTTCTAAAATCATCAGAATTGAAATATAATTCAGGTCTGATGTCTAACGAAAGTAAAATTGGCACTTCAGGAAAATTGTATTCGATACCAAGGTCACCAGCAACAAAAACAAAAGTTCCGTTGTTATCAAAATCTTTATGATTCCAACTTCCAACACCTCCACCAACACCAGCGTACCAGTTAAAACCTCCATCAATGTTCCATACCCATTGGTATAAACCTGTTAATTTAAAAGCGTCAACATTACGGCTGTTTCTCCATCCTAAATCTAACTCAAGACGGTTGTTGTCTGACAATCCTCTTTGGTATGAAATCTCACCACCAAAACCGTCACTGTCTCCTAAACGTAAACCTAAAGCATTTTTAGAAATTTCTTGTGCTTGTGAGCTAAATGCTAATCCAATTAGCATGAAAGCTGATAAAATGATTTTTTTCATAAATAAAGTTTTATTACTGGCAAATTTACAATTATAATCGAACGTAATGTTTATTATAATATTATATATTTTTTATATAATTCCCATTTTTTTTAACGTAAATTGACAATTTGATTTTGTTTTAAAAGGATAATTGACGCAATTAGTTGTTCTCCAGTAAGTTCTTCTTTTTCTATAATAGGTACAGTTTCATTATAGTTAGATTCTTGATAACGGTAAAGTTTCCATTTTTTTCTATTGTATTCTAAAGATGTAAGATTTTCCACCCAGTCTCCTGAGTTCAAATACATAGTTGACCCGTTTTTATTTGTTTTTTTAATAATTTTTGGTTCGTGGATATGACCACATATAACATAATCATACTTGTTTTCTATGGCTAGCTCAGTAGCCGTTTCCTCAAAATCTGAAATGTGTTTGACTGCTTTTTTAACACTGGCTTTTATTTTTTTAGAAAAAGAATAAGGTTCTTTTCCTATTTTGTTCAAACACCAGTTAAAGAAACGGTTTAATAAAATTAAATAATCATAACCCAGGCCACCCAATTTAGCAATCCATTTGGCATGATTGACAGAAGCATCAAAAACATCACCATGGAAAATCCAAGCTTTCTTATCATCCATTTCTAAGACTACTTTATCAGCTAAGATGAAATTACCCATGTTCATCTCCGTAAATTTGCGGAGCATTTCGTCGTGGTTTCCAGTAATATAATAGACTTTAGTACCTTTTGATGCAAAGCTTATTATTTTTTGGATTACTTTTAAATGAGATTTAGGGAAGTACGATTTTCGAAATTGCCAAATATCAATAATATCGCCGTTTAAAACTAAGATTTCAGGTTTTATAGACGAAAGATAGTTGTATAATTCTTTGGCATGACTTCCATAAGTTCCAAGGTGAACATCAGAGATTACAACTACTTCAACTTTTCTTTTTTTCAATTGATTTACTAATTTGTTGTTTTGCAAATTAACGCTCTAAGTGTGAATTTATCTTAAAGTTAAGATTAACAAATAAATTGAGGTTTGGAAACTAAATGGCTATTTCTTAGCTAAGATGGAAAACTTTAATTCTTTAATTTTTAAAGATAAAACTAAAATGGTACTTTTGTTCAAAATTAATTATAATGGCAGGAAATAGCTACGGAACCCTATTTAGAATAACAACTTTTGGAGAATCACATGGTGAAGCTTTAGGAGGAATCATTGATGGTTGCCCATCAGGAATTGCATTAGATTTTGATGCTATTCAATTAGAAATGTCAAGAAGAAAACCGGGACAATCAGCTATTGTTACGCAAAGAAAAGAACCAGATGATGTACAATTTTTATCTGGAATTTTTGAAGGGAAAACAACTGGAACGCCTATTGGTTTTATTATTCCAAATACCAATCAAAAATCAGATGATTATTCGCATATAAAAGATAATTATAGACCTAGTCATGCTGATTATGTGTATGATCAAAAATACGGTTTTAGAGATTATCGTGGAGGCGGAAGAAGTTCGGCTCGTGAAACAGCAAGTAGAGTAGTAGCAGGAGCAATTGCTAAGCAAATGTTATCTGATATTAAAATTCATGCTTATGTTTCTTCGGTAGGGCCTCTTTCTTTAGAAACTCCTTATCAGGAATTGGATTTTTCTAAAATTGAAAGCAATCCAGTTCGCTGCCCAGACCAGGAAATGGCAGCAACAATGGAAGATTATATCAAGCAAATTCGTAAAGAGGGTGATACTGTAGGTGGTGTGGTTACTTGTGTGATTCAAAATGTACCTGTTGGACTTGGAGAACCTGTTTTTGATAAATTACACGCCGAATTAGGAAAAGCAATGCTTTCTATCAATGCGGTAAAAGGCTTTGAATTTGGAAGCGGTTTTGAAGGTTCTAAGATGAAAGGAAGTGAACACAATGATTTATACAATGCTGATGGTACCACAAGAACCAATCTTTCAGGTGGAATCCAAGGCGGAATAAGCAACGGAATGGATATTTATTTCAGAGTGGCTTTTAAACCTGTAGCGACCATTATGCAAAAACAAGAATCTTTAGACAATAAAGGAAATATTACCGAAATGACTGGTAAAGGACGTCATGATCCTTGTGTTGTTCCTCGTGCAGTGCCTATTGTTGAAGCAATGGCGGCAATTGTACTAGCTGATTTTTATTTGATAAATAAAAGGTATTAATAAATAATCCTAACGATTTTTTATTATTTTTACCCGATAGAGGTGAAAACGTTAAATAATTCTTTTGAATCTTACTAAAACGCTTATAATTATTTAAAGATAATATAGTGTGAAATATTTCAAACTCCTCTAAATTTTAGAGGAGTTTTTTTTATTCCTATAAATCAAAAAAGAAAAAACAGATATGAAAAAAAGTCTTGCACTGCATTGGAAAATTTTGATAGGAATCCTTTTTGGATTGTTTTTCGGATTAATGATGAAAAATTTACAGCTTAATGACTTTGTAATCGATTGGATTAAACCATTTGGAACTATTTTTATTAATATGCTCAAAATGATTGCTGTACCTTTAATTGTAGTTTCCTTAATTGTAGGATTAGCTGATTTAAAAGATATTTCAAAGTTATCCCGATTGGGAGGAAGAACAGTTGTTTTTTATCTTTTTACCACTGTTTTTGCAGTTTCGTTAGGCCTTTTTTTAGCTAATGTTATAAAACCAGGAAGTTACATCAATCAAGAAGCAAGAGAGAGTTTGTTGAGTAATTTTTCTGGAGATGCTTCACAAAAAATTGAATTGGCACAAAAGGCCAAAGAAAGCGGACCGCTTCAGCCGCTTGTAGACATTGTTCCTGAAAATATTTTTAGTGCATTGAGTGATAATGCTAGTATGTTGCAAGTAATTTTCTTTGTTATTCTTATTGGAATTGGTCTAATTTTAATTGAAGAAGAAAAAGCAAAACCAGTGGTTGCTTTTTTTAAAGGAATGAATGATGTGATTTTAAAAATCATAGACCTTATTATGTTGTTTTCACCTTATGGAGTATTTGCCTTAATGGCCGCTTTAATGGTCGAAATTCCAGGTTTTTCTACATTGGGAGCTCTTGGAATTTATGGATTGACAGTCTTGTTAGGTTTGTTGATAATGACTTTTTTATTTTACCCAGCCTTGTTAATGTTGTTTACAAAAATGAATCCCATTCAATTTCTAAAAGCGATAGCTCCTGCTCAATTATTAGCCTTTTCAACCAGTTCGAGTGCAGCAACACTTCCTGTGACTATGGAATGTGTTACGGAACGCCTTGGTGTTGATGAAGAAGTTTCTAGTTTTGTACTACCCTTAGGGGCAACGGTAAACATGGATGGAACTAGTTTGTACCAAGCCGTTGCAGCCATTTTTATTGCTCAGGCAATGCTTCCTTACCCATTGGATTTTGCTACTCAATTGATGATTGTAGTAACAGCTACTTTGGCGTCTATTGGTTCTGCGGCAGTTCCTAGTGCGGGAATGGTAATGCTAGTTATTGTTTTAGGACAGGCTGGAATTCCTGAGGCTGGATTAGCACTAATTTTTGCTATTGATAGGCCTTTAGATATGTGTAGAACGGTAGTAAATGTTACTAGTGATGCTACTGTGGCAACAATTATTGCAAAATCAGTAGGGAAATTAAATCATGAACAAAAAGTCTAGTTACTTCCATCATTCAAAAAACAGATATAATCTGAAATCCTATTATTTTTTAAAATAAAACTTAGCGTCATGTCGATAATCGATTGATTGTTTTATATTTGAGAAGATAATTATGGCTATGTCTTTTTTTAAAATTATTTTTCTCTTACTCACTTTACCACTTTTTAGTCAACCCAAGATTAAAAACAATCCAATTTCTTCAAAAGAGATAGCGGTATTAACAGAGCAGGCGTCAGAATATTTGGATGAATACAAATACGAATTGTCTTTAGCCAAAGCTCGAGTGGCTTTACATCTGGCTTTTAAAGTAAATAATGATCTTTTAGTTGCAAAAAATTATAATATTATTGCAGGAAATTACGAAGAACTTAATGAGTTTAAAAGAGCCATATTCTATTACAACAAGGCATTGGTTTATGCTACTAAAGCTGACAATAATACTATAAAACACTGGCTTTATAATAATTTAGGAAATGTATATTGTTTTGATGAAAAACAATTTGATAAAGGATTGTTTTATTATCAAAAATGCTTAAAATACAGCAAAAAAGAGGGCGATTTCAAGCAAATTTACATGACTAGTTTGAATTTGACCTGGGCTTATTTTTATGCTAAAGATTTCAAAAAAGGAAAAATCTATCTTGATTTTATTAATAAAAAATATAAGGGGCTTGATAATGAATCTGATCTGGCAATTATCAGTATGCTTAACGGGATGTATTATAATGACCTGAAGAATTTTGAAAAAGCAAAATCTTATTTTTTAAAAGCAATTTCATTAGGGAAATTAAAAAAAGATAAATCTGATTATTCCTCTGTTTTAGAAGAATATTCAAAGTTTTTATTTCATAGCGGGAATTACAAAGAAGCTTATGAGAATATGATTTTGTTTCACAAAATTGTAGACGAAATAGAGCACAAAATAAAATTAAACCGAGCTTATATTGCAGGAACCAATTTAGAAATTGATGAGTATAAAAGAAAAATTGATGAAATAGAATTAGAAAATAATTTACAAGCTCAGCTTTTAGAGAAAACTAAAATTATTTCTGTTTTGTTGATTATTAGTTTGATTATACTGTTGCTTTTGATTTATTCGTTGTATCGAAATTACAATTTTAAGAAAGTAAAAAATTTAGAATTAATACAAAAAAACCAAGAATTAGTTCTTGCAAAAGAAAAAGCTGAAGTAGCTTCTAAACTAAAATCTCAGTTTGTATCCACTATAACCCATGAATTGCGTACGCCATTGTATGGAGTTATCGGAACTACAAATATGTTAGTTGATGAACACAAAGAATTATCGGATAGTCCTCATTTAAAATCACTTAAATTTTCAGCAAAATATTTATTGTCATTAGTTAATGATGTTTTACAAATTAATAAGATTGAAGAAAATAGAGTGGTTTTAGAAAAAAAGACCTTTAATATTGCTGACGAAATAGAATACATCAAAAATTCGATGTCTTATTTGGCTCAAAAACACAACAATACTATTGATGTTTTTGTAGATCCTGAAATTCCAGAATATCTAATAGGAGACAAGCTACGATTTTCTCAAATCATTATCAATTTAGTAAGCAATGCTTTGAAATTTACTCAGGATGGAAAGGTAACTGTTTCGGCTAATTTGGTTAATGTAAAAGAAAAATTTCATTATATCGAATTCAATATTGAAGATAACGGAATGGGTATTGCTGAAGAAAATCAAGAAAAAATATTTGAAAAATTTGTTCAGGTTAGTCGGAAAGAAATAGATTATCAGGGAACAGGACTTGGTTTGTCAATTGTAAAACAGCTTTTGGAATTGTTTAATAGTACCATTTATATAAAAAGTGAGTTAGGAAAAGGAACAACTTTTAACTTTACAATTACTTTTGAAAAGGATATGGAAAAAACCAATGCAATTATTAATAATATAAATGTTGATTTATCGACAAATCAAATTTTTACCATTTTAGTAGTTGATGATAATAAAATCAATCTTTTGGTGACACAAAAAACAATTGAAAAGTTTAATTATATATGTAGTGTAGCTTCATCAGGACAAGAAGCACTGCAATTATTAGACTCAGGAAAATTTGATGTAATATTAATGGACATTAATATGCCAATAATGAATGGCTTTGAAACCACAAGATTAATTCGTGAACGAGCAATCAAAATACCTATAATTGCTTTGACTGCATTTGATAAAGAAGAAATTACCGAAGAAGCTCTTTCGGCTGGTTTTGACGATATTATTAGTAAACCTTTTGATTCAAGACAATTGTACAAAGTGATAAATGAGGTGATTGTAAAAGAATAGAATTTGCTGTAAAAAAAACAATCGTAAAAAAGCTTTTTTTAGCTCGTTTACGATTGAAATAAAATTGGAAAAGCGTTGGTTGTTAATACCAGCGTTTTTTATTTTGCTTAGAAGCTTCAGATTTTCTTGATTTATGTGCTCCACCGCTTCGGTTTGAATTTTTAGGTTTTTCCTCAATTTTATCAGGACTTCCTGCGTGCCAAGGGTAAGGATGATCTGAAATGGTTTTTACATCCACTTTAATTAATTTTTGAATGTCTTTCCAGTAACCATGTTCGTCTTTACTACAAAAAGAGATGGCAAGTCCACCGTTTCCAGCACGTCCCGTTCTACCTATTCGGTGAACGTAAGTTTCAGGAATATTGGGTAAATCAAAGTTGATAACATAAGGCAATTGGTCAATATCAATACCACGGGCGGCGATATCGGTAGCAACAAGAACGCCAACTTCTTTATTTTTAAACGCATCTAAAACGCGTTGTCTTGCATTTTGAGATTTATCTCCGTGAATGGCTTCGGCAGCAATATTCTTTTTGCGTAAAGCTTTCACCACATTATCAGCCCCGTGTTTTGTTCTTGAAAAAACTAAAACATCGGTCAGATTTTCTTTTTGTAATAAAGTATAAAGCAAGTTTCTTTTTTCGCCTTTTTCTACAAAATAAACGTGTTGTTCTACTTTTTCGGCAGTTGATGAAACTGGAGAAACTGTTACCGTTTCGGGATTAGTCAAAAACATTTCGGCTAATTCTCTAATGGCAATAGGCATCGTAGCTGAGAAAAATAAAGTCTGTCTATTTTTAGGCGTTAACTTTACAATTTTCTTCACATCGTTTACAAAACCCATATCCAGCATTTGATCGGCTTCATCTAAAACCAAATTGTGTAAATGATCTAAATCAATGAACCCTTGTTTGTGTAAATCCAGTAATCTTCCAGGAGTAGCAATTAAAATATCAATCCCTTTTTTTAGTGTGTCAACCTGAGGATTTTGAGAAACACCACCAAAAATGGTCAACTGAGTCAGGTTAGTATATTTGGCATAAGTTTCAAAACTTTGACCTATTTGAACAGCTAATTCTCTGGTAGGAGTTACTACCAAAGTTCGGATTACTTTTGGTTTTTTAGACGAACCCACAATTCGATGCAATTGATGGATAATTGGAATAGCAAAAGCAGCTGTTTTTCCCGTTCCCGTTTGAGCACAACCTATTAAATCATTTCCGGCTAAAATAAGCGGAATGGCTTGTTCCTGAATGGGAGTAGGGTTAGTATAGCCTTCTTCATATACGGCTTTTTGAATACTTTTTGAAAGTGATAAATCTTCGAATAACATAAGTTTGGTATTAATTATCCTGTAATAGCTACAGCGATAAGTTGCGCAAAGATAGTATTATTATTCTTGATGCTTGTTTATTGCTTGTGTTGTGAGCTGTAAAAGATGTTTTTTGAGGTTTAAAGACCGTTTTTATTCGAATTTGATTTTATAAAATCAGTAACCAGATAACCAATTAGTTTTCCAATTAAATGGTTGTTTTTATCAATGTCTAAATCAGGTGCGCCTTCGCAAATGTGGATGTAGCTGGCATTTTTATTTTTAGCAAAGAAAGAAACAAACTGGCGTAATTCCTCTACCGAAAAACCACTTAATGTCATGGCGCTACTAGCAATATTAGGAATGGCATCTAAATCGATTTCAATTCCATAAGATTCTAATTTTATAAATTCTAAGGCGTCAACCATTTCTTGATAAAAGTCCTTTTCTTTTCGGATATTGATGCTGTCGTAAGTAACGTAACGAACGCGATCATCCGTTTTTTTGATGATATCCAGAACACTTTTAGAAGTATAATTTTCGTGTAAACCAAAAACGAAATATTTTTTCAGAAAACCTTCTTCGTAAGCATAAGAAAAACCATTTCCGCTGTGGCGTCCTTCTAAAATTCTAAAGTCAGAATGTGCGTCAAAGTTAATGGCATTAATGGGTTTTCCTTTGGCAAGAGCCGTACCTTTAATATTTCCGTAAGCATTGTTGTGTCCGCCACCAATGATAATGGGGATTTTACCTAGCTTAACAATACTGAATATGATATGGGAAACGTCTTTGTCAATTTTTTTAACTAATTGACTTAGTTTTACCCGATCGTCCATGTTGTGAAAATCTAAATTTTCCACTTCTTCCATTTCTTCGGAGACATTGATTTGTCCTAGTACAACAATTTGGTTTCCTTTACAAAAACGATTGTGCTGAATGTTGGCAATGCTTTTGATGGCTTCATTCCATGCCGAAGCTGCTCCGGGTCTTCCAAAGTTAGCCCGGATACCAATGTCTTCAGGAATTCCAAGTAAAACATATTTGGCATCTGTGTTTTTTACAAAAGAAATGGGATTTGTTCCAACGGGAACCGTGAGCATTTTTTCACCAAATTTTATTTCTCCACTTCTATGGTTCGTAACCTTTGCTAGATCATTAATTGTAAATGGTAGAAACTTTTCCATAAAAGAAAATTTTTTCCCAAAAATAATATAATTTATCTACTTACGTTATAACTTAAAAATTATATTGTTAAATTTGGTATTATTAAAATTGAAAAACGTTAAAAATGGAAAACAAGCAAAGTAGTTCAAGTCTAAAGGCAGTCATTGCCGTATTGGCTGTTTTATTAGTAGGGAGTTTAGTTTATATTTTCAAATTATCTTCTGATACAGAAAAAGTACAAACGGTATTAACTAAAGAGGTATCTGAAAAAGATTCAGTATTGAAAGATTTAGAAGAATTAAAAGCAACTTATGATGCTGCAATTGCTGAAAATACTTCAATGTCTGATGAATTGATTCAGGAGCGAGATAAAGTAGTCGGTTTAATGGATGAAGTAAAAAAATCCAAGGGAGATCTTTCGGCATTTAAAACGAAAATGAATCTTTTGCAAAACAAAATGAAAGCTTTAATAGCTGAAAATGAAGGGTTGAAAAACCAAAATACAGTTTTAAAAACACAACGTGATAGTACAGCTGTAGTTTTGGATGAGTCTAAAAAATACAACCAAACATTAGTGGGGCAAAATGATGAATTAGCTAAGGTTCTTGAAAAAGGAGCGAAACTAACTGTTTTAAATATTAAAAGTTCAGCTTATAAAGTGAGAAGTTCTGGAAAAGAAATTGAAACTGAAAAAGCCAGAAGAACCAATATGCTTAAAATTAGTTTTACTATAGCTGGTAATGAAATTGCACAATCTGGAGACAAAACGTATTATGTACAAGTAATTGATAGTAAAAACAATGTTTTAGGAGAAAAGAAAAACATTAGTTTTGATGATAGAAGTTTGACTTATAGTTTTACAAGTACTGTGAAATATGAGAACAAAACAGTGAATGTTTCAGAAAACTTACCAGGTAAAGATTTTGAAAAAGGAACTTATTTTATCAATATTTTTGATAAAGGAGAATTGGTTTCTAAATCAAGTTTTACTTTGAAATAATCTATTTAGACGTATAAAAAAGAGGAGCAATTGCTCCTCTTTTTTTGTGCTTATATTTTTGGTAATCGAAATTATTTTAGACAAGAGTATTTTGTAATCAGTAATTATAATTATATAAACACTGAGGTAAATTCTGTAAAATTATAAAACCACTTAGTATCCATCTTTGTATAAATCATTTAAAAAACATAAAATATTATTAAGATGAATACACAATACGCAAAAATAGGGAAAACATATCCAAAACCAAGTCCAGTAACTAAAAAAGATGATCCTTGGAAAAAATATCAAACATTATTTAATTAAGAGTAAAAAGACCAAAATAGAGATAGTTCTGTCATTGCTAAAAAGTTAAGACTATGGAAAATATTATAGAAAAAGTCGAAGGAATGGGAGCTATCGCTTCGGAACAAGGAACTACCTTTAGAGTTTGGGCACCAAATGCTGATAAAGTTTTTGTTACAGGTACGTTCAATAATTGGAATCACACTAAAAATGAACTTACGCTAGAAGAAAATGGATATTGGTCTGATAGTGTTTCAGAAGCTAAAAGAGGTGATGAGTATAAATATATTATTCATAACGGAGACTTGATTTTAGAAAGAAATGATCCGTATGCCAAAGAAATGACGAATAGTAATGGTAATAGCATCATTACAAACTTAGATTTCCAGTGGGATGATCAGGATTTTAAAATGAAGTCCTGGAATAATTTGGTGATATACGAATTACACGTAGGTACATTTTATAGAAAAGATTTAGATACTGTTGCAACATTCGACTCCATTATTGAAAAAATTCCATATTTAAAGAAACTGGGTATCAATTGTGTTGAGATATTACCAATTGCAGAATTTGCAGGGGGTATTTCCTGGGGATACAATCCATCCTATCCTTTCGCGATTGAACGTGATTATGGAGGTGCTGAAGCTTTTGCACGCATGGTAAATGCTTTTCATAAAGAAGATATTGCAGTGATTCTGGATGTAGTTTACAATCATTTTGGACCATCGGATATGGATTTATGGCAATTTGATGGCTGGTCTGAAAACGGAAAAGGCGGAATTTATTTCTATAATGACCATCGATCGGTTACTCCTTGGGGAGATTCCAGACCTGATTATGGACGAGAAGAAGTAAGAAGGTATATAAGAGATAATGCTATGATGTGGATTGAAGACTATCACTGTGATGGTTTACGCATGGACGCTACATCTTACATACGTTATGAAGGTGGAGGGATAGGTTATGACAGCGAAATACCTGAAGGAAATATTTTGATGAGAGATATTAATGCTGAAATCAAACTGAAATATCCTGAAAAATTGACCATTGCTGAAGATTTGAAAGGTCATAATTTAGTAACCCTTAGCTCAGAATATGGAGGAATAGGTTATGGTTCGCAATGGGATATGAATTTTGTACATCCAGTAAGAAAGTTTTTGATTGAACAAGGAGATGAATATCGCGATCTACAAGCACTTGTTGATGCCATTTTATTTAAATATAACAGCGATGTTTTTGAGAGAATTATTTACACAGAATCTCATGATGAAGTTGCAAATGGAAAGGCTCGCGTACCTGAAGAAATTCAGCCCGGAAATGCAGATAGTTTCTTTGGGAAAAAGAGAGCAATATTAGGTTTGGTAATCACTTTGACCTCTCCTGGAATACCAATGTTGTTTCAAGGTCAGGAATTTATTGAAGATGAATATTTCAAAGATTCGGAAGGGCTAGACTGGAATCAACAGGAGAAGCACGAAGGAATCACGCAAATGGTTAGTGACTTAATTAAGATTCGTACAGAATACAAAATAGAAAGTGAGGGTCTAAAAGGGCAGTATACAAAAGTGATCCATTTTGATAATGACAATAAAATTTTGGCTTATGCACGATCCACTAATGAAGATTTTACAAACTCAACAGTTGTTTTGTTGAATTTATCAAACCAATTTTTTGAAGATTTTACATTTGGTGTTCCTTATGCAAAAGAATATCATTTAGTTTTTAATAGTGACTGGAAAGGATATGATGAAGAATTTACTGATATGATTGTGAGTTCTATTTCCATTCTGAATGAAAGCTACAGTGGAGAACCATGTAAAGCAGTTGTAAATTTACCTGCATATACTGGTTTAATTTTTATGCCTAACAATAACCAAAAATAGTATTGCAATTTTTATTTATTAGGCTTAAAGTATTTTAAAAAAAAAGAGGAGCAATTGCTCCTCTTTTTTTATGATTATCGATTTTAGAATATCCAAAATATTATTCAGAAACTTTAATTTCAAACATTTTGTCCCAGTTTTTTCCAGTTACAAAAATGGTTTTGGTTTTTGGATTGTAAGCAATTCCGTTTAAGACTTCTGCTCCTTCATTTTTTACTAATTTTCTCAAATTAGACATATCTATAATTCCTTCCACAGCACCGTTAGTAGGATTTACTACTGCTATCGCATCTTTTTGCCAAATGTTAGCATAGAATTTTCCATCAATGAGTTCTAATTCATTTACGGATTTAATTTTAGAATTTCCTGAATAAACATTGATGTAATCAATCATTTGTTGGGTTTCAGGATCCATTTTCCATATTTTTTCTGTTCCATCCGATTGGTAGATGTATTTACCATCATTAGTCATTCCCCAACCTTCAATTTCCTTAGTATAAGCGAAGGTTTTCTCTAGTTTTAATGTATTAGCATTATAGATAAAACCTGTTTTTTCTTGCCAAGTTAATTGAAACAATTTTCCGTCGATAAAGGTAATTCCTTCACCAAAATATTTTGGATCTAAATCAATTTGGTTATAAATTTTTCCTGTTTTATAATCGTATTTTCTAAAATAAGAATTTCCTTTTTGTCCTGTACTTTCATACAAAGTGTCTTTGTAGAATTCTAAACCTTCAGTAAAAGCTTTTACATCATGAGGATAAGTATTGACAATAGTATATTTTAATAATTTAGGAGTTACATTCGAAACTACTTCAATTCTAGTAGTGGTTTCGGCATTTTCGCCTTCAAAATATACTAAGGCTTTGATGTTTTGGTAGCCTAATTTTTGGTTTTTTAATTCAAAAGAAAGCTTTTCAAGTCCTTTTACCGTTTTTACTTTGGCATCGTTAACATAGTACACAATACTATCAACTTGTTTCGATTTTGGGTTCAAAATATTCAAGTCAAGTGTTTCTTGTGGCTGGTATTGTGCCGAAATTTTAGAAGAATCAAAATTAAATATAGTATTTTCTCTATTTTTTGTATCTCCACAATTAGAAAGTAGTGTTCCTAATAAAATGAAAGATAGTAAGTTATGTTTTTTCATGTTGTAAATTTTAAAAGCCCTAATATACAATGTTATTTTAAGCATACAAAAGGGCTTGCAAAAATATAAAAAGATTGTATATTTGCACCGGCAAGTCCTACACGACCAGCTCCTGCAGACTCCCCCAGGATGGGAACATAGCAAGGGTACGTGGTTGAGCGGTGCGATGTAGGTCGCTTGCCATTTTTTATTTAATCTGTTTGCCGCGGCGAATTAGATTCTTTTCAGAATTAAAACAAAAGTAGTCTTCCTTCGGGAGGATTTTTTTATTTTTGCCCTTTTGGGATGTGTAAGAGTTGGAAGTTAGGAGTTAGGTGTATGCACATAACCCATAACCCATAACCCATAACCCATAACTTTTAACTTAAAAAAATGAGCAAAGTTGTATTAATTACTGGAGGTTCTTCAGGAATAGGAAAATCTATTGGAGAATTTTTACATCATAAAGGTTTTATCGTTTATGGAACCAGCCGAAATCCGCAAACCGTTTTAAATTCGGTTTTTCCTTTAGTGGCTTTAGATGTTAGAAATGTAGAAAGCATTCAGGCTGCTGTTGCCCAAATAATTGCTACAACGGAAAGAATTGATGTAGTGATTAACAATGCAGGAGTAGGGATTACAGGACCTTTGGAAGAAATTCCAACTTCAGAAATTAAAAATAATTTCGAGACTAACTTTTTCGGACCCATTGAGGTTATGAAAGCGGTGTTGCCACAAATGCGCCAACAAAAATCAGGATTAATTATTAATGTTACTTCCATTGCGGGATACATGGGTTTGCCGTATAGAAGCGTTTATTCGGCATCGAAAGGTGCTTTAGAGTTAATTACTGAAGGTTTGAACATGGAAGTAAAATCTTTCGGAATCAATATTACCAATGTCGCTCCTGGCGATTTTGCTACTAATATTGCTTCGGGACGTTTTCATGCTCCTTTGATAAAAGGTTCGACTTATGAAGCTTCTTATGGTATGACATTGAAAATGATGGATCAACATGTGGATAGTGGAAGTAATCCAGATGATATGGCTGTAGCGGTTTATAACGTCATTCAGGCCAAGAATCCTAAAATCCATTACAAGGTGGGTGCGTTTATGCAAAAGTTCTCCATTGTATTAAAACGCATATTACCAGATAAAATTTATGAAAAAATGCTAATGAATCATTATAAGTTGTAAATTTGCAAGCGTTGAATAAATTTTAAGTGTTGAATAAACACTTTTTAAGAATAATCTAAAAACAATTAAATATATAAATTATGAAATTTTTTATTGACACGGCTAATTTAGCTCAAATTAAAGAAGCACAATCTTTAGGTGTATTAGATGGTGTAACTACAAACCCATCTTTAATGGCTAAAGAAGGAATCACAGGAAAAGATAACATCTTGAAACATTATGTTGACATTTGTAATCTTGTTGATGGTGATGTAAGTGCTGAGGTAAATGCTTTGGACTTTGAAGGAATGGTAAGAGAAGGTGAAGAATTAGCTGAATTGCACGAGCAAATCGTTGTTAAATTGCCTATGACTAAAGAAGGTGTTCAGGCTGCTAAATATTTTTCTGATAAAGGAATAAAAACTAACGTAACTTTAGTATTCTCTGCTGGTCAGGCTTTATTGGCTGCTAAAGCGGGTGCTACTTATGTTTCTCCATTCTTAGGAAGATTAGATGACGTTTCTACTGATGGATTGAACTTGATTCAGGAAATTAGAGATATCTATGATAATTATGGTTATGAAACTCAAATTCTTGCAGCTTCTATTCGTCACACTATGCATATTGTAAACTGTGCTAAAATTGGTGCAGACGTAATGACAGGACCACTTTCTGCAATTTACGGTTTGTTGAAACACCCATTAACAGATATCGGATTAGCTCAATTTATTGCTGATTTCGAAAAAGGAAACAAGTAATATTTACTTCTATCCCAATAAAAAAGTCCCGTTTGTAAATTCAGACGGGACTTTTTTTATGTTGTTTTCTTTTTTATTTTCTAACGAATGGAGGAAGTAATTTACTGGAGACTTCTCCAAAACCAATTCTAACCTGGCTGTTTTCGCAAAAGCCTTTTATGATAACTGTGTCGTTGTCATTGATAAATTTACGTTCGCTACCATCATTCAATTTTAGCGGTTTTTCGCCTCCCCAAGTCAATTCTAGCATCGAGCCATAGCTGTCTTCAGTAGGACCCGAAATCGCTCCAGAACCCATCATGTCACCTGAATTCACCCTGCAACCATTAGAAGTATGGTGTGTTAATTGCTGGTTCATAGTCCAATACATGTGTTTGAAATTGGATTTAGAAACGGTAGTTGGTTCAGCTTTTTCTGGCTGTATGCTAACTTCAAGATTGATATCAAAAGTATGTCTTCCTTTTTGTTGCAAATAAGGAAGTGGACTCGGATTTTGTTTTGGACTGGCTACTCTAAATGGCTCTAATGCATCCATCGTTACAATCCATGGCGAAATAGAAGTAGCAAAGTTCTTAGACAACAAAGGACCTAAAGGCATGTATTCCCATTTTTGAATGTCGCGAGCCGTCCAATCATTTAGTAAGACCATCCCGAAAATATAATCTTCGGCTTCGTTAATAGGAATCATTTCTCCCATGACATTAGCGTCTGTTGTGATAAAAGCCGTTTCTAATTCGAAATCAATCGAACGAGAAGCTCCAAAAACAGGCGTTAATCCTTCTGGAGGTAAGCTTTGCCCAATAGGTCGGTGAACCGGAATTCCTGAAGGAACAATTGTAGAACTTCTTCCGTGATACCCAATAGGCATTTGAGGCCAGTTAGGTAACAAGGCATTTTCTTCATTACGAATCATTTTTCCAATATTAGAAGCATGAATTTTACTGGAATAAAAATCAGTGTAATCGCCTATTAATACAGGTAATTGCATTTCTACTTCGTCAATTTTAAATATAAGAATGTCTTTATGAGCGGCATT
Organism: Flavobacterium magnesitis; assembly: GCF_041729735.1. Lineage (NCBI taxonomy): Bacteria > Pseudomonadati > Bacteroidota > Flavobacteriia > Flavobacteriales > Flavobacteriaceae > Flavobacterium > Flavobacterium magnesitis. The sequence continues at coordinate 68,596 of NZ_JBCFQK010000013.1, read as the reverse complement.
ATCGCGCAGTTTAGGATTGTTTTCGTCAAAAATATCTGCGATACGATTGCGAACTAAGCGCCATGTTTTTTTTCCATCAGAAATAAAATCATTCAAAGTATCTTGAATGAACATATCATCAGTTAATTCGATACCTGTAAAATATCCCAATTGCTGTAATGCACCTAAGTCAATAGCCGAATCACCAATGCGAGTTCCTACCGTTACTACATTTTCTTTAGTTAAGAAAACACCAAAAGGAATATTTTGGATCGGGAAATCACTATTTTCAGGAACTTCAATCCATGATTTTCTTTTTGTATCGTTGGCTAATATTGGCATATTTTGTTAATTTTTTGTTGAAAATTATATATCAAATATATCATAATCTAACTGTTTAGCAAACGTTTTTTTGTATTTTTGCGCTAAATTATTTAAAATCTAAAAAATGCAACGCGACAAACAAATTTTTGAACTTATTCTTGAGGAACAAGATAGACAGATACATGGCTTAGAACTTATTGCTTCTGAGAACTTTGTAAGTGATGAAGTAATAGAAGCTGCTGGTTCAGTTTTGACAAACAAATATGCAGAAGGATATCCTGGTAAAAGATACTATGGAGGTTGCGAAGTAGTAGATGTTATTGAGCAAATTGCAATTGATAGAGCTAAAGAATTGTTTGGTGCTGCGTATGCTAATGTTCAGCCACACTCTGGTTCTCAGGCTAATGCATCAGTGTTTCACGCTTGTTTGAAGCCTGGTGATAAAATTTTAGGTTTTGATTTATCTCACGGGGGTCACTTGACTCACGGTTCTCCAGTAAACTTTTCAGGACGTGTTTACAACCCGGTTTTCTACGGTGTTGAAAAAGAAACAGGTCGTTTGAACTATGATAAAATCCAGGAAATTGCAACTAAAGAGCAACCAAAATTAATCATCGCTGGAGCTTCGGCTTATTCTCGTGATATGGATTTTGAGCGTTTTAGAGTAATTGCTGATAGTGTAGGTGCAATTTTAATGGCTGATATTTCTCACCCAGCCGGTTTAATTGCTAAAGGATTAATGAATGATCCAATTCCTCACTGTCACATTGTAACTACTACAACTCACAAAACATTACGTGGGCCAAGAGGTGGTTTGATCTTGATGGGGAAAGATTTCGAAAATCCATGGGGATTAACTACTCCAAAAGGAGAAATCAGAATGATGTCTTCTTTATTAGACTTAGCTGTTTTTCCTGGAAACCAAGGTGGTCCATTAATGCACATTATCGCTGCTAAAGCGGTTGCTTTTGGTGAAGCTTTACAAGATGAGTTCTTTACTTACGCTCGTCAATTGCAAAAAAATGCTAATGCAATGGCAGATGCTTTTGTAAAAAGAGGATACGATATTATCTCTGGTGGTACTGATAACCACATGATGTTAATTGACTTAAGAAACAAAGGAATTTCTGGAAAAGAGGCTGAAAATGCTTTGGTAAAAGCCGAAATCACTGTAAATAAAAACATGGTTCCATTTGATGATAAATCGCCATTTGTAACTTCTGGTATCCGTGTAGGAACTGCTGCAGTTACAACTCGTGGTTTAGTTGAAGAAGATATGGAAACCATTGTTGCTATGATTGACAAAGTATTGACAAATCATACTAACGAAGATGTTATCGAAGAAGTAGCTGAAGAAGTAAACGAAATGATGAGCGAAAGAGCGATTTTTGTTTTCTAATTAAATAAGTTACCAAATTTTTAAAGTCGAAAGTCGAAAGTATAATTTTGACTTTCGACTTTTGCTTTTCAGGACTTTTAACCTTAAGACTAAAAACATGGGCGTATTACGATTGCAATTACCAACCGACCCAAGATGGGTGAATATTGTAGAGAAAAACATAGAGGAAATCCTGACCGATCATGCCTGGTGCGAGCAAAAAGCAGCGACGAATGCGATTACGATTATTACCAATAATTCAGAACACCAGGACTTGGTTAAAGATTTATTGGCTTTAGCCAAAGAAGAAATCGATCATTTCGAACAAGTGCATAACATCATCATCAAACGCGGATTGAAATTAGGTCGCGAGCGAAAAGACGATTATGTAAACGAATTGTACCAATACATGAAAAAAAGCGGAAATGGAAGCCGAGTTTCAGGTTTGGTCGAAAGGTTGTTGTTTTCGGCAATGATTGAAGCCAGAAGTTGTGAGCGTTTTAAAGTGCTTTCGGAAAATATTCAGGACGAAGAATTGGCTGTTTTTTACAGAGAATTAATGGAAAGCGAAGCAGGACATTACACTACTTTTATTACCTATGCACGAAAATATGGCGAAGGAATTGATGTAGAAAAACGTTGGAGAGAATGGCTGGAATTTGAAGAATCTATTATTTCGAATTATGGAAAAGGGGAAACCATTCACGGATAGTTTTTAGTGATCAGTATTCAGATTTTTAGTATTCAGTCTTAGTATGATTATATTGATTAGAATCGAAAAGTTAAATACTTCTTTGCGTAGTTTTTATCATGGTTAATATAACGTTGATAAGTCTCTTTTTTTATTGAATAATTCTCGGATAAAATTCATTACTTTTAAGAAAAACAAAAGTTATTTTCCAATAACCGACTAAAAAGTGATAATTATGCGAATAGAAACCGATCTAAAATTAGGCTTTAAAGATGTAATGATTAGACCCAAACGTTCTACATTAAAAAGTAGGGCTGAGGTTTCTTTAGAAAGGGAATTTAAGTTTTTGCACAGCACTACTAAGTGGAACGGTATTCCTATCATGGCAGCTAATATGGACACGGTAGGAACTTTTGAAATGGCTAGTGAATTAGCTAAACACAAACTATTTACAGCCATTCATAAGCATTATTCGGTTTCAGAATGGAGTGCATTTCTTGAAAATGTGGCTCCTGATTTTTATGATTACATAGCAGTTAGTACAGGAACTGGAAAAAACGATTTCAAAAAAGTAATCGAAATTATTACTGCTAATCCTTTATTGAAATTTATTTGTATTGATGTTGCCAATGGGTATTCGGAGCATTTTGTGAACTTCTTAAAACAAACCCGAAAACAATTTCCCGACAAAGTAATTATTGCAGGGAATGTAGTTACTGGCGAAATGGTAGAAGAATTACTTCTGGCAGGTGCCGATATTATAAAAGTAGGCATTGGACCGGGCTCGGTTTGTACTACCCGAATAAAAACAGGCGTGGGTTATCCGCAACTTTCGGCAATTATCGAATGTGCCGATGCCGCTCATGGACTAGGCGGACATATTATCAGTGATGGTGGTTGTACCACTCCGGGCGATGTAGCAAAAGCTTTTGGTGCAGGATCTGATTTTGTGATGTTGGGCGGAATGCTCGCCGGACATACTGAAAGTGGTGGAGAACTACTAGAAGTAAATGGTAAACAATACAAACAATTTTACGGCATGAGTTCGACCACAGCCATGAACAAACATGTAGGTGGCGTTGCCGAATACAGAGCAAGCGAAGGTAAAGCAGTTAAAATTCCGTTTAAAGGAGATGTTGTCAATACAGTTTGGGATATTTTAGGCGGTTTGCGCAGCAGCTGTACTTATGTGGGAGCTTCCCGACTGAAAGAATTGACTAAAAGAACCACTTTTATACGTGTCAGCGAACAAGAAAATAGAGTTTTTACTACCGAATAACCAATGATACGTATTGTTAAAGCTACCGTTGCCGATTTAAATAGTATTACCGAAATAGCCCATAAAACCTGGCCGCTTACCTGTGGCGAAATTTTATCTCAACCGCAATTAGAGTATATGCTCAATGCCTTTTATTCGGAAAGTGCTTTGCGAGCGAATTTAGAAAACGGACAGGAGTTTATTCTGGCTAAAGAAGCAGATACTGTTTTAGGTTTTGCTTCTTTCGAACATTATTATAAAGATAGAAATACTACAAAAATCCATAAAATTTACATTCTTCCAGAAACACAGGGAAAAGGAGTTGGGAAATTGTTAATTGAATCTATTACTCAATTTGCAAAAGAAAATGATTCTGCTACGCTTTTATTAAATGTCAACCGATTTAATAAGGCGTTGACTTTCTATCAAAAATTAGGTTTCAAAATCATTCAGGAAATTGATATTGAATTGGAACACGGTTATTTGATGGAAGATTATGTTATGGAGAAGGAGATTTGATTTTTAGGATTGTTATCACTACAAAAATAAACCCTTAAACAGCAATTGTTTAAGGGTCATTTTTTTGGGTTTGTTTAATGTTTTTTAAAAAGCATACTTACAACCTATTTGTATTTGATATGGATTTCCGGAAAGAGCTGGAAGTCCTGCATTGTTCACTCGGTAGTTGAATTGTTGTCTTGTGCTGTCAAATCCAGGAATTGCTTCTGTTGTTCCTGAGGCAGGTGTTCCTAAGGCATATAAAGACTGGCTTCCTAGTGATTTATTAACGCCCCATTCTTTGTTTAATAAATTGGCAACATTAAAGATGTCGGCTGTAAATTCTAGGAATTGCTTTTTGTGTATTGTTATTTTTTTAGTAATTCTAAGATCTACTAAACCGTAAAATTCATTGATTCCGCCGTTTCTTTCGGCAATTCTTCCCGAGTATTTGTTGATGTAATTCTTTAAACTTTGGCTGGCTTCTGGATTATCAAGTATGGTTTGCAAACCTGTTCTGATGTTTTGGGGAACTGTTGGATCATTTACATCAAAGATAAAAGCTAAATCATTTGATGAAGTAACAAAATCTGCATTTGTATTTCCTCCTGATAATAAGCTGTAACGTGTACCGCCTATACCAGAATAACGCACTCCTACATTAAAACCATAAAAACTAGGCAAAGTTCCATAAAAAACTACTTTGTGACGGAAGTGATTGTCTGAATAACTCATTTTACTCAAATCCCTTGGATCGTCTTGAACCGGTAAAACTAAAGTTGCTGTGTTGGCTACGTTTCCGTTGAACGAGGTGTTATCTTTAGTTTCATTCAAAGTATAACTAGCAGAAATTTCACCATCTTTAAAATAGCGATACGTTGCATCTACTACCATGGCAAATTGATTCACTTTACCTTCACTGTTTAATTCTAATACACGTCCTAGTTTATCACTAATTCTTCCTTGCATCCAGTCACCAGCTCCATTTGCTGGAATGGATGCTGCTGGAACATATACGCCACGGTTGCCTTCATTAGCTAGTCTAAAGAATGGATCTGCTACCATATTACGATCTACATACACATAGTTATTGCGTCCTAAAGTGGCATAACCAGCAATTCCAGCCTTTAATTTATCGGTAAAGAAATGAGAATAAGATACATTTGCTTTATACACAACAGGTACATCAGCATCTGTTCCAGTGTAATTTATCGTTGGTAACTGAAAAGCATCTAAAGTAGGGATGCTGGAATAGTTATTTCGGTAATCAATAAAATTAGGTAAAGGTACATTTGGCGATCTTACATCTACTGTAGCAGTATGATTTCCATCAAAATACAAGTTATTGATAATGGCATAATTGTTCAAATCAGAGGCGAAAATTCCAGCACCAAAACGAAGGTAATCTTTTTGTTTTTCATTGATATCCCAAGAAAATTGTACTCTTGGTTGCAAGATAGCCGACTGAAGTTTGTTGTCAGTGCGAATACCTAATTCGTCAAAAACTAATTGATTAAAACCAGCAGTTGGGTAAGTAGCGTAATCAAAACGTAGTCCTAATGTCATATCTAATCCTATACCAATTTTGGTTTGTAATTGACCATAAACACCAGCGTTTAAGATGTTTGAAATCACGGTTGGATCAGCTACTAAAGGTACTTCTCTGTAATAGCGATAGGGTGTAAAGTTGTCAAAATTAGCAACACTATTAAAATGAAAACGACCATTTACTTCGCTGCCATACAATGATTTAGCGTTAGTTTGCATCAGGTCAAAGCCAAAAGTGTATTTTACCTTATCTGTGTTGTAGTAGATGTTGTCCACAATTTGAAAAACATTATTCGTAAATTTTTCTTGTGCAAAGCGATGTCCTCCAATTTGAATATTTGTCGTTCTCACTGCACCGTTAATTGTAGAAGAAACATTTTCTACAATGGCTCGTGGAATGTTGTAAGAAGGCAATTGGTCTCCAGGATAACTGTCTTGAAAAGTATGTAAATGTTGTACTTTAAATTCATTGGTTACTCGTGCATTGACTTTTGTACGTAATGATGCTAAGATGCTATTATCAATATTCAAATCATTACCATAAGATTCGTACAAGGTAATAGGATTGTTGTCTTGCAGTCCTAATTTGTTGTTGTCATAAGTAAAATTATTACGTACGGTCAATAAATTATTGTCGTTAATTTGCCAGTCAATACGAGCAAAAGCGGCATCAGAATTTCTTTTTTTATCGAATGTTCCAAATTGTGGCGCACTAGAAACCCCGTACTTGTTACGAGCAATAGTTAAGAAATTATCCAATGTTGCCTGAGTCACATTAAATCGCAATTCATCATCTGGTGATTGAACATCAGCAATAATTAAAGGACGCATATCTTGTTGATGGTCCCAAGCGATAAAAAAGTGTAATTTATCTTTGATGATGGGACCTCCAAGAGTAAAACCATATTGAGTGGTTGAAAAATCATTTTGACGTTTGTTCCCTCTAATATCATACGGACTCGATAACCAATCGGCACGATTGTATGCAAATGCACTTCCTGAAAACTCATTCGTTCCTGATTTTGTTACAGCACTTACCGTACCACCACCACTTCGACCAAAACTTACGTCGTATTGATTTGTAACTACCTTAAATTCTCTAACTGCTTCTATAGAAATAGAGTAAGGGGCACCACTTCTGCTGGTTGTAGCTCCTGCCGAAGTAGGGTTTTTTGCGTTCATTCCATCTAATGTATAATTAGTAGAAGAAGCAAGCTGTCCTGAAATATTTCCACCTCTTGTTAATGGAGATAAATCCATTAAACTCGTAAAATTTCTTCCATTTACAGGCAGCGCATTGATCATTTTTGCCGAAACTGCGGTAGCAGATCCTAGGTATCCAGTCTTGTTTTTCAATCCACGACCAACTACTTCAACTACCTCTAAGTTTTTAACGTCGTTTTGCATGGCAATTTCTACGTTAATCAAATCGCCTTGATTTAGCGTGTAACCAGAGCGTTGTTGTTCTCCAAAACCCGGAGCTGTAACGCTAATTGTGTAAGGACCTCCTAAAGGAAGTTCTTTGAAGGTAAACACCCCTTTGAAATTGGATAAAGAATTGGTTTTGAATCCTGTTGATTCATTTTTAATTTGAACGCTTGCGTCTTTTAGCGGTTCTGAATTGTTTCCTAAAACCACACCTACTATCGAGGCTTGGGTGGTTTGAGCAACATTTATAGTGCTAACAAATAGGGTCAGTACTAAGGTAAACAATAATAATGGGAGTTGTTTCATGAATACTTTTTTTAGTTTTTTAGTGAGCACAAAGGAATTCACTAATTGAAAAAAGGCTGTTATTTTAATAATAACTGTAAAATACTTTTGTGTTAATCAAGTCTTAAAAAACACTGTTTTTAATCGGTTTTTTTAAGAAATTGTTAACCAAAATAGCTGCTTAACCCTTGGGTTTATTGAGGTAAATTAGTTTTAATTTAATCCGTGCTTAATATTTGATTCTGTGGCTTAGCCTATTTTTACAGGAAAAAATAAACGAATATTATGAAAATCAGTACACTATTATTAGCTGCAACAGCGGCTGTTTTTTTATCAAATTGTGGGTCAAATAAAATGCTCGTTTGTGGACACAGAGGCGCCATGGGGCATGAAACCGAAAATACCTTGGCTTCTATTTCTAAAGGAGTCGAACTAAAAGCGGATATGCTAGAAATTGATGTGTTTAAAATTAAAACAGGTGAAATGGTTGTTTTTCATGACGACAATTTAGATCGAATTACGAATGCTAAAGGTAAAATTGAAGACTATAGTTTTGAAGATTTAAGAAAAGTTCTTGTGGGAGGAAAACATCAGATACCTACACTACAAGAGGTAATCGAAACTATTGATAAAAGAGCAGTATTGAATATCGAATTGAAAGGAACTAATACCGCAACGGATACCTACCGAATTATAGAAGAATATAAGAAAAAAGGCTGGCGAAATAAAGATTTTTTTATTTCTAGTTTTCGAATAGCTGAATTGCAAAAAATGAGAGAATTAAGTTCTGAGATCGCCATTGGTTTACTGACTTACAAAGATCCTATTGAAACTATTATCAAAACAGCAACAGAATTACAAGCACAGGCAATCAACCCTTATTATAAAACCCTGACAGCCGAAAATGTTGCCATCATGAAAGCGAATAATTTTAAAATATATCCTTGGACTGTAAATGAAGCAGTAGATATTAAAAATTTACAAGCACTTAAAGTAAGCGGGATTATAACTGATTTTCCAGAAAGAATTACCAAATAAAAAGGGTGTTTTCTAGATTTAAAAAAAGTGGTTTACGATGGATGTAAATCACTTTTTTTGTTTTTAGACTACCGATGATAATTATTTTATCTTTTGTTTTAGATGATTTCCACCAATAATTTCTAGCTCGAAGCAATTTAATTTTCACGTTGCTAATTGGTGGTCTTTTTTTATGTTTTTGGCAATGGTTCGTAAGTCACCAAGTTTGGTGTTTTTCCCAGTAATTTGTATCAGTATATTTTCTGCTTTTGATGAAAGTTTTATTTTAATACAGTTATTTGTTTAACGTTTCGGGGCTTTGCGTTCGGGCGGGATTTAGAAACACAAAAAACGGATTTTTTACTAAAGTTCAATTAAAAAACTACTGTTGAATTTCTTACTTTAGCCTGCCTGACGCAAAACTCTTGTTAGCTATGGTTTTTATTTCACGTCCATTGTCATTGTTAGATTGTCAAAGTATTTCCCGTCTTGCTTAAAAAAATTTTTCATTATTCCATTTTCTTCAAATCCTAATTTGCGATACAATCCTAATCCTAATTCGTTGTCTGTGTAAACTTGAAGCCAAAGAAGCTCAATAATTGAATTTTCTTTTGCCCATTCAATTGCCAATTTTAATAATGCTGTTCCAAGACCAGAATTTCTCCATTCTTTAAGTATTCCCATTCCAATTACTGCTGTATGCTCCATTATCTTTCTTCGGTTGCCAGTTAAGTCAATATTCCCGATTATTTCATTGTCAAATTCAGCAATTAAAAGCAAAGAATTTTCGTTTGTCAAAAAATAATTAATCCATTCCTTTTCTTGTTCAATTGTCAGTTTGATTTCTTGTTCAAGTTTTGGAATGTAATCACTTTGTGGAACATAAGTTTTTATACAATTGAGCAACTTTTCCGCATCATTAATTTCTGCTTGTCTAATTGTTACAGTTTTTTGATTTTTTAGTGCTAATATTTGTGGTTTGAATTTTTGCATTGTTGTTGGTTAAAATCACATCTAACTAGTTTATAGGCGAAACAAACCTTCGTGTATACGCCCAAAATTGGATAGATTGGCGAAATGTTTGTTGTCGCTTTATTTTTTTGCTAATATATAAATAAATCTTACAAAAATAGTCTAATTCACTACTTCCGAAATCCTAAAACAACGTTCTTTTCCCAAATACAAAGGATTACCATGTTTTTCAGACCAAAAACCATCTAAAAGATCTTTAGACAAACAACGATAAACGGCAACACCTTTATAAATTTCAGCATCTTCGCCTTCATAATTAAAATTGATAACCAGAATATTATCTCTAAAAAATCCAGTGCCTGTTTGCAGTTGGTCCTTATTAATAATCCATTTGGCTTTGATTCTTTTGTTGCTGTCCAGTGTTAAAGAAAGTGTTCCTTTATAGTTGTTTTCTTCGGCATCTTGATTGCTTCCTATAATTTGAAAGTTACCTATCAGGTCTTCGATGTTCATTGCTTTTTGAAATTTATTGGGCACAAAAATAGTTGAAAATAGTTACCTAAAATTCGCAAATTATACCATTTAGAAATATAAAATAATCCAATCTTTTAACTCCCTCTCCTTTGGAGAGGGTCGGGGTGAGGTAAAACAAAAAACTGTTTTATATTTCTAAATGGTATTATTATTTGCTTTTATGTGCTCATTAAAATTTGCGGTTTAACTTTTTTATGTTTTTTCAGCTGTATGGGCAAAAGGCATAAAAAAATCGAAGTTTTAAGGCTTCGATTTTTAAGTAAAAATAATTAAAGTAAAATTGTGGGGGCTATTTAAAATGCTGAGATTAGTGTTCCAGAAAATTAATCAGATGTTCTCTATTGTCATAATAACTAGGATGTTCTAAAATTGCTTTTCTGTTTCTGGGTCTTTCGTAATTGATGTCTAGAATGTCACCAATTTGAGCTCTTGGACCAGAAGTCATCATAATTACTCGATCGGCAAGGAAAATGGATTCATCTACATCATGGGTAATCATGATTCCTGTTGTTTTCTCTTTGTTTAACACTTCTAATAAAACATCTTGCAATTCGCCTCTTGTCAATGAATCTAACATTCCAAAAGGTTCGTCTAGCAACAATATTTGGGGTTTTAGTGCCAAAGCTCTGGCAATTCCCACCCTTTGTTTCATTCCTTGCGAAAGATCTTTGGCTTTTTTGTCGAATGCACCGTCTAGTCCTACTTTGTTCAAATAGTATTTGCAAATATCCTGACGCTCTTTTTTACTGGCATAAGCAAAGACTTTATCTACACCCAAGGCTACATTTTCCAACGCAGACATCCAAGGCAATAAGCTAGGCGATTGAAAAATAATTCCTCTATCAGGACCTGGACCCGAAATAGGCGAACCGTTTAAAACAATTTGTCCTCCCGAAATAGGATTTAAACCTGCAATCATAGAAAGTAAGGTTGTTTTTCCACATCCTGAATGTCCAATAATGGAGACGAATTCGCCTTCTTTAATCTTTAAATTTAAATTTTCTAACACCACAAAATCACCTTTTGGAGTTGGGTAGATCTTAGTTAGGTTGTTTAATTCCAACATGTATTTTTCAAAACCTGCTGGATCGTGTGGTACTTGTCTTTTTTGTACTATCGTTTCTGTCATGATGTTCTTTCTTTAAAATAATTTTTTAACCATGTAAGTCCTGTAAGTTTTGTCTAATGAAAAACGCTCTTAATTGAATTGCATCGGTACTAAATCAGGCAATTCATAAGTGTTGACTTCTTGTCCTGCGGTTCTTTCGGCTCCAATTTCCATTAAGTATTCAATAATACCGCTTCTTAAAGTTTTAAAATTGGCGTTATGATTCAGCGCAATTTTGTTTCGCGGTCTTTCTATAGTAATGTCAAATTCAGGACCTAAAGTAGCTTTTGGACCTGGACGAAGCGGAATCACTCTGTCTGCCATAAAAACGCCTTCATCCACATCATTCGTAATCAATAAAGCGGTGCGTTTGTCTTCGCTCCAAATGTTTAAAATTTCTTCTTGCAAATTTCCTCTGGTCAACGCATCTAAAGCACCTAGTGGTTCATCCATTAAAATCAATTCGGGTCTCATGGCTAAGGTTCTGGCCACTGCTACTCTCTGGCGCATTCCTCCCGAAAGTTCTTTGGGTTTTTTATGAGAAGCATGAGAAAGATTTACTTTGGCAATAAAACTATTAACATGTTCCTCTACTTGTTTACTATTCCAGTCTTTAAAAACGGTTTTTACAGCCATGGCAACATTATCATAAACCGTTAACCAAGGAAGCAAAGAATAATTTTGAAAAATAATACCACGCTCGTGACTGGTTCCCTGAATGGGTTTTCCTTTGAATAATATTTGACCAGAATCCGGTTCAATTAATCCCGAAATCAAATTAACTAAGGTTGTTTTTCCACTTCCTGTAAATCCAACAATGGCAACAAATTCTCCTTCTTCAATTTTTAAATTGATATTTCTTAATACTTCGGTTTTGTTTTTTCCTTCGCCATAGGATTTACAAACATTTTTAAGTTCTAAATAAGCCATGATTTTTTTGTTTAAAGTTTCGTAGTTAAGTCCTTAGTTCTTAGTCCATAGTTTTTTACTACTAAGGACTTGGTACTAAATAACTTTAGTCATTGAAGGTTAGTAATTTTTGGAAAATCATCATGATTCGGTCTAGCATGAATCCGATGATACCAATTACAAACATGGCCACAATAATTTTCGAATTAGAATCGCTGGAACCATTTTGGAATTCTTCCCAAACAAAAGAACCTAATCCTGGGCTTTGTGCTAACAATTCGATAGCAATTAATACCATCCAGGCTACAGAAAGCGTAATTCTCAATCCAGTGAAAATCATTGGGAAAGAAGAAGGCAGGATAATTTTGAAAATTTTGCTATAGGTTCCTAATTGCAGTACTTTGGCAACATTGATATAATCCTTATCAACCGAAGCTACTCCAGCACTGGTATTCACTAAGGTGGCCCACATGGAACACAATCCCACACTGATGAAAGAGATAACAAATGATTTTTCGATATCTACATTGACTAAAATAGTTTTTACAATCATAGAAACTAACAATAACCAAACTACTGGTGACACGGGTTTGAATATTTGAACAATCCAGTTGAAAGAAGTTCGTAAAGTTTCGCTCAATCCTAACAAGATTCCCATAGGGATGGCAATGATTACCGATAATAAAAATCCTGCAAAAACGGTTTTTAAACTGGTTTTTATTTGATCTACAAATGAAGGTCTGCCAGTGTAAACAATTTCTGCTTCGCCGTTAGCAAGGCGTTCTTCATTTACAGTGGAATATTGTTGGATAAAATCCTTTTTTTTAGCTGATAGGATTAAATGATCGTCCCATAATTTTCCTAAAGCAGCCACCACCATTAATGGCGAAGGTAAAGAATTGGGTCTGCAGCTAATGTCGCCGGAAGCAATACACTCTTCCAGTTTTTTAGCCGCTTCAGGACCTTGGTCTTTAAGTGCTTTTTCAATTTTTATTTCTGATTCAACATTGTTTAAATAATTCGAAAATGATTGCCACAAAAAAATAAATAAAAGAACAGATAATAATGGAATAAAGATTTTTTTGAAACTTTCTTTGGCATTTTTTTTCACTTCTTCACCTGTAGCTAATCGAATGAGTGGTTCTAAATAACCCAATCCCATAAATTTCACCGTTTTTATTGTTAATGTCTTCATAGTGCTTTTTATTTAAAGATGTTGATTTAAAAGAGATTAAAAGAGTATGATTTCGTAAAATCCTTTTTAAGCTTTTTTAAAAAGAAATAATGTATTTGAGTTTTTAATTTCTAGTAACTCGTTTTATAATTTTTTTTTTGTAAAGTAGAGGATGTTTTTAAGTGCATCCTCTACTTTTTATTTTAATTAGTTTTTGTTACCAATTTTCATGCTTTTGATGTAATCCAATGGTTTTTTACCATCATAAGTCAATCCATCAATAAATTCATTGGTTGCAGGTTTATAACCATCTGTTGTAGGAATATCAGCCTGGTCTAAGTTTCCTTCTTTTACCAATAATTCAGCTGCTTTAGTCCAGATTTCTGGTTTGTATACTTCTTTAATTTTAGAGGCATACCATTCAGCTGGTTGTGCTTCTGTAATTTGTCCCCAACGTCTCATTTGAGTCATGTACCAAATTCCGTCAGAATAGAAAGGATACGTAGCGTTGTATTTAAAGAATACGTTAAAATCTGGTTCGTCACGTTTGTCTCCTTTTTCATATTCAAATGTTCCTGTCATAGAGTTTTTCAATACATTTTCGTCAGCTCCTACATAAGCTGGGCTAGACAATATTTTTACTGCTTCATCTCTGTTTTTTGGATCGTCTAACCATTTTCCAGCTCTAATTAAAGCTTTAGTGATAGCAATTGCTGTATTTGGGTTTTTCTTGATAAAAGCTTCGGTCATTACAAATACTTTTTCTGGGTGATTTTTCCAGATATCACTACTGGTAATTACAGGAACTCCAATTCCTTTGCTTACCGCTTGTTGGTTCCAAGGTTCACCTACACAGTATCCGTTGATAGTTCCTGCTTCAAGCGTAGCTGGCATTTGTGGAGGAGGAGTTACAGAAAGCAATATGTCTGAATTAATGTTTCCTTGTACATTATCTTTTGTGTATTGTCCTGGGTTGATTCCTCCAGCTGCCAACCAATATCTTAATTGGTAGTTGTGTGTAGAAACTGGGAATACCGTACCCATTTTGAATGTTTTATTTGCGTTTTTGTATTCTTTGATAGCTGGTAGTAAAGTGCTAGCGCTAATTGGATGAATTGGTTTTCCGTCTTTTAATGGAATTCCGGGTTTCATTTTTGACCAAACATCATTAGAAACAGTAATGGCATTTCCATTCAAATCCATAGAAAAAGTAGTAACTAATTTAGCTTGTCTTCCAAAACCTACTGCAGCAGCAATGGGTTGTCCCGCTAGCATATGCGAACCATCAATTTGTTCATCAATCACACGGTCTAACACATTTTTCCAGTTGGATTGCGCTTCAAGAGTTACAAATAAACCTTCGTCTTCAAAGAATCCTTTTTCTTTGGCTATAGCCAATGGAGCCATATCGGTTAATTTGATAAAACCCAAAGTAACCTGTGGTTTCTCTAATGTTAATTTTTCTGTTGTTGAAGTGGTTGCTGTAGTTGTTCCAGCTTCTTTTTTAGTTTCGTTTTTACAACTAACAACACTTAATGTTGCTAGAACGATCATCGATAATTGTAATGCTATTTTTTTCATCTGAAATGTTCTTAAGTGATTACTTTTATTATTTTTTAGTCGAGAATATTTGTGGGTTGATGTTTACCATTAGATAAGCCCAGTTGTTGGTTGTATCTTTTAATCCAGTTCCTCCTTTTAGTGCCACCATAGTTTCTGAGGCAAACATTTGAGAGTAACCAGCAATCAGCGTAATGTCTTTAGCAGCTTTATAAACTGCCGTTACATCAACCTCAGTTCCTAAGTAAGAATCTTGTTCCACTGCTCCAGAAAATACTTTATTAGGTGCATAAAATAAGTGCGGTGCTACTGAAAGATTTACTTTTTTGATAGGGAAATCTAATTTTAGAGTTACATCTTGTAAACCCACTGAGTTGGCGTGGTTTCCTACGTAGAAGTAGTCCATAAAACCATTGAAAGCATGGTTGGTACCAAATAAAGGATTGAACGATTTTACCATTGTTGACGTTGAATATTGATCTTTTCCGGATAAAAACTCATAGCCCAAAGTAGCTTTGAATTTAGGCGAAAAAGCATATCCTAAGTTAGCTGCTGTTTCCCAAGCCGAAACTTCGTTTGGACCTATTTTCCCCGTTTGTCCGTAGAAACTGAAATCAAAAGTTACTTTTTTACCTGCGTAATTAGTATAAGTTCCAAAAGTTTGAGAATAATTGGTTTCTATTTCTAAAGGCGCTTTTAGGTATTCTCTTCCTAGATTTAATGCTAATAAACTAACATTTAATTTTTTGATGCTCGTATGATACCAGGCATATTGCATGTCTTTAAAATCAGTTGCAAATGGAGTAGAAGGAGCTACTTTTCCTTCTGAATCAGCATTTAAGGCAAAACCCAAGTCCAATTGGTCTTTTGCTCCTTTGTATTTGATTAAAGCGGCATCAAAACTACGTCCTTGATTTGCCCAATCTAATCCTCCAATGATTCTTTGGTTATCATAAGAAATCAGTTGACGACCTATTTTAGTACTCCATTTATTAGTGAAATTGTATTGTGCCCAACCTTCATACAATGCCAATCCGTTTTTGTCTGTAGAAATGTTTCCAAGCGTATTCACATTTCCCCAGGTACGTACATTTTGCAACGCTACTTTTACTTTTAATTTCTCATCACCATAGTTCAAATTAACTCTTGAACGTTGTCCTATAAATGAAGTATGACTAGTAGTAGGAGTTAGTAAAGTTCCAAAACCGTTGGTGTATTCGTATCGGGGTCTGATTTGAATATCCGAACTGAATTCCTGTGCCATTGCTCCAGTACCTACAAATCCTATTACTGATAAAGAAAGTGTTTTAAGTAATTTCATAATCGTTGATTTTAAAGTTTGTTTTTGTTTAATTATTACATTGCAAACATACTTACGTAATTGTACTTACGTGTAACGTCTAGCGCAACAAAAACAAGCTTTTTAAACCAACTTTATTTGTTTTATATAACAATTAAAAATAGGTGTAAAAACATAAAAATGAATTAATGTGTTTATTTTGAGTATTTTAAAAACACGCATACGTACTAAGTAGTATTTTTAAAATACTCAAAATCTAGTAGTGGTACGTAGAATTGAAGTTTTTAATTTCTTTTTTGTTCTTTTTTTGGAGAGGGTCGGGGTGAGGTAAAAGCAAAAAAAAGCCCGATATCATATCGAGCTTTAGTTGTTATAAAATAAATTGAAACGGATTAAATTATTTTACTGGTACATTTTAAAATAATAATCAGCAGAATGTTTTCCGCTTCCATAAAACAAGAAAAACAAACAAATAGCCAAAGTAGCTAATGCAAGCAACAAACTTTCAGAGTGCATTTCGCCCATGAAATTAACTAAAACAGCACCTATTAGAATAGGCAATTGTGCAATAATAGCCCAACGGGTTAGTAAACCAAAAGCAATCATTATTCCTCCAATCAGGTGTGCAGGAGTAATGTAATGGATCAGGAACATTCCTCCTCCAATGTTGTCAATAGGAGAAATCAAATCAACTAAATATGGAATATTAGTGATAAAATAAACTCCTTTTACGAATAAAAACACGCCTAGTGCAATTCGTACCAAATCTAAGGTAAAATAAGTGTGCGTATTGGCCCATTTATTTAATTCTTTTACATTGTTCATATTGCTGTATTTTTAAAAATGGCACTACTAAGGTAGTGATTTTTAGAAGAATAGTAGTAAAAATGACACTGGAAATTTCAATAGCAATGACAATGAGAATTTCAATTTTTAAAATAAAATCAACTAGATTTATTGCTGATTTTGATTCAAAATCCAATCCAGTTCGGGGTCTTTACCTTGAATTTTATCTTCTAAAGATGGCTGAATCAAAACGTCTGGAAAAATGCCGTGACCAAGCACTTCCGTTTGATAATAAGGCGTAACATTCATAATCCCGATTCTCACTTTTAGTTTGGAATGAGGTAATTGTAGTATTGGCATAAATCCTGCAACGGTACCGTTATAATCGCCACCTGTTTCTTCGCCCACAAATGTTGCTCTTTTAGATCCTTTTAAATTAGAAGAAATGATACTCGAAGCCGAAAAACTTCCTCCATTAATCAAAACATACAGTTTTCCGTCAAACGCATTTTTTTTGATTTGCTGAGGTTTGGTTTCGGTAGCAAAATAATTTATACCGTTTTTATCTTTACGAACATTTAATAGCAAATAGCCATAAACAAAAGGTGAAAATACCGCTTTGATGGCTTTTACCCCAACAGAACCTTTGTTGAAGTAAGCGCCTTCAAACAAACTCGCTCTGGAAACTACTTCCGATTTTTTCAAAAATACAAATGTCGAATCGGCAAGGTAGCTGTACAAATGAACAATTTCGCTCAGATGTCCGCCGCCGTTATTTCTTAAATCGATAATCAGCGTTTTGGTATTTCGTTTTTTAATTTCGGCAAAACTTTCTTTGTAGAATTTTCTAAAATTCCCTTTTTTAAAAGCTCTGATTTTTAAAATTGCAATACTGCTGTCTTTGGGCGAAAAGCGCAGTTCTCTAATAAACGTTTTGGTAGTTTTATCGAAACCGTTAATTCGTTTTTTCTTTTTTAATTGTCTCTGTTTGGCTTTGTCAATAGGCATGTTTTTTTCAACAATCTTTTTTGTTTTTTCTTTAAGACTATCTTCTTTGTGTCGTTTTATCGTTACCAATTTTATACTGTCTTTTGACTTAAAAGCGTAATTTAGGCTGTCTTTGATACTATTTTCGATAGTGAAAGCACTAATAAATCTTTTGGCTAGATTTTGCTTTTTTAAAGTAGTATTAAATCCATCCGAACTGTAATACTGATTGTATTCCTGAACAAGATCCAAAGGTTTTATGCCATTTACCGAAAGAACTTCGGTTCCTGCTGTAATCGATTTGTTATATGATTTATTCTTAGTAACATACAATTTATCATTATCAAATGAAAAATTAAATTGCGAAAAAGGTCCCGTTCCTTTTTTAATGTAGGCTTTGGTTTCTTTTTTCGAAAACTTCTTTTCGGGAGCCAATACATAACTGTGTCCTTGTCTTATGGAAGCCACAACAGGACTGATTTTTTTATAAAATTGGAGTGGAGTTAAAGGAGTATTGATGGTAGTTTTTAAACTATCAAATTTATAGTCCAGACTTTCTTTGCTAATGTAATAATAGAGTTTAGGATGTAGTTTTTGAAACTTTTTATGGGTAAAATCTACATCTTTTTTTAAGTTCTTCAACCGAAATTAATTGCTGTAAATGTTCGTTGTCTTTTTTCAGCGTACTGCATTGGGCGAAGAAAATAATAAAAAGAATCAGCAATATTCTTTTTTCTAAAATACGAATTGGAATCATTTACTTCGAATTGGAATTGAATATGATTTTAAGTGTTTTAATTCCAGATTTCGTTAGCAGTAGTCAGAATCACTGGAGCATCATCGGTTATCAATATGGTATGTTCATGCTGGGTGACATAACCTCCTTTGTTTCCTACCAAAGTCCAGCCGTCATTCAATCCAACAGCTATTGTCGAATGGGTTGAAATGAAAGTTTCAATGGCTACCGTAGTATTTTTTTTAAATCGCTCCTGATTTGATTTTACTCTGTAGTTCAAAATATTTTCTGGTTTTTCATGTAAACTTCTGCCTACGCCATGACCAGCCAAATTTTTAATGACTTTATAACCGGATTTTCTAGCTTCGGTTTCTATTAAATAACCAATTTCAGCAATCTTAACACCGCCTTTGATATTTTGAATTGCTTTTTGTAAAATTTGTTTGGAAGCATCCACAAGCGGTTGGTGATGGTGAATGTCTTTCCCAATAATAAAAGAACCACCATTATCTGACCAAAAACCATTGAGTTCAGCAGAAACATCAATATTAATTAAGTCGCCTTCTTTTAATATTTTTTTCTCTGATGGAATTCCGTGAGCCGCTTCTTTGTTAACACTAATACAAGAATAACCGGGGAATTTATAGGTTTCATAAGGAGCTGATTTGGCGCCATAACTTTTTAAAATACTACCTCCGTATTCATCTAATTCCTTAGTTGATATACCTGCTTTGGCATATTCTCTCATTAGTTTTAGTGTTATTCCAACAACTTCACTAATCTTTTTCATTCCAATTAATTCGGATTCTGTTGTTATTGACATTTTAATATTTTTTAAATTAGAAAATGTTTAATTCTTCTAAATATTACTTTTGAAGGAGCTAAAATCAGACAAGTTTCTTTTGCATACTAGCGGCCAAAATTCCATGCATAAATACCGAAAGTACAATGATAACAGTAGTTACGTGAATCAGTTCGTACGCATTTGGAAAAGTAACTTTGTCAAAGGCATACATCATGTAAAATAGTGAACCAACACCGCGAATACCATAAAAGGACAATGCAAATTTTTCAAAAGTAGATAAATCTGTTTTATATAAAGCAATCCACCCACTTAGCGGTCTAATGAAAAGTAATACCGTTAACGCAGTAGCAATAATCATTAAATCCAAGAGTTCATTGATGGAAACGTAAACGTAAATGCCAACGAAGATAAATAGAAAAGCAACAAAAATACGTTCAATTTCCTCCGTAAAATCGTGGAGTGTGTCCATGTGTTGGATTTGATCTTCCTGATTACTAAAAGTACAAGCCGCAATAAAAACCGCAATAAATCCGTAACCGCCTAATAGTTCCGTGAGACCATAAGGCAAAAGAGTAATTGCAAGCGATAGAATTCCCCGACTTATATTAGAATGATGGCTTTCATCTGTAATTTTAAATATCAGTTTATACAAAAACCATCCTGCAAGAAATCCAATTATTGTTCCCGCCGCAATCTTATAAAGTACTTCAATATAAAACCATTCGCCAATCCATTGACTGTAATCCAAACCATTTTTAGCCAGATATATAGCGAAGTAAGTAAACGGGAACGCTAGTCCATCATTTAATCCTGCTTCTGAAGTCAAACCCAACCGAATCTTTGATAAATCTTTTTTGCTTGGACGGCTCGTTTGAAGTTCGGATGCTAACACAGGATCAGTAGGCGAAATTAGTGCGCCAAACAATACTGCGGCTGCGGGAGCTAAACTTAGCAGCCACCAACCTAAATATGCCGCGCCAATGATAGTAAGCGGCATGGTTATTAAAAGTAATCTAAAGGAGTATTTCCAGGTTTGCCATGAGAATGGCTTTTTGATTTTTAACCCTGCATTAGTCAACGCAATGATTAAAACAAATTCCGAAATGTGTCTTATAGCATTGGTATGTTGCATGATGTCAAAATTTCCATATTTACCTCCTGCAAAAGCAATACCTATCCCTATTAGAAGATAAATAATAGCTGGCGTTAGGTATTTTTTTTGGAAAATATTCGGAATCAAGGCAGCTAGCAACGTAATAATTCCCGCAGCCAGCAGATAATAATTGTAAGATTCTAAGGAAAATAGTTGTGTCATTGTAATTTACATAAGATTACAAAGTTAAACATCGCTGGATGAACACCAAGCTATTTTTTCTATTTTGGCAATTGATGGTATTGATAACACTTTGGGTTTTGGAGATTCGGAGGGAGTTGAAGTACGTGCTAAAGTTCAATTGAAAAATTGCTGTTTAATTTTGTACTTCAGCCCAGCTCACGCAAAAACTCTTGCTAGCGGTTCGACTTTTTGATTTGTCAGTCCATTGGTGTGCAAATTTCGATTAGAAAACCATCAAGGTCTCTCAAATAGGCAACAATTTGTCCCCATGGTTTTGTTTTCGGATTTTCAACAATTGTCGCACCTGCTTTTATAGCTATCGAAACGGTCTCTTCTACATTTTCAGTTGTAAAACCAATTTCAATTCCAAACGGTTTGGCTGCCAAATTACTTTCTGTAAAACCTTCTTTCAAGTTTGACTTGGCTAATATTGTTGAAGCAAACGAAAGTGTCGTTTCGCCCACTAAAAGTTCTCCATAGTCATTGTCAGGTGATATAAATTTTCTTTTAAAGCCAAAAGCATTTTCATAAAACTCAACAGCTTTTGTCACGTCTTGAACGTATAGTATGGTGTAAGCAAATTTTATCATCGTGTCAGTCGTTTTTTATTTATTTAATGATGTCAAAAATCAATTTCAATTTTCAAATATAATTTCATCATTAAATTTTACGTTAGAAAAAGATATAAAAAATCCGACTTGTTTATACAAATCGGATTAATTATTTAATTATTCTACACCAATTTCATTTATGCTGTCGATTTGGTTTTTAGGATCCTCACCATATTCATTAGTTCCATAATCACCATCAGTACATGCTAATATAAGATTGTAAATAGGAATTATATAGTACCATCCACTTTTTCCTACATCATGCATACGTCTAACCCCTACGGCTAATGAAGGAATAAACATAGCTAAAGAATAAGCTAGCTGGACAAATGAAAAATAAGGAAATTCTAGCATTATCAGATTAAAGATGATATTGATAATTGTATTTACCAATGCAAAATACCAAAACTCACTTCTACGTGCTCTCCCGTTAAAATTTGCGTAATTTTCAAAAACTACTTTTTTATACCATTCAAACATAATTTGTAATTTAATTGTTATAGATTAGGTTAAAACTTGTTAATATTGCTCTAAAATAATTAAAATTTATTTTACTTGCCAAAAAATACTACAATAATATTTTTAAAAAATAAATTTAGTTCAGATAAACTAGATTTTAAGTCAAGAATTCGCTTTGTTTTTACCAAAAAGGATTCGTTTTTTATCTGAAATCTCGCAGTGAATTATCTTTATATAAATTGCAGTAATCGAAGTGGTTATACTGTTATTCGTTCTGGATTAATCATCAATTTCATAATCAATTTCCTGATAACCAATTTCTCCTTCATCAGAAATAGCTTCTACAATGATCATCATTTTCCCTTTGTTATCTGTATTGTAAAAAGAAGTCGATGTTTTACCTAAATCATCTGTTTTTAGTATCGGTTGCCAATGAATTAAAGTTCGGATGTCTGGATGTTGCCAATCGTCTGGTTGAATGGTTTCATATTTTGGAGCATAAAATTCCTTTGGCGAAGCAAAAACAGGAATCCTTTTTTGGGATAATCCTGCAGGTTTATAGGCGCCAAAAAGGCCTATTCCAGTATGTGTGTATATGGCTATTACATTGCCGTATGAAGGATTGAAAGGAGGAATACAAGGTGACATCTCAGAATGTACTTCACAATACAGCTGTCCAAAACCATTGGCATATTCAATAATTTCAAAACTAGTAACTTCACTTGGCGATATATTAGGAATAAGCCCATAATCACGAAAACTAACAGGAATACCGTCGATAACAATAAGGGTCTGCACGTTTTTACCATTATCGACAATGGCGTGTAAAGTACCTATACTATCCCTTTCTATTCTAACTTTGTCAGGATAGTTGAATAATAGTACGCTGTACAATCCATAAGACCATTTTTTTTCTTTAGAAAGAATTTCTTTCCCGCTAATAATAGTTTCAGGTTTACCGTATCGCTCTGTTACTTTTTGTTTATTCGGACTCATTTTAGCATTAATGTTTACTTCATCTAAAAGAATTCCTCCAAATTGAAGTTTGAATTTGTCATCAATTTCTTTTTGCTTTATACTTTTCTGGATAAATTTCTCCACGATACTGTCTATTTGTTCAATAGATTTGTTCTGTTCAAAGAAAATGGAAGGCGATTTTTTGTAGTCTAAAACAACAGAATTGCTTATTTTTCTATCGGATTTGTTGGCAGTTTGAATGAGTACCTCTATTTCTTTTCCGTATTCGTCATTTAAATGAAATTTAAATTTCCCCAGACTATCCGTTTTTTGCTTATAAAATGATTTGAATGTTCCAGAAGTCATCATGGTCAATTCGACATCTTTTTTACCCTTTTTTTCTGAAAATAAATTATTCACTCTCCCCGATACGGTTAAAGTTTTTTCTGGATTGATAATTAGCGATGGATAGGGTTTTGAATAGTTGTACTTACTCCATCCTTGTGTAAGCATCAGAACTTCTAAATCCTCATGCATATTATTTTCATTTTTGAAATAATGACCAGGATTTTCGATATTGCCTTTTAATTCAGAATCAATTAAAAAATAGGAAAGTATGTTTTGACGTACGTTTTGCATTTTACCCAATTCTTCCTTGTTTATTACAAGTACAGAAACATTTGTTTTTATAGCTTCATCATTAGAATTAGTAGTTTGAATATTGAGTTTGGTCAAATCTCGTTTGTTGTATTTTGTCTTATCTGTCGAAAGATTAATTTTCAATCTGCTTTGTGGTTTTTCATTAAAGTAAAGTCTTTGTACTATTAGATTTTTGGATTGATCCAAAATTGAAAACGCAACAATTCCTTCTGGAATTAAGTTGGTAGAAATCAAGGACTGGTAAAAACCTTGATTTAAAGCTACTTCTTTTTCATATAATTCGATTCCTCTAAAAGAAATTCGTATAAAAATACTGTCGTTTTTCATGTAGTTAGATACCACTTTAACGAGCAGGTTTTGACCTTGTTTATTAATGACTAAAGCACTTCCAGTAGCAGTAACATTAGGTAATGCGTATAGTGATGAATTCTTTTTTATTGTATCAGAAAATTTTAGCCTCGCATAGTATTTTTTAGTTCGGTCTGGATTGTACATCAAGAAGCTTCCCATTCCCAGAGTATTGCTTTTAAAGGAAGTAATGATTGCTTCTCTTTCATCTATAATATCACCTTGAACTATTATTCCTTTCCCACTGGCATCAATGGCTTTAAAGCCCACCTTGCTAGTGATTCCATGAACTAATTCTCCACTTTCAGGAAAAAGTTGTAAGTCCAGATAATCTGGATTTAAAACAAATGTTTTGGTGTAGGTTTTTTGATTCTCGGTTTCTATTTTTAAGGTTGCCAACTGGCTTTCTTTTTTAAGATCATAATCCAGAATGTATTTGTTGTTTTCCCCTTTTCTAATAAGCAAGCTGTCTTTTTTATCATCTACTGTGATATATACGTTAAGCCTGTTTTTTTGTAAGGAATCCAGCACTTCGGGATTAAAAAAAACTTCTAAATGATCCTTGGTATCTGCTTCTTTGATGAGTTTAATGTTCTGAATGGGTTCAGTATATTGTTTTTCATTAGAAAATACCTGAATGTATTCTTCAAATACAAAAGCATCATCAAAATTTTGATTCCATTGGGTATATGCTCTAATGAGGTAATTGCCTTTGGGCATTTTTTTATCCAAATCAAAATTTCCCTGACCAATTCCGTTTTCCATTTTGATTATTTTTTTTTGGCGTATACTTTCATCAGCGTCTATGAGTTCTACATATAGCACACCACTTAAAATTGAAGGAGTGTGTTCGGAAGCATTTGAAACGATGCATTTAAACCAAACGGTATCTCCATTAGTGTATACTTTTCGATCCAATTGCAGGTATATTTTTTCAGCAAATGAAGCATTAGAAACAATCAAATTGTTTTCTTGAGCCCAAATAGCTATAGGTAGCAGAAATAAAACCCAAAAAAGTGTAGTGATGATTTTTGAATCCACTCTATTTGACTGTTTTTTCATCATAGTTTTTATAAACCTAATTTTAAGAATAATGAATTGTTTATCAGTTGAATAATCTTGGGGTTCAAATGGTAAAACAATTTTGGAAAATATCAAATATAAAAATAATTTTTATAAAAATACGATTTTTCGTATTTTTATAAATAGGTATAAAGATGAAGAATAAAGCATTAGACTTTTGCTTATAAAAACAAAGCTGCTTTATGTAAATTTAAAAGAGAGGTGAAATTATATAAATTAATACGGTAATAATGTAACAAAAAGTTAGTGTTCGATTCCTAATTTGGTAATTCAAAATAGAACAATTAGTATTAATATTTAAATATAAAAGACATGGATGCAAATTACATTATCAACAGACTTAAATCGACAATTTTTAAATATCCAACAGTTGATTTATTGAGAAACAGATTAAAAAATCTGGATGAAAAAAGAAGAAATAGTATTGTGTCAAGTTTGAAAATTGAGCTTTACAAACATAAAAATTCAGATATTCAGGAACCACTTGTGGAATTGCTTTATAAAATGCCACTAGCATCATAAAATAATCAAACCCTATTTTTTAGCGGCAGTTTTTGTACTTTGAGTATAAAGGCTGTCGCTATATTTTTAATATTTATGTACAGTTATATGTTTTGTTGAATTGTAGTAGTTGAGTTGGTTGAAGAAGTAGCAAATTTTATAGCAACAAGACTAATCTTAATTATTTATTATTGTAATGTCCCCAAAAGGCGAAAACAATAACCACAACTTTATCGTCTTGAATCCTGTAGATTAATCTGTGTTTGTCTGATATTCTCCTAGACCAAGTTGCTATTTCATAATGTTTTAACTGTTCAGGTTTTCCTGTTCCTTTCGTTGGATGTTCTCTAAGCTCATCTAAAAGTTTATTAATTTTAATCAAAACTTTTTTATCACCAGATTTTTTATGCTTTTCAATGTCTGAAATAGCTTCATCAGTTAATTCAATAGAATAACTCATAGACCTAAAAATTTCTTTTGTTGGTCTTTTGTGAGTTTTTTTGTTTTTCCAGAATCTGCTTGTAAGATAGATTTATCAATTTTAGCGATAAATTCATTTTCACTTAATGAAGTTTCTTCATCAGATTTTCCAATTTCAAAACGAACTTTCATTTCTTCCAACAAGGATTTTAGCAAAGATTTTTGCTTTTCATTTTTCGGATAAATTGTTATACTGTCCATTTTTTTTTTAAGATTTAATCAATTATACAAAAGTAAAGAAAAGTATCAAATACTATGCTGGTTTTTTTGTAGTTAGTTTTAAACAGATTACTATAATAACGGTTTCACATATTTAGGTGTTTGAAACTTATCAAAATGAGTATTTTCGGCTAAACGAAAATACAATAAATAGCGTTTGCACTAAATTTGCAAATTGCTTAAGACGTGTATTAGCATCTAAGTTAGCGGTAGTTTTTACTTTCTTCAAGCAATTTATCAATTTTTGATTTCCATATTTCTACTCTTTCTTTAGTAGAATAATCTCCAGAATAAATTTCATCTTCAAATGTTTCTAGTTCTTGATATATTTCATTACCGATATTTTCTAAATCTTCATATGTGGTTTTGGGATTGTATTTTATCTTATTAAGTTCAGAATTGAATTTTCGTGCGTAAACTTCATAAAGGTCAAAACGTAACTTTTGAAATTTCTTAACGGCTTCAACATTAAAATTTGTTGAATCTTTTACCCAAGACTGGTTTTTATCAAAAAAGGCACGAACATTTGCTTTTTCAATTTTATCAGCAAACAGATATAAACCGTGAAAGTCCATAATATTTAATTCACTGTCAGTTTTCGGTTGCTTTTGGTAATCTGAAAAATTTATATTCACATTTTCTGACCAATAGATTACATGTTGATTAAAGAAATATTCTTTTATCTGTTGTCTCAGAAGAAAACAAGATATTCCAATAATGATTAATAGAATTATAATTATTAATATTTTCTTTTTCATGTTTTTTATTAAGCGTATCTTCTTTAAAATTACCACTAACTAGTTTATAAGCAAAATAAACCTTCATGTATACACCCAAAATAGGGGAATTGGAGAAGTTTTATTACGTTTTATACTTTTCAAATATATTATTTTTTTTCTTACAAATTATTTAGAATGACAATTTCAATACTAAAGTTAATTTCAAAAAACTTTAGAATAAAAACAACACATAAAAAAATCCGATTAGCTTTCACTAATCGGATTCTATAATTATAAGGTTGAGATTGCTTCGTACCTCGCAATGACTACAAGTGAATGACTTCACCGTAAGCATCAGCAACAGCTTCCATAACCGCTTCACTCATTGTTGGGTGTGGGTGGATAGATTTTAAGATTTCGTGACCAGTAGTTTCTAGTTTACGAGCTACAACTGCCTCAGCAATCATATCCGTTACACCAGCACCAATCATGTGGCATCCTAACCATTCGCCGTATTTAGCATCAAAAATTACTTTTACAAATCCGTCTGGAGTTCCAGCCGCTTTTGCTTTTCCAGAAGCTGAGAATGGGAATTTACCAATTTTTAATTCGTATCCTTTTTCTTTAGCTTGTTTTTCAGTTAAACCTACAGAAGCAATTTCCGGAGTAGCATAAGTACATCCTGGTACGTTTCCGTAATCGATAGGTTGTACATGTAATCCTTTAATTTTTTCTACACAGTTAATTCCTTCAGCAGAAGCTACGTGAGCCAAAGCCTGACCTGGAGTTACATCACCAATAGCGTAGTAACCAGGAATATTTGTTGCGTTGTAAGCATTAACTAAGATTTTATCTCTGTCAGTAGCGATTCCTACTTCTTCTAAACCAATGTTTTCGATGTTAGTTTTGATTCCAACAGCCGAAAGTAAAATATCAGCTTCAAGAACTTCTTCTCCTTTAGCTGTTTTTACAAAAGCTTTTACTCCTTTTCCAGAAGTATCAATTCTTTCCACAGAAGAGTTAGTCATTACAGTGATTCCAGCTTTTTTCAAAGATTTTTCAAATTGTTTCGAAATATCCTCATCTTCAACAGGAACTACGTTTGGCATAAACTCTACAATGGTAACTTCAGTTCCCATAGAGTTGTAGAAATGTGCAAATTCCACTCCAATTGCTCCAGAACCAACGATAATCATCTTTTTAGGTTGTTCAGGCAAAGTCATTGCCTGACGGTAACCAATTACTTTTACACCATCTTGTGGCAAGTTTGGCAACTCACGGGAACGAGCACCAGTAGCAATAATAATATGATCCGCTGAATATTCAGTTACTTTTTCGTCTTTATCAGTAACGGCTACTTTTTTTCCTGGTTTTAGTTTTCCAAAACCATTGATAACGTCAATTTTGTTTTTCTTCATTAGGAAAGTAACTCCTTTGCTCATTCCATCAGCAACCGAACGGCTACGTTGAACTACAGCTGAGAAATCTTTGTCAAACTCAGAAACCGTCAATCCGTAATCGGAAGCGTGTTTTAGATAATCAAAAACCTGAGCTGATTTTAGTAACGCTTTTGTTGGGATACAACCCCAGTTCAAGCACACTCCGCCTAAATTTTCTTTTTCAATTACGGCTACTTTAAAGCCTAATTGTGATGCTCTAATGGCAGTTACATATCCGCCTGGCCCACTTCCTAAAACAATAACGTCGTATTTC
Organism: Flavobacterium magnesitis; assembly: GCF_041729735.1. Taxonomy (NCBI): domain Bacteria; kingdom Pseudomonadati; phylum Bacteroidota; class Flavobacteriia; order Flavobacteriales; family Flavobacteriaceae; genus Flavobacterium; species Flavobacterium magnesitis. The sequence continues at coordinate 40,233 of NZ_JBCFQK010000013.1, read as the reverse complement.
ATTTCTATGTATTTATTTGTTTTTATTGGTAAAATGAAATTTGCTAAAAATGCCCCTTTCATTTTATGTCAATTCTTAAAGTTAATTAAGACTGCGAATTTAATGATTTATTCTGTTTTTAAAACTCACAAAAGCACAAAATATTAACAGAATGCGGTTTATAAAGGTTGATTTTTCAAAATCTAACAAAATACCCTCTGTTTCTTATATATTTTTAGGAATCCGTCAATGTTGTTTTTTACCACAGAGTTGCTAATTTTTTAACCGCTAAGGTTACAAAGTACTACGCAAAGAATGCAAGGCTTTGTGTTCTTTGCGTTTTTAAAGACAAAGAATGATTTTTTATTGGGCTCTTTGCGGTTAAGTATTTAATTAGAATTGGCAGGATTTAATTTGTTTTAATCTGTGAAACCTGCCTGTTGGCAGACAGGTCTGTGGTGAAAAATAGACCTTAAAAAAGCTTAGTTATCCAATCATTTTACGCTTTCTTAACAACAACCAAATCACAATTGGTGCACCAAAAATAGAAGTAACGGCATTAATAGGCAAAGTAATGTCGCCACCAGGAACTTGCGAAATAGTATCGCAAATCAGCATGATAATCCCTCCAAAAAGGAGCGTGCTCCAGAATAGAATAGTGTGATTACTGGTTTGGAAAACCAATTTAGCAATATGAGGAACTGCCAGACCAATAAACGCAATAGGACCAGCAAAAGCCGTAATACTTCCAGCAAGAATACTAGTAGCAAAGATGATAATTAATCGTGCTTTTTTATAATTCAAACCCAGACTTCGAGCGTAATTTTCGCCCAAAAGCAAAGCATTTAGAGATTTGATGCTGGCTAAACTCAACAACAATCCAAGCAGTACACAAAAGAATAGAATAATAATGGAAGTCCAAGAAAGATTTCCCAAATTCCCTAAAGACCAAAAAGTGAATTTTTGCAATTGTTCGGCAGTGCTAAAATAGCTTAGCGTTCCCACAATTGCAGTACTTAAACTACCAAACATTAATCCGACAATCAAAATGGACATCGTGTCCCGCAAACGAACAGAAACCAGTAAAACGGCTAATAATACACAAGTACTCCCAAGAGTAGAGGCAAAGACAATTCCGTAAGACGAAAGGACTATTTCTTGAAAAAAAGCAGGAAGTAAACTTGCACCTAAAATTACAAATGCGACTCCTAAACTTGCTCCTGAACTCAGTCCAAGAACATAAGGTCCAGCCAATGGATTCCGGAACAAAGTTTGCATCAATAAACCACTTATCGAAAGTCCGATTCCAACTAAAACCACTGTAATGGCTTTGGGTAATCTGTAATTAATAATAATATATTCCCAAGTCGATTTACTGGCTTGACCTCCCGTTAAACTATGATAAATTTCTTTGAAAGGAATCGTGATAGAGCCTAAACTGATATTGGCAAAAAACAAAAAGAGTAGTGCTACTACAAGATAGAAAAATAGAATTGTATTTCGTTTTTGGTTTGTCAATTTGCTTTCTAATTTAGTTTTTGTGCAAAGGTAAAATTATAGTCCGCTAATAATTCAGGATGAAAAATCTTGATGTAATCTTTCAAAACTAAATCTGGTCGGCTAGGAGCTAATTCATAATAAATAGTTCCTCCTGTTGTACCTAATTTGCTTTCAAAAGTATAAACATTTTTAGTTTTAAAAGCATCAAATTGTTCATAATGCGGATTACTATTTCCTAATTCTTTCGCGTTTTTAAAAGAACCTGTCGCAATCCAAACCTTGGCATTTTTTGCCTTTTCTAATATTTTTTCGAATGATAATCCTAAACTTCCGCTACCTTCAACATCTGCCCATAAATAATTGGATTTGGCATCTTTCATAAATTGGGCAACCCAACTATTTCCTTTGGCAACATACCATTGATTTTGGTACATAGAACCGTATAAAACCGTTTGTTCTGCTTTTTGATTGGCAACTAATTGCAAGGCATCATGATAGTTTTTTACAATATTATCAAACAAGATTTTACCTTCTTTTTCTTTGCCAAATAAGGCTGCGTAGAGTTTAATCCATTCGGCTTTTCCTAGAGGAGATTGCTCCATCCAATCGGCTTGAATGATAACATTTAAACCACTTTTTTCCAGGTTGGCAATCATCGGATTGTTATTATCTATTCCAAAAGTCACGATGGCTTCGGGAGCTAAATCAATTAGCTTTTCCATATTCAAGCGCTCGTTTTGTCCTACGTTTTTCACTATTCCTGCATCAATTAACTTTCGTGTTTTTTCAGAAGAAACATAATCAGTATGAGGAAATCCAACTAATTTCTTTTCTACTTCAAGCATTTCTAAAAATGGAATATTTGTGGTTGAAGTTACCACAATAGATTGTAAAGGAACGGAGAGTTGGGGGTACTTTTGTAAACTATCAGGAACGGTTGCGTTTTTTTCTTTTAAAATATAAGTAAAATCTTTATTGGCGTCAGGCCAGGGATTTAAAACTTTTACAATCGAATAACCTTCGTATTTGTAGATAGCAAGATTAGTCGAATATTCAATTTCGTTTTTTTGAATAGTTGTTGAAGATGTACTTGATTTTTCGTTCTTTTTGCAAGCAGCAAAGCTTAAAAGCAGAAAAAGAAACAGGGTTTTATTACAAAAAGAATTCATCATTAAATTTTATATGGAAGCAAAGGTATAGCAAATTGAGAAAAATATTGTTTATTTTTTTGGATAAAAAAATGAACAAATACTATCTTTACCTCATGAATCCTATAAAAGTAAAACACTGCTCCAGTTGCGGAATCGTCTTTGATTGCGGCGATATTTCGCTGGAAAAGAAATGTTGGTGCAATGATTTTCCACCTATTTTTAATTTCTCAGAAGCTGGTGATTGCCTTTGTCCCAATTGTTTTAAAAATAGTTGTTCGCTAAAAATTGATGAATATGTAACTACTATTTCTCCAGAAAACGCATTGGGAAACAGAGCCAAAGATTTACCTAAAACGACTCATTTAATCGAAGGAATTGATTACTATTTGGAAAATGGAAATTATGTTTTCAAAACCTGGTTTCATCTAAAAAGAGGTTCTTGTTGTGGAAATGGTTGCAGACATTGTCCTTACTGAAAAGTTATGAGTTATGAGGTAAAGGAAAGTTTAATCTAAATAGAGAATACAATTAGAAATTAAGATCAATTAATTAACAATTTATAATTTACAATTAAAAATGATTTATTTTATAACAGGCGGAGAACGCTCAGGAAAGAGCAGTTATGCCGAAAATATAGCGAAAGAATTATCAGCAAGACCTATTTACGTTGCTACGGCTCGAAAGTGGGATGATGATTTCCAAAAGCGAATTGACCGTCATCAAAAAGATCGTGACGAACGCTGGATTAACATTGAAAAAGAAAAATTTATTAGTGAAATTGATTTTTCAGGTCAGGTTGCTGTAATTGATTGCGTAACTTTATGGTTGACTAATTTTTTTATTGATACTAAAAATGATGTCGAGTTGAGTTTGATTCAAGCTAAGGCAGAATTTGAAGCAGTAATCAAACAGCCTAATGTGACTATCATTATTATATCTAACGAAATCGGAATGGGAATTCATGCTGATACACATATTGGTAGAAAGTTCACTGAATTGCAAGGTTGGATGAACCAATATTTAGCTAAAAAAGCGGACAAAGTAGTGCTAATGGTTTCTGGAATTCCAGTAACAATAAAAGGAGGATTATGAATTTTGTAACCTCATGGTCTGGCGGAAAAGACAGTTGTTATGCAATGATGCAGGCAGTAAAATTAGGATTTATGCCAAAGGTTTTGCTAAACATGATGAATGAAAATGGCAAAATTTCCCGTTCGCATGGATTGCCATTGTCTATTTTGAACCAACAGGCACAAAAAATGCAATTGCCTATAAAAACGGTTCCTGCCACTTGGGGCGATTATGAGGAAAAATTCATTACGATTCTAAAATCGCTAAAAGCAAAATTTGATTTGGAAGCGGCAGTTTTTGGCGATATCGATTTACAGCCTCACAGAGATTGGGAAGAAAAAGTGTGTCAGGCGGCTTCGTTAAAAGCTATTTTGCCTTTGTGGCAACAAGATCGTATTGCATTAGTCAATGAAATGATAGAAAACGGAATTGAAACCATGATTGTTTCCTGCAATACGATGATGGGAGAAAGTTATCTAGGTAAAATTTTGACCAAAGAATTAGCTTTGGAATTATTAGAAAAAGGAATTGACCCTTGTGGTGAAAACGGAGAATTTCACACGATGGTAATCAATTGTCCGTTGTTTTCAGAAGCTATTGAATTGCCTGCTTTTACTACTAAAGTTTATAAGGACTATTGTTTTGTGGTTTGGGAATAGCTTAATAGTGTTCAGTGAACAGTATTTAGTATTCTTAGTACCAACGTGCAAATTCCGTAGGAATGCCTTATATTGTAGCAACGTCCCGAAAGCATTCGGGATTAATCCGTTGAAATAAAAAAATAATTGACGATGACCAATTTAGATGAAATAATAAAATCTCGCCGGGACACCCGTCATTTCACGAATGATGAAGTGCCTGATGCTGTAATTGAAAAAGCATTGCAGGCAGGACATTGGGCGCCTTCTGTTGGTTTGACTGAAGCAACTCGATATTATCTTATTAAATCGGCTGAAATTAAGAAAGCAGTTAAAGAATTGTTTTTGGAATACGATAAGAAAGCTGCGGCTTGTACAGATGATGAATTGCAAAAAGTACAATATCAAAAATTAAAGCTCGAGGCCATTGAAGAAGCGCCACTGGGATTGGTTATTTGTTATGATCGTTCGGTTTTGAATAATTTCACTATTGGGACAGTGGGAAGCAATGAAGCGATTAAGTTTAGCGCGGTTTGTGCGGCACAAAATATTTGGCTTTCACTCACTGAACAAGGTTATTCGATGGGCTGGGTTTCGATTTTGAATTATTACCAATTCAAGGAAATATTGGGTTTACCAGAACATATTGAACCGCTGGGGTATTTTTGCGTAGGCAAACCTGCAACAAATTATGACAACCAACCGATGTTGCAACAACTGAATTGGAAACAAAAATCAGAAACACCTTTTGTTTCAGAAATTACCGAATTACATTCAGGAACAGAAAAACAAATAGAAAACCATAATATTCATCCTGTTGCAACGGATTCTTTTCTAAAAAGTTTGCAGCAGAAAATAGATCAAAAAACAAAACCTATCGGTTCATTAGGAGTTCTCGAAAAAATAGCCAAACAAGTAGCCACGGTTTTTAAAACATTGGAACCTAAAATAAATCAGCCTCACATTGTGGTCTTTGCTGCCGATCACGGAATTGCGCAGCATGGGGTGAGCGCTTATCCGCAGGATGTAACCCGCCAAATGTTGACTAATTTTCTGGAAGGAGGAGCGGCAATAAATGTGTTTTGTAAGCAAAATAAAATAGCTCTTTCAATTGTTGATGCAGGTGTGAATTATGATTTTCCGTCGAATACCGAATTAATTACGGCTAAGATTGATAAAGGAACACATTCGTTTTTAAACGGTCCAGCGATGACCGAAATGCAAATGAATTTGTGTTTTAGCAAAGGAAGTGAAATTGTAGCGGCCATTGCAAAACAAGGAGGCAATTGTATTGGTTTTGGCGAAATGGGAATAGGCAATACGGCTACAGCTTCGGTTTTAATGAGTGTGATTTGTAATTTTTCTATTGAAGATTGCGTAGGCAGAGGCACAGGAGTTGATGACGAGAAACTGCAATTTAAGATTGATATTCTAAGAAAAGCAGTTGAAAATTATAAAGGAGAGAACGATTTAGAAAGTTATTTGGCTTATTTTGGAGGCTTTGAAATTTTGCAAATGGCAGGTGGAATGCTTGAGGCTTACCAACAGAATATGATTTTTCTAGTAGATGGTTTTATTTGCAGTGTTGCTTTTTTAGTGGCTTTCAAAAAAAATCCTGCTATAATGAATAACGCTATTTTTAGCCATCAATCGGCAGAAAAAGCACATAAAAAACTATTGGATTATCTGGGGGTTTCAGCTGTTTTACAACTCGATTTGAGATTAGGAGAAGGAACGGGTTGTGCGCTTGTGTTTCCAATAATTGAATCGGCTGTGGCTTTTTTAAACGAGATGGCAAGTTTTGAAAGTGCTGGTGTGAGTGAGAAGTAGATAGCAGAAGGCAGATTCAGAAAGCAGAAAAGAGATTTTAGATTTAAAGAATTTACAAAATAATGAAAAAAGAACTCCATATATTTTTTACGACATTGCTATTTTACACCCGAATTCCTTGCCCTAAAAACATCAATCATCATCCAGATTATTTAAACAAAGCTTCGAGGTATTTTCCTCTAATAGGCTGGATTGTAGGAGGAATAAGTTTTGTGGTTTTCTATCTTTCTACCTTAATTTTTTCTATTGAAATTGCTGTAGTGCTTTCGATGATTACCAGTATTCTAGTTACAGGTGCTTTTCATGAAGATGGTTTTGCTGATGTTTGTGATGGTTTTGGTGGCGGATGGACCAAAGAAAAGATTCTTTTAATCATGAAAGACAGTGCTATAGGAGCGTATGGAGCGATTGGTTTAGTTTTACTGTTTTTATTAAAGTTTCAGAGTTTGGTTCAATTAACAAACAATACTCAAATACCAGATTTTGGTTTCGGAATTTGGAATTTAAATTTTGGAATTTTTCTTCTCTTTATGAGTGCTCATGCTCTGAGCCGTCTAGCTGCAATATCAATTGTTTTTACGCATCAATATTCAAGAGAAGATGCAACTAGCAAAAGCAAACCGATTGCTCAAAATTTTACATGGAGAGAAGTAGTTGGCGCTTTCTTGTTTGGATTATTACCACTTTTAATATTGGCTGTTTTTTTCTGGCAAATACTTTTAGTTCTAATTCCCGTTTTCTTATTCCGATTTTTTCTGGCTCGTTATTTCCAAAAATGGATAGACGGTTACACTGGTGATTGTCTTGGTGCAACACAACAAGTTTGTGAAGTTGTTTTTTATCTGTCAAGTATTGCAATATGGAAGTTTATTTAGTTCGGCATACCGAAACAACTTGCGAAAAAGGCATTTGTTATGGACAATCCGATGTGGATTTGAAAGAACCTTTTTTAGAACCTTTTAAATCAATAAAGAAACAAATATCATCGGATGCAATTGTTTTTTCGAGTCCATTATCTCGTTGTATGCTTTTGGCCAATTATTTATCGCCATCAATTAGTGTCGATTCGAGGCTGATGGAAATGAATTTTGGCGATTGGGAAATGAAAAATTGGGATGCTATTCCCGAAGCTGATTTCACCCCCTGGATGACCGATTTTGTGAATGTAGCCGTTCCTAATGGCGAATCTTTCGTTGCTTTACACCATCGTGTAACTGATTTTTTGGCGACACTTGTTTCAGAATATAATTCGAAAAAAATAGTGATTGTTACCCACGCCGGAGTAATCCGAAGTATTTTGTGTGCCATTTCAAATTTGCCATTGAAAGATGCTTTTACTAATAAAGTAGATTTTGGAGCTGTCATAAAAATAGAATTATAACTTGAATTGAAGTTATTTATTTCGCTGGTTTTTAGTTTTTTATATGTGCTTAATCAAATATCGATATAAATTTGATTTTTAGCTGAATTAAGTTTTATCTTTGCCGCCGTATTGAGGTTGTTGTTTTTCTATCGAAAAAGAGCATTAAAAGGGAATCAGGTTAAATACCTGAGCTGTACCCGCAACTGTAAGCTATCAAGCTTGTTGTTATCTACAAAACCACTGTTTGAAGGTGGGAAGTTAGAAGTTAGAGGTTAGAAGTTTAATACTTCTTACTTCGTATTTCTGATTTCCAACTTAAAATGGGAAGGTAAACAACAAGACGCAAGCCAGGAGACCTGCCTATTACATCGAGTATCAAACTTTCGGGAAAAAAGGTTTGGGTATGGGTTATTCTATGCTTTTCTCCCATTTATTAGTCATGTAACAGAAAAAACTGTTATTAATTGTTTTAAAATGAACAAAAAAATCGTTCGTATTAGTGCGTTATTCGTATTAGTAAGTGCTTGTGCTTTTGCGCAAAAAAAAGGAGTTGTGCTTCCAGTAACCAATGAACTAGAGGAAGTGGTTATTTCGGATTCTAAATTTGCTTTGCCAAAGGAAAAATCAGGAAAAGTGATTGTGAAAATTACATCTGAGGATTTGAAAAAAAGACCAGGACAATCCATAGCTGAGGTTTTGAGTACTGTAGCAGGGGTTGAAGTTAATGGAAATCAAAGTAGTCCTGGGAAAAATTTGAGTTATTATATCAGAGGAGGACGTAATCGTCAGACATTAATTTTGATTGATGGTGTTCCTGTAACTGATGCTTCGGGAATTAATTTAGATTACGATTTACGTTTAATTCCTGTACAACAAGTAGAAAGCATTGAGATAATGAAAGGAGCAGCCAGCACGCTTTATGGTTCTGGAGCTGCTACAGGAGTAATTAATATTACCCTTAAGAAAGCAGAAAAAAAAGCTGTTGCAGGAAATGTTTACATGAGTTTAGGAACACAAACGGATGCAAAAGACAAGGATTATTCAGTTCAGGATTACAATCAAGGATTCTCATTTAATGGAAGAACCGAGAAGTTTAACTATTTTGCATCTTTAAATAGTACTGAAACTACTGGTATTTCGGAAGCTAGACCAGCTTTAGATACAGATACTTTTGAAGCGGATAGTTTTTCAAGAGTAAATGGTTTAGTAAAATTTGGCTTTACGCCAACAAAAAAATTGAGTTTTGATTTTTTTGCGAATTACGACCGACTTAAAAATGATTTTGATGCTGCTTCATTTGTAGATAATGCAAATAATTTTAATAAGTCAGAACAATATCGTGTAGGTTTTTCTCCAAAATACACATATAATAAAGGGGAGTTAATTGTTAATACAGCTGCTAGTTTGATGAATAGAGCATCTTTTAGTGGAAGTTTAACAGATTATAAATCTAGAAATGTAAATGTAGATGCATTTAATAAATATCAAATTGCATCTGAATTATTTATTGTAACAGGAGCTCAGTTTCAGTTTTTTGATATGTCAATAAATGGTTTGTATAGTCAACTTTCAGATGAAGTGGCTAAATTTAATTTGATTGATCCTTATGTAACTGCTGTTTATAATTCTGATTTTGGATTAAATATCAATACTGGAGCTCGATTGAATGTTCATAGTAAATACGGAAGTAATTTTGTTTACAATATCAATCCATCATTTTCTTTCAGTGAAATTCCTTTAAAATTAATAACTTCATACAGTACAGCATATATAACGCCAAGTTTGTATCAATTATACGATGGATTTTCGGGTAACTTAGATTTGACTCCGGAAAAAAACAGCACTTTAGAGGCTGGTTTTGAATTGGGATTATTAGACGAAAAATTAAATATTAATTCAGTAGCTTTTTATAGAGAACAAAATAACACCATTGGATATGTTTCTAGTTATATAAATGTTGAAGGAAAGAATAATGTAAGAGGTGTTGAAACCATGTTTTCTTATATTTTGTCAGATAAATTAAGATTGAATGGAAATTATACTTTTACTCAATTTGAGGAAGCCTTAACTTTTAGTCAGCGTATTCCAAAGCACAAAGCCAATGCCTCAGTGGATTATCAACCCACAATTAGAACATTTTTCAATATTAGCTATCAATATGTTGATCAAAGAGCAGATGCTTTTTATGATTCAAATTTTGCAGCTGTACCTGTTACTTTGGATTCTTATCAGTTATTAAATGCTACTGCCAGATACGAGCTTATAAAAAATAGAATGACGGTTTTTGCAACTGCTACAAATATTTTAAACGAAGACTTTTATGAAGTTATTGGGTATACTACCCGAGGAAGAAACTTTAAATTAGGTTTAAATATCAATTTATAGTATTAAATTTTAGGGTTTATAACAACAAAGGCTTTCAGAAATGAAAGCCTTTGTTGTATTATTTAAAATGATTTATTATTCAAAATACATTTGATTTTGTCCTCTAAGGGTTTTAGAATCATTCAGATATTCTAAATTTTCTAATGATTTTTCAGGTATCATTCGAGCAGTTCCAGTTATTTTTCCAATTGCTGTATTTAATAATGGTTCGTCAGTGTTACCAAGAACACCAAGAGTCTGTACTCTTTCTAATAATTTGTGTTCAGGCTCTAAACCGTCTAAATAATCTCCAAAACCTACCGAATTTATAGAATGGGCTACAATCAATTGCATCGCATATCGGTGTGAAGGATTCACATTTTTTTTAGTAAATCCAGGAGAATCATAAAGTGTGACAGAAGCAACGTCTTTTCCATAAGTAGCGTCACCTATTTGGATAACATTAATATACGGATCTAGGCCATTAATAATAAGTTCACTTGCTGAAGCTGTACTTCTAGTTGTTAAAACGTAAACAGTGTTTAAATTCAAACTGTTTAAACTTGTTCCATCGATAGTGCTTGTAAAAGTGTATTTTCTGTTGAGGTATGATTTTTTGTCATTATAAGCTAATTCGCTAAAAAGTTCACCTCTAAATTGTCCTGTGATCATACTTGCTAATCGGGTTGCAGTTAGGACAGAACCTCCGCCGTTGTATCTTAAATCCAAAACCAATTCGGTTACACCTTCGGATTTGAAATAACCAAAAGCATCATTGAGTTCAGCATCATAAACAGGATAAAATCCGTTGTACATAAGGTAACCAATTTTATGAGCTCCACTATTGATTACTTTCTTGATAAAAACAGGGTTTTCGGCTAAACTAGTTTTGGTTAAATCTACCGATTTTCCATTGGGAGTAATTACAGGATTATTGTTAGCATCATAAGTTAAATCAGCAAAATTCAGAGTATAGTTTTCATTCGGACTATTTAATAAGCTGCGATAGTTTGTTAGGGTTAAACTGGTTCCATTTACTGCATAAAAAACTTCGCCACGTTTGATGTTTTTGTTAGATGCATCTGAATTTGGAATAATATAACGTACATAGCCTATAACTTTATCAGTGTTTACAAGGCTTAAGCCGTATTCAACGCCATTGTTTTTAGTTGTTCCTCCTAATTGTTGTTCGAGTGTGAGATAATCACTAACCATCCAGCTAAATTGGTCTACAACATTTGTTTCATACAAACTAGGTGGTCGATGGAGTAAGTTTTCAAATACATTTTCTGGCGAAGAAAAGTTGTTTAAAAAACTTTCATATTCGGCATTTGATGTAAATCGTTTGTCGGCTAAATCTGGAACTTCGGCTTGCCATAAGTACATGGAATTAATTCCTCGCCAAATAAATTTAGGAACATCAAGTGGCGTAGGTTCTGGCAAAGTATCATCTTGATCCTGACAACTTTGTAAGAACAAAAGCGGAAGTAACAGAAGGAACAAATAGTGATATGTGCTTTTCATATTTTAAAAACGATTATGAGTATTAACGTAAAAATACTATCTTTAGTTTTATTATTGATTTTTTTAGAATGAATAATTTTACATTTTCTGCATAAAATTCAATTTTTGACGTTATAGTTTCTAATATAATGGTTTTAAATATTTTGGCATAGATATGGTATATATAGTTGTAAATAAGAGCATAATTTAATATAAAGATATGAAAATGAAAAAAGTACTCCTTGCATTTTTAGTTGCATTAGCATCAAGTTCGTTTTACGGACAAACTGTTTTTGATCAATTTGATGGAAAAGAAGAAATTGTTTCGGTGATAGTCAACAAAAAAATGTTTGAATTAATGAGTAAAGTAAAAGTGGATCCATCTGATAAGGAAACACAGCAATATTTGAAATTAATTCAGAATTTAGAAAATTTAAAAGTTTTTTCGACTACTAACACAGCGGCTGCTAAAAACATGAGAGATGTAGCTGATAGTTACATAAAATCAGCTGATTTAGAAGAGTTGAAAAAAGTAAACGAGAATGGAAAACAAGTTACAATAGATGTTAAACGTACAGGAACTAATCAATTGAGAGAGTTTTTAATGTTTATTGATGATGATGCAAATGGCATTAATCGTTCGGTTTTAATGTCATTAACAGGCGTTTTTAGTTTGAATGATATTTCTATTTTAACTGATAAAATGCAAATCCCTGGCGGAAGCGAACTTAAGAAATTGACTCAAAAATAAGAGTATTAAAAGCATAAAAAAAGCTGTTTCAGAATTCTGAAACAGCTTTTTTAGTTTATATTTTTTTAGAAAAGTATTATTTACAAAACGTTTTCAGGTTTTTAATAGCACTTTGGCTTCCTAATTCTATTGCCTTTGTAAAATCCGCACAAGCGTTGTTTTTATCTTTTAGGTGAATGTAAGTTAATCCTCTTAAATTATAAGTGATGTTATCGTTTGTATTGTTTTTTATAGCTATGTCGCAATCTTTTAGAGCAGCTTGGTAATCTTTAAGTTTGTAATAAATATTTGCTCTTGTAACATACGCATAGGTATTATCATCATGTATTTCTAATGCAAGATTGGCATCAACTAATGCACCGGTCAAGTCATTTATTTTCATTTTTTCCATACTTCTGTTTAAGTAAGCTTCTCCAAAAGCAGGTTTTAAATTAATTGCTTTGTCATAATCTAGTATAGCACCTTGTGTATTGCCAGCCTCTGATTTTTTCATAGCTTGGTCAAAATAATTTTCGGCAGTTTGACACCATCCAAGAGTTGACAGCAATAGGAATGGAAGTAAGATTAGTTTTTTCATAAATACATATTTTAGTTAAATATACGAATGATAAAATTAAGAATTTGATATTTGTTGAAGTTACAATCTGGCGTAGATTAGTTACAAAATTTTAAGAAGCACTTATTTAACTATTATTATAATTTATATTTTTAAATTCTATTTTAAAACGGAATAATAATTGATATAATAAGGAACAATATATATAAATGAATTTTATGAAGACAAAAAAAATTAAAGTACTATTACTTATTGGATTTATGCTTTTGGGAACCTACGTACAAGCGCAAACAGTTCAAGCGGCTGATGAAGAAATAAAAAAGGCCAAAGAATGGATTAGTACATTAGAATTGAAGGACGGAGAAAAAGAAAACAGATTAGTTCAAGTTGTGTCAACTCATCTTGCAACAGTTAAAAATTGGCACAATTCACATCCTTTTTCAACAGTTCCAGCAGGAATCAATCCGCTAGATGGAAAACCATTATCTGATTTACATCGCCAAATTATAGCTGATTCAGCAATACCTTCAACCGTACATCAGGATTTAATGTCTGGGTTGCGAAAAGATTTGACTGAAGAACAAGTGGCTATGGTTTTAGATAAGTACACCATTGGAAAAGTAGCTTTTACGATGAAAGGATATCAGGCTATTGTTCCTGAAATGACAGCTAAAGAAACGGCTGAGATTCAGAAATTAATGGAAAAAGCTCGTGAACACGCGGTTGATTATAAAAGCATGAAACAGATATCGGCTATTTTTGAGATTTATAAAACGCAAGCCGAACAATATTTAAACAATAATGGTCGTAATTGGCGTCAAATGTATAATGATTATGCAAAAAAAGTAAAGGCTGAAAAAGCAGCTAAAAAGCAAGAATAGAAAAACAAAAAGGTCTTTAATCGTGAAATTAAAGACCTTTTTTTATGGGTAATAATTAAATGCTATTCAACGTTAAGTTGGTAAGTTGCCATTTTCCAAATCTCATCGTATTTTTTTCCGTTGTGTTCTCCTGCAGATTTTTCGGTTTGTGAAAATTCTATCATATAATTTCCTGACCAGATTGGTGTAAACGAAAATTCACCATTTTCATTTGTCCATAATTCTTTTTCCCAACCATTTGGAGCAATTACTTTTACTTTTTGCTCTTTGGCTATTGCATTGTTATAAAGAGCAACCGAAGTAATTTTTATGTCTTTTGTTAATGAAGCTGCGTTTTCAGTAAACGTACTTATTTTATTCGAATTATTAGCAGCTAAGTTTCCAGTTGTTTTATTTCCTACCACAATGTTTGCGCTAGAATTGTAATCTAAAACCATAGTACCATAAACATCTTTTACCGTATGCTGCATTACTACGGTATAAACTCCTTCTTCTTCAGGTGTAAAAAACGCTTGGTATTTATTTTCTAAAGCAGTAGATTTTAATTTAATTTCTTTTTTAGAAGGACTAATAACAACTAAAGTAAAATCTTTTAAATCCGAAAACCATTTATCGGCTTTTGTAATGTCATTATCTGAGAATTCTCCAAAGTATACTGAGATCTCCTGAGGTTTTCCTTTTGTTCCCGTAGCTTTGGTTTCAATCCACAAGGCATGAGCAAATAGAGAAGGACTAGCAACTAACAATAAAACTACTGAAGTTATTGTTTTGAAAATGTTTGATTTCATAAAATATATGATTTAAATAGATTGTTTAGAATAATGGCAAATATACTTTTTAAATCTTTTTTATCGCAATTTATTTAGATTAAATATAAATAAAAAATAATAGTTTTATTTGATCTTAACGTTTAGCTGTCTTGTGGAGTGTCGTTTAATTTTTTGGGAGTAAAAAGAAAAACCCCTTGTGATAAGAGGTTTTAAAATTGAGAATGTGACCATGGAGGGATTTGAACCCTCACGCCCTTGCGAGCACCACCCCCTCAAGATGGCGAGTCTACCGTTTCTCCACATGGCCTAAAAGTAAAAAAGGTTAAGTAAAAATTACTTAACCTTTTGTGACCCGACTGGGGCTCGAACCCAGGACCCCATCATTAAAAGTGATGTGCTCTACCAACTGAGCTATCGAGTCAATGCTCAAGTAAAGTATGTTTTAAAATCACAATTTGTGACCCGACTGGGGCTCGAACCCAGGACCCCATCATTAAAAGTGATGTGCTCTACCAACTGAGCTATCGAGTCATATTCTTTCCTTGAATGCGGGTGCAAATATAAGGACTTTATTTTAAGTTTTCCAAGCATTTTTATTATAAATTTGTCTTTTTTTAATAATAAATTTTAACACCTTAATTTATAGGGTTTTATTCTATGAAGAAAATTATACTGTTAGGTTACATGGGTTGCGGAAAGTCAACTATTGCCAAAGAACTATCAAAAAAAATTGAAATTCCTTTTATCGATTTGGACGAATTTATCGAAAAAAAGGTAAAAATGACTATCAAAACGATATTTGCTGAAAAGGGTGAAATCCATTTTAGAAAGCTAGAACATGAATGTTTTGTAGAATTATTGAATTTTACCAATCCAATTATAATCGGTCTAGGTGGAGGAACTCCTTGTTATGCGAATAACCATGAGTTATTAAAAGGAGAAGATGTATTGTCTATTTACTTAAAAGCATCTATAGAGACCTTAGTGGATAGATTGTCGTTAAATAAGAGCAATAGACCCCTCATAGCAAACAAAGATGATGTCGAGATGAAAGAGTTTATTGCTACCCATTTATTTGAAAGAAGTTATTATTACAATCAAGCGCAGCATATTGTTGCTGTAGATCAAAAAACGATTGAGCAGACTGTAGAAGATATTTTGGTAATTTTAGCTTAACCAGGCATAACTGTTGTTGTCTTGGTCAAATTCTACTTGTACATGCTCTAACAAAGAAGTAGAAAGAGAAATTCCTTTAAAATCAGCTTTTACAGGATATTTTTTATGATTGCGGTCTACTAAGACAGCTGTTTTGAATTTTTTTAATGGCACATCCAAAAAATGTTTTACCGCATAAATTAAGGTTGTGCCTGAATTTAAGACATCATCAATAAGAATCAAACCTTTATTTGCATACTCTTCAGAAGTGATAGAGGTTTTTATGCTAAGTTTTGGATTTTGTTTGTCTATGTAAACTTCGCATAAAATAATTTTTAAACTTGAAATGGTTTCTAATTCCTGAGCAATTTTTTCAGCAAATACATAACCATTTGTAGCAATTCCAGCAAGAACAACTTCTTCTTCGTCTATAAAGGTTTCGTAGATTTGGTAAGCAATTCTTTTTGTTTTGTGTTTGATTTCCTGATCTGTTAATATAATGTTTTTGCTCATGATTTATTTTTTTTACTAATGTAACTAAATTTAAATTCCAATATAAAAAATACCCACTTCCAATTTTAAAACATATGTATAACTTTAGTTTTTTATCTCGAAGTTTTGGAATTTGGGATTTAAAAATTGAAATTTAATCTTCTTCGTCTTCGTGAATTTCGTTTCCAAATTCATCAATATCTCTTCGGTCTTTTTTGGTTGGTCGTCCCGTTCCATTTTTTCGATAATGCTCTTTGGATAATTTTAATAATTCCAAATGCTGATACACTTCCGCAGGAGTGTCATTTCTCCTATAGATATCAACTAGTTTAGCACCCACACGATTTTCGGGAATGTCTAATACCGTAATAATTTGTGTGATTTGATCTTTTCTAAAAGTGATTTTATCCGTTGGAAAAACTTCCTTAGATGGCTTGGCTACTATGCCGTTTACTGTGACATGATTTTTTTTGCAGGCTTCGGTTACCATATTTCGAGTCTTGTAATATCGGACACACCATAAATATTTATCTATTCGCATAAAATTTGTAAAATCAGAGTTAAATAGTTTACAAAAATAAATCAATATTGTATCTTGCGCACTTAAAATTCAGCTATAATGAACAAATTTAAGTATTATTTTATTTTAATAATTACATGCCTCTCTTTATTTTCATGTTCGAAAGACGATAACTCAATTGAAGAAGTGCCTCTTAGAGATTTTGGGGAACAATTTGCAAAAGATAATGATAGTATTGAAAAATATTTAAACAATTATTACATAGAAGAAATAACGGATGCTCCAGGAAAACTAGAAGATCAGGATATTAAAATGACTAAGATTCCAGAGGGAGGAAATCAAGCCCCTTTAATGTCTTATTTAAATAGCCCTACTTTTCCAAAGTTGTTAACAAGAACTATCAAGTTACATGAAATTACATATAAACTTTATTATTTAGTTTTAAGAGAAGGTGTAGGAGAAAAACCTTGTGATGTCGATGGTATATTTGCTACATATAAAGGAACATTGCTTAATGAAACCGTTTTTGGTCAATCTTTTGATCCACAAGGATTATGGAACTTAGATGGTACTGGAGCTAATGGAGTGTTTGTAGAAGGCTGGAGGCAAGTGTTTCCGCAGTTTAGAACAGGAACTTATGATGAATCAGGAAACAATGATGGAACATTAGTTTATAATGATTTTGGAGCAGGAGTAATGTTCTTGCCTTCTGGATTAGGATATTATACTGGAAATAGTTCGATACCAGCGTATACTCCTATAATCTTTAGTTTTAAATTGTATGAGTTAAGGAGATATGATCAGGATAATGATGGAATTCCTTCTTATCTTGAAGATATTAACGGTGATGGTTATGTGAGAACATTACCTGGTGGTGATCCAAATCCTGATGATTCTGATAAAGATGGAGTTCCTGATTATTTAGATATTGATGATGATGGCGATGGTTTTACTACAAGATCGGAAATAACAGTAAATGGAGTTGTAACTCCTTTTGCAACTATTCCGGATTGTAGTGGAGATACAACAACTTCAGGTAGAAAGAGAAAACATTTAGATCCTAGTTGTCACTAGACTAGAAAAGGTCTTATGTAAATAAAAAAATCCCGTCTGGTTCTAAAAAACGAGACGGGATTTTTTTTGTGGAAATTTTTTATTTCTGAATTAACCAATTTTTAAAATCATTAAAAACCTGAGGAGAAACTCCGTGACCTATTGGATATTCATTATAAACCGATTCAATTCCTAAATTAGTTAAAAAAGATTTGGTTTTTCGTGCCCATTCTACTGGAATTACCTGATCTACTGTTCCGTGTGTAGCAAATATTTTTAAATTTGAAAAGTCATTATTTTTATAATTTTCTTCAAATATAGGTTCGCTGATATACCCGCTCAAGGCAATAACTTTTTGCACTTTATCAGGATGTGATAATGCAATCGCTTGACTCAAAATAGCACCTTGGCTAAAGCCTAATAAAGTAATTTGTTCTTTATCAATTGGGTAATTGGCAACCAATTCTTCAATAAATTGAGCGATTAAATCTCTTGATAATTTGGCTTGTTCGTGATCTGAAAATTTGTTTTCATTGGCATCAAAATTAATTGCATACCAGGCATAACTTCCGTATTGTAAATCATAAGGAGCACGAGCCGAAATAACATAATATTCTTCGGGTAATTCAGATGCAAAAGAGAATAAGTCGGCTTCATTGCTGCCATAACCGTGTAATAATAGCAATAAAGGATTTTTGTCTAATTTTATTTTGGGTTCTCTGATGAGGTATTCTAAGGATAGATTCATAGTTAGTGTTCCGTTTTTAGTAGTCAGTAATCAATCCCGAAATTTCGGGATTAGTGATCAGTTTGGAATTTGGAATTTTAGATTTGGATTTTTAAAAATCAAGAGATGCTTTTAAACCATTTTTGATATAAATTACCAACAAGTGGAATTGGTCTTGTTTCCCCTTTTATAGCACTAAAAATACCATAAGACCAAAGTACTGAAACACATATCCACATCGGAGCCGATATCATCATACTATCAAAATTACTGATAATTAAGCCCAGAGAAATAAATGTTAACGTAATCCCTAGTCCTTGACGAATGTGAAAAGAGGCGTAAGGATTCTTGTCTTCGGCATTCATAGACATTGCAATAAAAACACCAATTCCTAAAATATAACTGGTTATTGCTGCTGTTTTTCCTTCTTCAATTGTATTCATGTTTTATGCTAAGATTAGTTTTCCTTGATTTACAATTCCGTATGCTTTTCCTTTTAATTTCATTCCTAAAAAGGCTGAGTTTTTAGATTTTGATAAAATAGCTGTTTTAGTAAAAGTGTTTTCAACTTCAGGATTGAATAAGCTGATATTGGCTTTCGAACCTTCTTTTATTGAGGAACTTTCAATGTTGAAAACCGCTTTTCCAGAAGTTAATTTTTCGATTATTTTTTCTAAAGGCAATACGTTCATCAAAGCGCCAAAAGCACTTTCTAAACCAATAGTTCCATTTTTTGCCATATCAAATTCCATCTTTTTGTGTTCAATATCCATTGGATTATGGTCGCTGGTAATCATGTCGATGGTATTGTCCAGAATTCCGGCTAATAAAGCCTGTCTGTCTTCTTCGGTTCTTAATGGCGGAGCAACTTTATATCTTGTATCAAAATTATCTAATTTTTCATCGGTCAATGTTAGATGATGTACGCTCACACTGCAACTTACCTGCAATCCTTTGGCTTTTGCTTCTTTGATTAAAGCGACCGATTTTGCTGTAGAAATAGTAGGAATGTGCATTTTTCCACCTGTATATTCGAGTAAGAATAAGTTGCGTGCTATTTGTAATTCTTCGGCTAAATTCGGAATTCCTTTCAGTCCTAATCGGGTAGAAACAACGCCTTCATTAGCAACACCATTTCCTTTTATTTTTTCATCCTGGGCAAAAGTAATCACTAAACCATCAAAATCCTGAGTGTATTGCAAGGCAATTTTAAGCAAATTAGCATTGTCTAAACTTTTATTGTAATCGCCAAAAGCAATCGCACCCGCTTGTTTCATGTCAAACAATTCTGCCATGTCTTTTCCTTCTGCATTTTTTGTTAAAGCACCAATAGGGAAAATCTCAGTAGCACTCGAATTGGCTTTGCTTTTTACAAAATTAATTTGAGATTGATTGTCAATTACAGGAAAAGAATTCGGTTGTAAAGCAATACCTGTGAAGCCACTTTTTGCAGCAACAGCGAGTCCATTGGCAATAGTTTCACGGTCTTCAAAACCAGGTTCTCCAAGAGAAACACTGCTGTCAAACCAACCTTGAGAAATATGAAGATTGTCTAGTTTTATTTCTTCTGCATTGTCTGAATTGGCTAATGAATTTCCAATTTTTTCAATGAATCCATCTACTATTAAAATATCTACCGTTTGGTTATGAAAAGGACTTTGAGGGTCGATAATTTTGGCGTTTCGGATGATTAGTTTCATATAAAGAGCAAGTTTTTATTTCAGGAATTTTATAATAGCCATTTCGCATAGTAGGAAGAGCAGTGCAAAGATAACAAACCATTTCCAAAGTTGATTATCCATTCGGTCGGTTTGTATATCATGAAAAACACTTTCAATAGAATCGGCGGTGTTGTATTCGGATAGCAAGTTGTTGTCCAACGGGTTTAGATTGCTTTCAGTTCTATTGTAGTTAAAACTAATGTTTTCTACCCATTGTTTTTGATTGTAAATTTCGAAATTCCCTGCTTCTAAAGGCAAATCGTTAAAAGTCATCTTCACTTTAGCATTCATAATTTGCTGAATAGGAATGAAATTTTCGTTCGAATTTTTAACTTCTAAAATTCCATCTTTCGAAAGCGAAGCATCTACAATAAACGGATTTGAATTACCAATAGTCAGTGCATTTACGCCATTATTTTGATTAAACTGAGCCATTTTATAAAAAACAGGAACAATTAATGGCGATTGTTGAAAGTTAGAATTTTCGGTATTGATAGGTGCAGAAAACAGATAAACTGCCGAAACAGGTGTAATCATAGCCGATAAAAAAGCACTTTGATCATCATAAAATAATGCCGCAGGATTAGAACTTGAAACGGCAAAAGAAGCTTTGGTAGAAGGATATTGGAAATTAGTAATCTTGTTTTCAAAAACGCCAGTAAACAGTGGATGATTGAAATTGATTTTTGTAATTAATTTTTCTACACTTTCATAGGATTTGAATTGGATGTTTCCAAAATTCCTCAAAAAAGAATTTATTGTGGCAATTGAACTTTTAGCCGATGGAATTACAATAAGATTTCCGCCTTTTTGAACAAAATCTTTTAAGGTAATTTGTAATGCTTGCGGAATTTCGTCTAATTCGTTCAAAACAATTCCATCTTGTTTTTCAAGGTTATTGTAGTTTAAAGCAGTTAATTCGGTATTGCTGTAATTGAATTCGTCAGCAGTGTAAATGCGTTGTAGAAATTGACTTTTGGCACTTTCACCAATGCTAATAATATTGGTTTTTTTGACTTTTGAAATACTAAAATAGTAGGTGTTGTCATAACTCAAACTATTGTCAGAAATGGAAACGTAGCCTTGAAATTCTTGCTTAGGAATACTAAAATGCAATGTTTTTTTCGTGCTTTCTATGTTGGAAACTGTTTTTGCAACCAGTTTGTTTTTATTGTAAATAGCTAACGAAATGGATTTTAGATCGTCTCCAAAACGGGATAAGTTCACATTAATATCATAGAAATCATTTGTTGTTTCGTTGATAAAAACGCTGTCGATGGCAACATTGTTTTTTTGTTCCGATTTTGGAATTATAAAATAACTCACATCATTTTTAGAAATATTTTTGAGTTGTTTTTGGTCAATTCCAATAGCATCAGTAATAATGACAATGTCTTTTTTTGCATTTGTAGGATGCGCATTTATTTGGGCTAATACATGATCTAATTCAAACGGAATGGCACTGTATTTTAAATTTTGTAACGTACTTCTAATTGATTTGATATCAGTATTCCAATAACTTTCGGTATTGGTTAACAGAGAAAAATTTTTGTCTTCGGGAGTTGCTTCCAGTAATTCCTGTACGGCTCTTTTTAGTAATTCGCCTTTTTTCCCTTTTGCTTGCATGCTAAAAGAATTGTCAAGAACAATATACATTTCATTAGAACTATTCTTGTTGTCTTTGGCTTCAAAAAAAGGTTGGGTGAAAGCCAAAATAATAAATGTAAGCAACAATAAACGACAAGAAAGTAATAACCATTTTTTAAGTTTCGAACTTTTTCTGGTTTGAATAGTTAATGATTTTAAAAACCGAACATTGGTAAAATATTCTTTTTTAAATCGGCGAAATTGAAACAAATGAACCAAAATAGGTACAATCAATAAGAACAGAAAGTATAAAATTTCGGGATGTTTGAATTGCATTCTTGTTTTTGGTTTTATTTAGTATTCAAAAATAGTTAAAACTATGCACTTAGCTTTTAGCTTCTGAGATTTTTTAACTTAGGATTATATAGATTTAAACAGATTAATTTTTTAAATCGAATTTCCATTCTATTATTCGTTGTAGATTAATATGTATTTTAGCAATTATAAAAATAAGAAAATGAAAAAAGGTCTTCTAATTGCATGTGTGTTGTTGTTTTGTATTCGGGTTCAAGCTCAGGAAAATAAATTGAATTTACTTATTGGAACTTATACTAACAGTTGCGAAAGCAAAGGTATTTATGTCTATGATTTTGACATTGATACTGCTGAATTTAATTTTAAAAATGCTTCTTCTTCGGTTGTTAGTCCTAGTTATTTAACGGTTTCTAATGACAATCAATTTGTATATGCTGTTAATGAAAATGGTGCTAATAGTTCAGTAAGTTCTTTTAAATTTGATGCAAAAAGTGGCGTAATAAACCTCATGAATCAGCAAGATTCTAAAGGAGCAGATCCTTGTTATATTATTAATGACGAAAAAAATGTTATTGTTGCTAATTATTCTGGAGGAAATATTGCTGTTTTTGGAAAGAATGAAGATGGAAGTATAACAGAAGCTAAACAGGTAATTCAGCATTTTGGTAAAGGAATAAATGTAGAAAGACAAGAGAAACCACATGTTCACATGGTTTATTTTTCACCGGATAAAAAGTTTGTTTTAGCTAATGATTTAGGAAACGACAAGGTGTATTCTTATCATTATGATTCCAATTCAACAAATGAACCTTTGCGAATTTTGGATAGTATTGCTGTGAAATCAGGTAGTGGTCCAAGACATTTAACCTTCAGTAAGGACGGAAAAAAGGTTTATTTATTGCAAGAATTAGATGGCAGTTTGACTACATTTAATTATTTAGATGGGAAATTAAAGAAAATAGGCGAAACCACTATTTTGGCAAAAGGTTTCAAGGGAACTTTTAGTTCAGCTGATATTCATATCTCGCCTGACGGGAAATTTTTATATGCTTCGAATAGAGGAGAAGCGAATACTATTTCTATTTTTAAAATTAAAAAGAATGGTAAGTTGGAGTCATTAGGACAAACGAGTACATTGGGTCAAGGGCCACGAAATTTTGCGATTGATCCTTCGGGGAATTTTCTTTTGGTTGCTCATCAATATTCGAATGATGTAGTCATTTTTAAAAGAGATAAGACAACAGGGGAATTAACTGATACAGGAAAAAGAATTTATTTGTGCTCTCCTGTTTGTTTGGTTTTTACTAAAGTATAAAGCCATTAAAACTTTATTATTTAAATTAAAAAAGGAATAATGAATCTAGCATTAAATCAGTTTTTGAAACATTCAAATAAATTGGGGGATAATTCTGTTGATCAATTATTAGAAGTTTGGAAAAAACATAAAATAATTAAGGTCAAAGAATTATTGTTGGATTTTAATCAACTCGAGTCTAATTTGTATTTTGTAAAAGAAGGTTGTGTTCGATTGTTTGTGATAGATAAAAATGGGGAACAAATAACCATGGGTTTTGCTTATGAAAATTCACTGATTACCTGTTTCCAGACTTTCATTGAAGGAAAACCATCTTCCATTAGTATTGAAGCTGTTTTGGATACAGAGCTTGTGGCAGTTAATAAAACAGATTTAATGCAATTGATTCATCGAAATTCTGAAATTGCTTTATGGTATCAATCTATGTTGGAAATCACTCTCACAGGACATATACAACGTCAGGTCGAATTATTAACGCTAAAACCTCAAGAACGATATGCCGTTTTTATGAGTAGGAGTGGTCATTTACTGAATAGAATTCCGTTAAAATTGATTGCTTCTTATTTGATGATGAAACCCGAAACATTAAGTAGGATTAGAGCTAAAATTTCTTGATTTGAATCAAGAAGAGTTTCTTCTTTTTATTTCAAATTTGTGATTGTGAAATATAAACATCATAAATTATGAAATTAGCTCAAGGACAAAAAGCACCTTTGTTTATTGTAAAAGACATTTTTGGAAACACAATAGATTTTAATAATATAGAGAATAAAAAAATTGTTTTAAGTTTTTTTAGATATGCAGAATGTCCAATGTGTAATTTGCAAATAGCTAAAATTATGCAGCAAAAAGAGAATTTTGAAAAACATAACTTAAAATTAATTACTGTTTTCGAATCTTCAGCAGAAAGTTTGAAAGCGAGTATTTATGATAGACATGCTTTTAATTTTACAATAATTGCAGATATAAATCGGGAATTGTATGAATTATATGGAGTGCATCCATCTTGGTTGCATACTATAAATACATTCTCATTAAAAACAATTCTAAATTTAAAAGAAGCTTTTAAAAAAGGATTTGAAATTATGGGGAGAATAGAGGGGACAATCAATCAAATTCCTGCTGATTTTATTATAAATGAGGATAAAACTATTCTAATGGCTCATTATGGAAATAGTATTATTGATCATCTTTCTTTAGAAAAAATATTTAAAAGTGTTTGATGCAAAAAAGCCTAAACATGAACTTCATCTTTAGGCTTTTTTTTACTAGTTATTTCTTTTTCTTCTTTTTAGCAGCTTGTTTTTTTAGCATGTTTCTATTAACAGAGCCATGCGTTTTTTTCTTGGTTACACCAGGTCCACCCAAATTGACTTTTTTGTTCTTTTTACTTTTTTCTTGAAAAGCTCCATCTCCTGTCAATTTTGGTTTTTTCATTAAAATCTTAATAGGCTGTCTGTCTTTTTCAGGTCCAATTAATTTTATAGAAATCTCCACTTCTTCAGGGAAATCTTCAATTGCTAATTCGGTATTCATTAGCACTTCAATCTCAACTTTTGATTCTTCTTCTCTTGGAGTAACAAAACTAATAGCTGTACCCGTAGCATCGGCACGACCCGTACGACCAATACGGTGCATGTACAATTCTGGTTCTTCGGGCATTTCAAAATTGACAACATGAGTAATATTCGAAATATCCAAACCTCTGGCCATAATATCCGTGGTAATCAAACCACGAAGTGCTCCTTCCTGAAACGAAGCCATTGTATTCAAACGGTAATTTTGAGATTTATTAGAGTGTATTACACCAAATTGCCCTTCAAAATCTTCTTCGATAGACTCATGAAGCATATCGGAAATCTTTTTATTATTGACAAAAATCAAAACCCGACTCATGTCTTCGTTGGTTGCTAATAAATGTTTTAGCAAATTGACTTTGGTGTTGAAATTAGGAACGTTATAAGTAATTTGTTTGATTTTTTCTAATGGAGTTCCGGATGCTGCCAAAGTTACTTCTTCTGGATAATCGAAATAATCGTTCAAAATAGCATCAACTTCATCGGTCATCGTAGCCGAAAATAAAATATTCTGACGTTTTTTAGGCATCATTGCTAACAAGGCCGTAAGCTGAACTCTAAAACCTAAGTTCAACATTTCGTCAAATTCGTCAATGACTAACTTTTGCATGTCTTCAAAACGAACCACATTGTCTAGGGCTAAATCCATTGTTCTACCTGGAGTTCCTACAAGAATGTCTGAACCTTCATAAACCGATTTTTTTTGAGTATTGATGTTTACGCCTCCAAAGATTCCGATAGTTCTAATAGACATAAACTGAGTTAGTTTCTCTATTTCTTCTACAACCTGAACTACAAGTTCTCTGGTAGGAACTAAAACGACAATTTTCGGGGTATGTGTAATGCTAAATTTGTATTGTTTTAATAGAGGTAATAAGTAGGCAAAGGTTTTACCTGTACCTGTTTGTGCAATTCCCATCATATCTCTTCCAGACATAATTACAGAAAAAGATTTCTCCTGAATGGGAGTTGGGGTAGTAATCCCTAATTCATCGATTGCTTTTTGTAATGATTTAGGAAGATTGAATTGCTCGAAAGTAGCCATAAAACGTATATTTTGTGCAAAGGTACGTTATTTCAAACTAATGATAATAAGACTTGTTATTTGGAGTTCTATATATTCGTTTTTTTTATAATCAGCGTTACATTCAATGGACAATTTGTTATTCCACAGCTTTTTTAATAATTACTGATGATAAATTTTGATACTGCATCTTTTGTTAGAAAACTATGTAAAAGTATCGGTTTTTCGTTGGAATTAATTACCTTTTTTAATGCAACCAAATCCTTTTTATTTAAAGAGGAACTAAGTGGAAAATGAATATAATTCATTGAATAATCGGAAAGGATTTTTTTCTCTTTTACAATCCACTGCTGGTTATCCGTTACATTATTGTCGAGCAGCGAAACTACTGTTTTGAAATAACCGTTGAGAACAAACATCATAAATTCATCATCAGTTGGGTATGGTGTTAAGTAAACGCCTTCTTCCAGTTTAAAATAATCTCCTCTTGTCCAGGTAGGTAATTCTTCTATTTTACGAATAGTTGTGTTTTTTTCTAACTTTGTTATGACTCCGAATTTTTTAACGGCGGATTTAAAAATATTTATCCTGTCACGCCCAAGATAGCAATGCACATAATAAAGTCCTTTTTCATTTTGAATAAACTTTTTTGCACTTTGGAGTGTTTTTCCATTTTCAGATACCCATGGCATCATTGGTAAATTAATGATCTTAATACCATATTTTTTTGCAAGTTTATTTTCTTCATTCATCAAAGCGGGTTCTGCTGGAATTACCTTTTTGTGTAGCAATGAAATGATACCGTCATAGCCTTCTTCCTTAAGCCATTTTATCCTTTCTTCATCTGGATAGGAACCATAAACAAATTCCAAATGTTGATTTTTATCAACTTTGTTTTTTGTTGAATTTCTACCAGAATAGCTTATTAGCCATTGGGGATTAAAACTAAAAATGTAGAATGAAGTTATTAGAATCAGCGTTGCTGTTCCTAATAAAAACCATTTTAAGGTTTTGTTTTTTGAACGTTTTAAAAATCTATGGAAGAGAAGTGTTAATAAGAAAGCAACAATTATATAAACGATGATAATCAGCTTTCCTAAAATATTTTCTTTAGATAATTCCATATTTGTTGAATGAGCATATTCAGCCAGCCATTTTGAAGGTCCGGCTAATAATACCCATAATCCCAAAGGAAATCCAATACACAACCAAAGATATAAGAATAAGATTATTGATTTAATTGGATTTTGATTCTTCATTACCATATTAATTTAGAAGACTTATTATTTTTGGTACAAATATAATTAAGCCTATAATTAAGGCAGTAAAAGCAGCAATAAGCACGCCAGTGGCGGCAAGATCTTTTGATTTTCCTATTTTATCTCGTTTTTCTAACGATACTTCATCTGCTAAAAACTCAATCGAAGAGTTAAAGGCTTCAGCAGCAAACACAAATCCGCAAACAATAAATAATAAAGCCCATTCTTCTTTGGATATTTGAAAGAAAAAACCAGCTATTGTTACTGCGATTAATGAAAAAAGATGAATTCTGGAATTGTGTTCAAAACGAAACAACCAAACAAAACCCTTAAATGCGTACCTAAAACTCTCTAACCGTTTTTTAAAAGAGAAAGGTTCTTCAACTTTATTTTTTATTTTGTGTTCCATTGTTAATTTCTATTAAAAAAAAGGAATGATTGTCTGTTATTTATCATGATCCTACAATATTTTTAATTCCTAGTCTGTTGAATAAAATTTTTTTTTCAATCAATTATAAAAGACTATGGACAATAAAAAAAAATAGATAAAATTACATCTAAAAGGTTTAGAACATAATTTTACTTGAATTTTAAATCCCAAGAAAGGATAAATGAATAAATCCAGAAATAATTATCAGGATTAAAAATTATTTCCTGATGCGCAATCTCAAATTGTGCTCCCCAAGCATTTTTTTCTTTAGCTGTTGTAAAGAAATAGCCGATATTTAAACGTTGTGTTTTTAAATTGATAATGGATGCGTCATTGGTATCAAATATAAATTGGTTAACCTCTGGAGAAACTCCCGTACTGAACAAAAGGCTGATATAATTATCGGCGTTTTGACGGTATTTTCTATAATTCAATGCTGCTGAAGTGCTTACTCCTTCGTCGTTAGGAGTAAAATAAGGACGTAAAGACCAATAACTGTTTCCTGTGTACCAACCAATAGATCCGGTGTAAATATTTGTTGTTTTGCTGTATTGAAGTGTTCTAAATCCAGCAGAAATTTCTAAACTATGTGGTAATGATTTGTATAATTCAGCGCCATATCTTAAATCAGGAAACAGAAAAGTATTGGCAAAACCTACATTTACATAAGCATATAATCCTTTTGTAATTTTAGGATACATATCGATTTCTACCTGAGTTCCATTTTCATTAAAACGACGGTTGAAGTTCAGTTTACCAATAATGCTTCCGTATTTTGTTTTTTTACCATAACTCAATGTATGATATTGCATGGGATCAAATACTTCAGAATATAAATCTACAGCCGTTCTTACTCCAATAGTATTTGTTCGTAGTGTATTTTCATCGCTTTTTAAAAAATCTTTAGCTTCTTGGTTTTCTGGGTGTTTTTTAATAATTTCTTTGACTGTACTTTGTGCTTCAATTGGATTATTAGTGTTTTTTAATGCGGTGGCTTTTAATAAAGTAATTTCGGGATTGTTTGGGAAAATTTTCAAAGCTGTTTTAGACATTTCTAAAGCATCATAATTTGCGCCACTCCAAGATTCATTTTTAATGGCGGCAATCCAGTTTTCTATGTTTTCAGGTGCTTTTTCAATAACGTAAGCAAACTCTTTTCGGGCTTTTTTGTAATCGCCGTCCCAGGCATAAGTTGATCCTAGAAAACTACGAATATCATGATAGTCAGGATATTTTTTTAAGATATTTACTAAGGTGTCTTGTGCTTGTTTTCTTTGCTCATTAAAAGCCAGTTTTCGCGCGGTTTCAAATGAAACATCCGGATCTCCATTGTAGGGTAAGACTTGTCCTTGCATTTGAAAGAAGCAAGTCAATGTAAATAGTATTGTTAATTTGATAATGGATTTGCTTATCATTATTTTAATTCTTTTTGAGTTGATGTATGGCTATTATTGATGTTCATTTTTTAATTATTACTCATCCCTTTTCGGGTCATCTCGCCCCATTTGATTTTTTTGTTAAAATAATAATCAAAATTTCCTTTTATTGCCGCATACAAAATAAAAGGATGATTCAATATAGGCTCTGTAAAAGCAGTTTTTATAAGCTGTAATCCCATCCCTCTTTTAGTGTATTGGTGGTACGTTAATTCTTCAGTTATGATGGTAATGATAGAAAATAATACGGTAAAAAGATAGGCTAAAATAAGAAATACTATGGCATATTCCCAAACTACATTATTTGTCACAACAAGTAATGAAAAATAGAGTAGACCTAGAACTTCTAAGATAGGAGCTAATCTTTCGAAGAAAAACCAATACGGATAACTAAGTATTCCTAATGAATTGTATTTAGGGTTAAATCCAATTTTTCTGTGTTTTTTAAGTGTTTCAATTGTACCGCGAGTCCATCGGTTTCTTTGTGAAATAAGTATTTTATAATTGTCAGGAGCTTCTGTCCAGCAAAGAGGATCAGGAATAAAAGCTACCTTGTATTTTATTTTTTGTTCTTCCATGTGGCGTCTCATTCGTACTATGATTTCCATGTCTTCGCCTACTGTTTTAGTGTCGTAACCGCCTACTTCAAGGGCAATTTTTTTATCAAATAAACCAAAAGCTCCTGAGATAACTAACAATCCATTGAGTTTACTCCATGCCATTCGACCCAATAGAAAAGCTCTTATATATTCTAAAATTTGTCCTCTTACAATACTGTTTTTTGGAAAATTGACATCAAGTAATTTTCCGTCTTTTATGATACAAGAATTTGCAATTCTAATTACCCCACCAGCAGCAATTACTTTATGGTCTGTGGTTTCCAGGAAAGGTTTTATCATTTTTTGCAATGAATCTTCGAGTAATAAACAGTCAACATCAATACAGGCAACATATTTATTAGTGCTAATATTTAAGCCTAAATTTAGTGCATCGGCTTTTCCTCCATTTTCCTTATCCACTACAATTAATTTCTCAAAAGCAGGATTAGTAGATTTAAAAACACCTTTTCTTAATGGTTGGGTTGCAATTTGGTTGTTAATTAAATAATCTACTTTTATCAAATCATAAGCAGTAATCAGTTTTTCTAAAGTATCGTCTTTACTGCCATCGTTTATTATAATTACATCGTAGTTTACATAATGATTAGAAAGCAAGGAACGTACGTTTTCTACAATATTCAAACTTTCATTGTATGCTGGAGCAATAATAGAAATAGAAGGAGAAATAGAGGAAGATAATATCTCGGTATAATTTACAAAACTATTTTTCTTCATATAATCTACCATTTCGAAAGAAGATATTATTGCCAAAATAATATAAGACAATATAGCAGCTATGGCAAAACCAAAAAAGATATAATCAAAAAAGTTGATAAGTTGTTCTGGTAAATTTAGAGTCATAATTAACTGGCTATAATTAAATCATTATCAAGTGTAAAATCAGGAAGCGTGGTGTTGACTTTAAAAGTATTATCATCATCAACAGTAATAAGGTTCATGGTTTTCATTACTGAAATCCGAATGAAAAAATTTTCGTGTTCTATATGTTCTCGAATAAACGGAATATCATCAGGCATTGCCATTTCTTCCATCATTTTAAAAAAAGCAATTTGCTCGTCTAAACTTCTGGTAAAATAATCTTCTTTTAAAATGGCAACTGCTTCATAAATTCCTAAAGGAACAACAGCATTAATGGCTTCGATTCTAATTTCGATATTTGGATGATTAAAAAGATCCATAACTTCATCTTTAACACTAAATTGATTGTATATTTTGGCTAATTTTAGTGTAAAGGAAATAACCGAATTGTTTGTAGAACGCAACCAATTATTCATGTCTGGAACTTCTAGATTATTGAATTTGTTTAAAATTTCTAATAATTGAATTTGATCCCATTCTGACAGTGGATTTTCTAAAACGTTTAAAAACTTAAGTCCATCAAAACGGAATAATTTGACTAAGTATTTTTGAATTTCATTACGAACTTCTTTTTTAGGATGATTAATTAGTTGAATAATTTCGTCATGAGCTTCTTTAATTTCAAATAATGTTAGCTCTTTAATAGCGCGAGCTACGCTGTCCCACTTTTTACTTTTTAGTTTAGAAGTGGCTGAATTAATAAGTCCGGTTTGGTAATATAAATTCTGAATCGCATCGGCAGTTTCTCCTGAAATTTCATTTTTCAATTTTAAAAAAGTGGCTATTATAAGTTTTCTTTTTAGTCTGTTTTCAGCAGATTTTTTTAAATAATGTACAATTTTTTGTTGCTCTTCAGTGATGTTTTTATCATCGCCTCCATATAAATATTCTATAAGATCAGATTCGTATTTCTTTTTATAAGTAGCTTCTATACGTCCTTTTATTCTTAAACGGTCTCTAAGATTTTTTAAATAAATAACCAATAGTAATATTATTGCTGTAAAAAGCAACGACATATAAACACACAATTGGATAATTGGATGAGAATTATTTAATGCTTCAATACTATTTTGAAGTAATTCTAACATAACAGTTGTTTTATAGCTTTACTGCAACAACCTTTTGATACGAATAATTAATTCGTTAGGACTAAAAGGTTTGCTCATAAAATCGGTGGCACCCAAATTAAAAGCACTTAAAACCATTTCTTCCTGACCTGCAGAAGAAAATACAACAATAGGAGTTTTCATTTCTAACTTGTTTCTAACATGGCTGATAACTTCAAGTCCACTAATGAAAGGCATCATAATATCAGTAAGAATCATGTCGGGCTTGTTCTCTTCAATTAGATCAACGGCCTCTTTACCATTGGTAGCTATTAAGAGTTGATAACCTTCTTTTTCTAATTTGAATTGTAGCAATTTTGAAAGGATAGTGTTATCCTCAGCCAGAACAATTTTTTTTGAAAGATTCATTTTTCTTGTAGGTTATTAATTTTTGTAATTTAGGGTACTTTACAAGATAAAAGTAATGAATAAATTCAATAACATCGATTAAGTGCTTAAAAAAGTCGATAAAATGCACTTTTTGTGTTAATTTTGGATAAAAGTATTACAGGATAAATATTTTGTTTTCTTTTAATGTGAGAATAATTAGAAGCCTTCAAATACTCCTAGCCCAAAAAGAGCAAAATCATATTTTACAGGATCAGTGGAATCAAATTCTCTAAGTTTAGAATCCAATTCGAAAAGCGCCTTTCCGTCATTTTGCTTGCGAGTCAGTAAGCCTAATTTTCGAGCTACATTTCCCGAATGAACATCTAACGGACAAGAAAGAAAAGCAGGAGGAATAGTTTTCCAAATCCCTAAATCGACTCCTTTATTATCTTGGCGACACATCCATCGCAAGTACATGTTGATTCTCTTAGCCGCCGAATTATTCAATGGATCTGAAATGTGCTTTTGTGTTCGGGCTAAATGTGGAATATCAAAAAAGGTTTTTTTAAATTCAGAAATGCTTTTTTGCATCGAATTTGTTTCTTGATGTTTAGCAAAAAGGGCTTCTAAACCATCATGATTTTTATAGATGTTTTGTAAACTTTTAATGAAGCCAATGAAATCCTGACCATTAAAAGTACGATGTACAAAAGTTTCTAACCGTACCAAATCTTCATCAGAATGCGACATCACAAAATCATAAGGAGTGTTTCCCATTAATTCCATCATGCGATGGCTGTTTTTGATAATCATTTTTCGGTTGCCCCAAGCGATAGTAGCACTCAAAAAACCAGCAATTTCAATGTCTTCTTTTTGTGTGAACAAATGTGGAATTTGCACAGGATCACTTTCTATAAAATCAAGTGTGTTGTATTGCAATACTTTTTCGTCAAGAAAATCTTTGAGTTCGGATTGAGTCATATTTGTTGAAATTCGAAAATGCTACGATATTAAGATTCTAAATTTTTAAAAAAACTGTTGGCTTATTAGAATCTTAGCAACTTAGTCTCTTTTAAGAGCTAATTTGTCCATCAACCATTACCAGTTTTCTATCAGCCATATTGGCTAATTCTTCATTATGAGTTACAATAACAAAAGTTTGTCCAAATTCATCTCTTAATTTAAAAAATAATTGGTGTAAGTTTTCTGCCGAAGCAGTATCCAAATTCCCTGAAGGTTCGTCGGCAAAAATGACGGCTGGTTTGTTAATTAAAGCTCTGGCAACCGCCACACGTTGTTGTTCACCACCAGAAAGTTCGTTGGGTTTATGATTAATTCGATGAGAAAGACCAAGATAAGTTAATAATTTTATAGCTTCCTCTTCGGTTTCTTTTTTTGATTTATTAGCTATAAATGCTGGAATACATACATTTTCAAGCGCAGTGAATTCAGGTAATAACTGATGGAATTGAAAAATGAAACCTAAATTTAGATTTCTGAATTTAGATAAATTTTTGTCATTCATAGACAAAATGTCTTCATTATTGATTCGAAGTTCAATTCCGTTTTTAAGATTTACTTCCCCTTTAGGGGCGGGGGTATTCGGACTGTCTAATGTGCCTAAAATTTGTAAAAGTGTTGTTTTCCCTGCTCCAGAAGCACCTACAATAGATACAATTTCTCCTTTTTGGATGTGTAAATCTACTCCTTTTAAAACATGAAGTTGGTCGTAATATTTATGTAAGTTTTTGGCTTGTATCATGGTGAGCAGTTTTTACAAAGAAACAAAGATTTTAATGATTATAAAATCAGAAAAAGCATATTTTTAGACTAAAAAGCATAAATTTGAGTTAATAGAAATAGCTACTGTTCTTTAAAGAATGGTTTTTGTAGTGGTAAAAACGGTTTAAAAAAAATATTATGAAAAAAGAAGAAATGATAGAAGTAGCAACATTTGCTGGTGGATGTTTTTGGTGTACCGAGGCGGTTTTTTTAGAATTAAAAGGAGTGCAAAGTGTTGTTTCTGGTTATATAGGAGGAAACACGGTGAATCCTACATATAAAGAAATTTGTCAAGGCGATACAGGTCATGCCGAAGCTATTCAAATTAGTTTTGATCCAGCGGTAATTTCTTTTGGAGAATTATTAGAATTGTTTTTTGCAACTCATGATCCTACTACTTTAAACCGTCAGGGAAATGATGTAGGTACACAATATCGAAGTGAAATTTTCTACCATAATGATCAACAACGAGAAATTTCGGAAGATTTTATTAGTTTTTTAACGCAAGAAGCTGTTTTTGAAAAACCAATTGTTACCAAAGTTTCTGCCGCTTCTACTTTTTATGAAGCTGAAGATTATCATAAAAATTATTACAATCAAAACAAATCGCAAGGCTATTGTTCTTTAGTAATTACTCCTAAAATTAATAAAGTTAGAACCTATTTCAAGGATAAGTTAAAACAAGAGTAGTTTTATACGTTAACAAATATCAAGAATGGAAAATCGCTACAAAAAGCTTTTGTTAGGAATTATTTTCGATGGCATCGGAATGCTATCGTTTACGATTCCTTTTTTAGGCGAATTTTCAGATGTAGTTTGGGCTCCAGTAGCTGGTTTTCTAATGACCAGAATGTATAAAGGAACCATAGGGAAAATAGGAGGAATTATTGCGTTTGTTGAAGAACTTTTTCCTCTGACGGATATTATTCCGTCCTTTACACTAACCTGGATTTATTATTATATTATAAAAAAAGGAAATTAAATTATTTAGTTTTTTGTTCTTTAAATACAAATCCCAATCCTATTCTTCGAAGCATTTTTTTAGAAAATGGGAAAAAGAACTTTGATTGACCAAAAAGATAACCAATAAACATTAACAAGAAAGGGTATAGCGGAAGTACCAAAACAATTAAGATAAAATAGTAAAGAGACCAATGTGTGTTTTCTCTATTTATATTTAAAAGATTCATTAGAAAACTAGAGATTCTGGCGGACAAAGAACCATTTATAGCAAAAACTATAAAAATAATTACTAAATCATAATTAGAAGTTATTCCCCAACGTCTTTTTAATTTCTCCATGTTCACTTTTGATGATAACAAATATAACAAGATTATCTCAGAGGAACACGACCAAAAAGTCTTTGACGGTAATTATTTTGAAAATAAATCATGTAGTTGTATATCAAATAATTTACTTCATATCCGTAATTAATATTTGGATTATAATCAATACTCATTTCATATAAATCTCTGCTGAAACGTTGCGGTTGTAAAAAACGATTATTCCATTCGTTGATGTAAAATTGGTTTTTAGTTTCCAGATAACTTTGGGTGTAAAAACCTCTTGGATGCGCCATGGAATTGAGCCAGGTAGAAAAACCAGGATCAATAATAATTACTTCATATTCTACTTCTTCATTGACAATTTTGATAGTGTCACTGCTGGTTGAATTTAGAGTTTTGTCTTTTACAATAGTTGCTTTTTGAGTAGTGCAACTAATTAAAATGAGACCTAGAATTAATGTTAATATATACAGGTTATTTTTCATGGCAAGAGTTAGTTTGACTTAAAATTACGGATTAAATAGCTGATTTTATGTTTTTGCAAAAAAAATGCCATTTATCTTTTCAATAAATGGCATTAGCGATAAAATAGTTTTTTGTTTTTATTTTCCAAAAAGTTTCCCCAGCATACCGCCTAATCCACCTTTTTTAGTGAGTTCAATAGCATCATCAAGATCTACTTTTCCATCTGCATTTTGATCCAGTCCAAAATGAATTCCGTAAGTAGAAATAGCTTCCATGATTCCAGCATTTTCTGGACTATCGCCACCAGTTAAAGAACTAAGGATATCAGAAAGGTTTAAACTATTATCTTTTGGATCATTAGCTTTTGTTATTAAAGAACCTAAAATTTGCGGAATCATTGCTGTTACAGCACTGGTAGCTGTTGCTGAATTGATTCCTAGCTTTTCGGTTAAAGAATTAGATACTTGATTTGTAATTTCTTTTACTGTTGGGTTGTTTTTATCAATATCCTTGCCTTGTAAAATGCCTGCTATTTGAGATAAATCAGCTTGAGTTGCTATTTTTTGTAAACTTGAAAAAATAGAATTGCTGGTTTCTTTTAGAACTGCCTCATTTTTTTCGTTTGGAATTGCCTCGTTTTTTACAACTGCATCTGCACCAAATTCCTGTACTAATTGTGATAATTGTGCTAACATGAGATTTGTTTTATATGATTGGTTACCAAATTTAATAAAAAAAGGACTCATTAGCTATTTGCCATGAGTCCTTTTTTTTATTATATAAACTTTATTTAGCTTAACAAACTAATAATTTGTGATGCTAATTCAGTTCCAATTCTGTCTTGCGCTTCTCCTGTTGCAGCTCCAATGTGTGGAGTCAAAGAGATATTTGGGTGCATTAAAAGTTGTGTAGCTGGAGTTGGTTCGTTTTCGAAAACATCTAATCCTGCAAAAGCAACTTTTCCGCTGTCTAAAGCTTTAACTAAATCTACTTCGTTAATAACTCCACCACGTGCACAGTTTACAATACCTACACCGTCTTTCATAGTAGCAAACTCTTTTTCAGTTACAATGTAACCGTTTTGAGCAGGAACGTGTAATGTAATGAAATCAGCTTCTTGAAATAAAGATTCTAATGATTGAGGAACGATAGTAGTAGTTACTGATTGTCCGTCAAAGAATTCTACTTTAACATCTACTGAAGGAATAAAACTATCAGCAGCAATCACTTTCATACCTAAACCAAGAGCCATTTTAGCAGTAGCCTGACCAATACGACCAATACCTACAATACCTAAAGTTTTTCCTCTTAATTCAGTACCGTTACCGTAAGCTTTTTTCAAGTCATTAAACTTAGTGTCTCCTTCTAAAGGCATGTTTCTGTTAGAATCATGCAAGAAACGAACACCAGATAATAAATGAGCAAAAACTAATTCAGCTACAGATTCTGATGAAGAAGCAGGAGTATTGATTACGTGAATTCCTTTGCTTTTAGCATAATCCACATCAATATTATCCATACCTACACCACCACGACCGATGATTTTAATGCCCGGACAAGCATCAATAATGTCCTTACGAACTTTAGTCGCACTACGAACAAGAATAACGCTTACGTTATTTTCGTTAATGTAGTTCGCTACTTGTTCTTGAGCAACTTTTGTAGTGATTACTTCAAAACCACCTTTTTCTAAAGCTAAGATTCCACTTTTTGAAATCCCGTCGTTTGCTAATACTTTCATGTTTTTTTATTACATTACGAGGTTTTATCCTCAAATTAATTGAATGGTTTAGAAGCTATTTCCCGCTATCCGTTTCAATCTTGTGTCGGCGTAGATGCCTGCCTCCACAAGGATTTCCACTTCTATCGGGGCTAGAGCCTCTGCTAGCATTTTAAAATAAAATTCCAATACTGAAATTCCAAATCCCAACCTATTTAGGTTATACAAAATCCATAATCTATATAGTTCCCCTTCGGGGTTTAGGGGGATTTAAACTGCTTTTTCCAAAGCTTGCATCGTATCTACTAAAACTTGTACGCTTTCAATTGGCATAGAGTTATAGATAGATGCTCTGTAACCACCTACAGAACGGTGTCCTGGTAAACCAGAAATTCCAGCCTCTTTCCACATTTTGTCAAATGTTTCAGTGTGCTCAGGATTAGTCAATAAGAAAGTAACATTCATATTAGAACGATCTTCCTCAACAGCAGCTCCTTTAAATAATGGGTTTCTGTCAATTTCGTTGTAAAGCAATGCTGCTTTAGCGTTGTTTAGTTTTTCAACCGCTGCAATTCCGCCTTTTTCCTTGATCCATCTCAATGTCAATAGAGACGCGTACACAGGGAAAACAGGAGGAGTGTTGAACATACTATCCGCCTTAACGTGTTTGGCATAATCCAACATACTTGGAATAGCACGACCGTTTTTACCGATGATTTCTTCTTTAATAACTACTAATGTAGCTCCTGCAGGTCCCATATTTTTTTGAGCACCAGCATAAATAATATCAAATTGAGAAAAATCCAATTGTCTAGAGAAAATATCCGAACTCATATCGCATACTAATGGAACATTAGTTTGAGGAAATGATTTCATTTGAGTACCAAAAATAGTATTGTTAGAAGTACAGTGGAAATAATCTGCATCAGCAGGAATTTCGTATCCTTTTGGTACATAAGTATAATTGTCATCTTTTGAAGAAGCTACAATAACTGTTTCTCCAAAAAGTTTTGCTTCTTTAATAGCTGCAGTAGCCCAGGTTCCTGAATCTAAATAAGCTGCTTTTCCACCTTCTTTCATCAAGTTATAAGGAACCATCAAAAATTCAAGGCTTGCTCCACCTCCAAGAAAAAGAGCTTGGTATCCTTTTCCTTCTAATCCTAGCAACTCAAGAGCCAAAGCTCTAGCTTCGTCCATTACTGCAACAAAGTCTTTGCTACGGTGTGAAATCTCTAAAATTGATAATCCTGAATTATTGAAGTCTAAAATAGCTTGTGCTGATTTTTCAAAAACTTCTTGTGGTAAGATAGATGGTCCTGCGCTGTAGTTGTGTTTTTTCATGGTGTAGTTTAAGTCCAAAAAATTAAAATGCAAATTTCGGTAATAGGAGTTGAATAAGCATTAAATTATTCATAATAATTATTAAATTTTTTTCTATGTTATTAACAAAAACGATATAGTATCAATATTATCCGCATAATCCCATAATTTAGGCTGTTGCGTCTGTCCAAATGAAACACTGTTTTTTATTAAATTATTGCTCACAATACATTGGATATTGTCGGCTTCAGCTTCTAGTTTTTTTTCTAAATCTGAAAGGTTTTCATAATATTCGTAAAAGACACTAGAAATTGGAGAAGCATGGCTGCTGTCTTCTTTTATAGTTAGAAAACCATTGTCTAGTAATTTAAAGTTACTCATCAGGAAAACCGCCTTATTGTAATCATAATTATTAGCGTACTTTTCATAATGAATCACATTCTGGTATTCGAATATAGCTTCAAAAAAGGAATCAAATGTATATCCTTTTGGAACAAAAAGTTTAGAAACATTGCGGCATCCTAAACCGAAATACCTAAAAATATCTTCGCCTAAAGCAATTAATTGTTCTTTGCTTTCTTCGCCGTTTAAAACAGCAATAGAATTTCGGCTTTTTCGAATAATAGAAGGCTTGTCTTTAAAATAATATTCAAAATAACGGGCTGTGTTGTTGCTTCCAGTAGCAATTACAGCATCAAAATTTTCTAATTTCCCTTCGCTAAAAGTAATCTTGTTTTCTAACTCTGGAGCAATATGAATTAGGTATTTTGCAAGAAAAGGAAGCAAATGTTGGTCGTTTGATGAAGTTTTAATTAAAACATCATGTCCTGTTATTAAAACAGACAGAAAATCATGAAAACCGACTAATGGAATATTTCCAGCTAATATCAGTGCAATTTTTTTAGGTTGTACGTTGTCAAAATTGTATTTCGATAACCATTCATTTAGGTTTTCTTCGGTTAAGGCTTCTGCCCAAGATTGAATAGCATAATGCACTTGTTCAGGAGTGTACCAGCCATTGTGCGATTGAGAAAGTTGAATCAAATCAACAAAAGAATCAAAAAAAATAGCATTGCCTAAAACACCTTCTTTTTGGAGGTTTTCGGCTTCGGAAAATTGGCTCAAAAACTTTCCTAATTCTATAAAAATATTTTTTTTGTTTTCTAATGTCATAATGTTTGTTTATGAAATGTTTTGATTGTAATTTTGCACAAAAGTAAGATTTAATAAATCGAAAGTCAAAAGTCTTATGTCAAATGTTTTTTTGACGATCAAGATTTTTACTTTAAAAACACAAACACAGAACAAAATGGCAATTATCATAACAGACGAATGTATCAACTGTGGTGCATGTGAACCAGAATGCCCAAATACAGCAATCTATGAAGGTGCTGACGATTGGAGATATAAAGATGGTACAAAATTAAGTGGAACTGTAATTCTTCCTGATGGAACTGAAGTGGATGCTGAAGAAGCTCAAACTCCAATTTCTGATGAAGTATATTATATTGTGCCAGGAAAATGTACAGAGTGTAAAGGGTTTCATGATGAGCCTCAATGTGCTGCTGTATGTCCTGTAGATTGTTGTATTCCAGATGATAATCATGTTGAGGATGAAGAAACTTTGTTAAACAGACAATCTTTCTTGCACAACGAATAAGAATATATTTGAATTAAAATTTTAAAAATCCTAAGCAATAGTTTAGGATTTTTTTTGTCCTAATTGGAAAAAATGAAAAACAAGAAAGCTTGACTAAACCACTCTGCACTGAAAGTGC